>JAGNSI010000051.1 GCA_017988135.1 Pseudarcicella sp.
ACAATGAAGTCCCTACTGCGATTTTCATAGGTAATTTTAATAAATTAACCAGCGTTGGAATAATTAAAAATCCGCCACCAGCACCTACTAAGCCAGTAACAAATCCAACAAAAAAACCTTGAAATAAAATTAATAAAATATTGATTTTAGGAATTTGAGTATCAATTTCATTACAATCGTTGCATTTTTTAATCATTCTATACGAGGCAAAAAGCATAAGTAGGGCAAACAGCAACATCATTAAAATACTTTTAGTAACCACAAAAATGCCTACACTAAACACTTCTTTTGGAATAGCTGGTATTATATATGTTCTTGTGAAAAATATGGCTGCGACCGATGGAATACCAAAAATCATTGCCGTTTTAATATTTACAAGACCAGTTTTGAAATAGGATACCGAACCTACAGCACTTGTAAATCCTACAATAAACAATGAATATGCACTGGCAGTTACAGCATCTAGTGCAAATAAATACACCAATACTGGCACAGTAAGAATACTACCGCCCCCACCTATTAAACCAAGTGCAATGCCAATAAAAATTGATGCTATAAAACCTAAAATTTCCATTTCAAATTATTTAAATTGATAAAAATTATATTTAAGATTATTAGAAAAACCCTATGCATTTATACTTATTTATTTACTCATTTTTTAAATTTTAAAACATATAAAATTCAAAATCACTACAAATAAATAGATATATATGTTTATATGTATTTTTTAAAAAAAATCAAAATTCGTTACAGCAATTTTCTAAACATATAATAATATTTTTCATTTTCGGATAGCGAAGCGAAACGTATTTGTTACGACTTACTTTTTCAGAAACCAACACACCTTTGTCCTCCATAAGTGTCAAGTGTTGTGATGCAACGGCTTGTTCCAAGTTAAGTGCTTCTTGAATTTCAAGCACGGTCATTCTTTTGTTCTCTGACAGTAAGTCCACAATAGCTAAGCGCACTGGGTGTGCAATTACTTTCAGCATATTTACAGCCGAAAGAATTTTATCAGCTTCTATACGTTCTGTTAAAACCATATTTCAATCTTATTGTAATTTAATACAAAGATATAAATGTTTCTATCTATTATCCTAATCTTTTTTAAAATAAATAACTAACAACTATCTGTAATAACATGTTGATAGAATAAAAAAAAATAAAAATAAACAATTAGTCTGATTTTTGAATTTTATTATGGAATAATCAAGTTGATACTAAGGAAATGGCTAATTTTACCAATAAATTGAGATTAATGCATTGATTTCTCTAGATAATAATAGAGAAATATATTTTACTTACAGGATATGATAAAATTTTATAAATATCAAGGTGCAGGTAATGATTTCATCATTATCGATGACCGTGAACGTACATTCAACACCAACCAAGATTTTGTAAAACTTTTGTGCGACAGAAGATTTGGAATAGGTGCTGACGGATTGATGCTTTTACAGAATGAAATTGGCTATGATTTCAAAATGGTTTATTTCAACTCTGATGGTTCTGAAGGAAGCATGTGCGGAAATGGCGGAAGATGCTTGGTAAGATTTGCTCATGACATGGGATTTATAAACGATGAAACATCTTTTATAGCTACAGATGGGCATCATCTTGCAACGGTTTACAAAGATAACATTTCGCTTAAAATGATAGATGTATCCGAAATTACCAGCACAGATGATTCATTTTTCTTAAATACGGGTTCGCCACATTATGTAAAATTTGTGTCAGATTTGGCAAATTTGAACATTGTGGAAGAAGGGAAAAAAATACGCTACGGCAGTCCTTATGTAGAAAAAGGCGGAACTAATGTGAATTTTGTAGAAGTTTTACATAATAACTCCCTTTTTGTAAGAACATACGAGCGTGGGGTTGAAGATGAAACCTTAGCTTGCGGAACAGGTGTAACCGCCTGTGCGATAGCTTCAAAAATTGCTTTTGGTTTCGACAAAAAAGTAACGATAAAAGCAATGGGTGGCTACATGGCGATAGAATTCGATGAAGTATCACCCAAAAAGTTTGAAAATATATATTTGATTGGTCCTGCCGAAAAAGTATTCGAAGGTGTGTATAATGCTTAACATAATTTTCAGATGAGAATAGACCAACAAACTATTGAGCAAATAAAACAAACCGCCGAGATTTCGGAGGTGATTGGCGATTATGTTTCGTTGAAAAAAAAAGGTGCCAATCTTTGGGCTTGTTGCCCTTTTCATGGTGAAAAATCGCCTTCTTTTTCGGTCTCTCCTGCCAAAGGTATTTATAAATGTTTTGGGTGTGGCAAATCTGGTGATTCTGTAAGGTTCATAATGGACATAGAAGGGCTGGGTTATTTGGAATCATTAAAACATTTAGCCAAAAAATACAGCATTGAAATTCAAGAGTCTAAGATTACGGATCAGCAACTTTTTGAACAAAACCAAAGAGAAAGCCTTTTTATAGTGTTAAATTTTGCTAACAATTATTATCAAAATTTACTAAAAAACAATGACGAAGGTAAAGCAATTGGTTATAGTTATTTCAAAGAAAGAGGATTTTCTGACCTAACTATTAAAACTTTTGAACTTGGCTATAGTTTAGACAATTGGGATGCTTTTACAAAAAATGGAATTGAAAATGGGTATAATATTGATATTTTAGAAAAAGCTGGTCTTACAATTTTAAAAGACGACAATAAACGGTTTGACAGATTTAGGAATCGAGTAATTTTTCCAATTCATAATATTTCAGGAAAAGTAATTGCTTTTGGAGCTAGAATACTGAAAGCAGATAAAAATTCACCTAAATATCTCAATTCACCCGAAACTGAAGTTTACCACAAATCAAATTCTCTTTATGGCGTTTTTCAAGCAAAAAACAAAATCAGGAGTGAAGACAATTGCTATTTGGTAGAAGGTTATACTGATGTAATATCGCTTCACCAAGCTGGCATACACAACGTGGTAGCTTCTTCTGGCACATCACTTACAGACGAGCAAATTAAACTCATCAAACGCTTCACAAAAAACATTACTGTACTATACGACGGCGACCCTGCGGGTATAAAAGCTTCGTTGCGTGGTATGGAAATGATTTTGAAGGAAGACATGAATGTGAAACTTGTCACTTTTCCTGCAGGAGAAGATCCTGATAGTTATGTAAAAAAAGTTGGTTTAGAAGATTTCTTGAAACATTTGAAGGATAATGCAACTGATTTTATCACTTTCAAAACCAAACTTTCCTTAGACGAATCGGATGGAAATCCGCTTATAAAAGCAAAATTGGTAAACGAAATTGTAGAAAGTATCAGTTTCATTCCTGACCCGATAAAAAAATCAATTTTCATAAAGCAAACTTCTGAAAAATTTGGCATTGATGAACAAACCTTAAATAATGAACTAAAAAAAATAGTACTTGAAAAGTCAATTCAGGCCGAAAAGTCTAAGAATAAAATCATCCCAAAAACCCAATTATCGAAAGATTTACCTGAAGGGGTTTCCTTGAGTGGACAAACAAACAATAACGTTGAAGAGAAAAGCTCATCAGAAAACAACCATGATGATGATTTTTTAGCCTTTATTCAAGCCCAAGAAAACGAGAATACTGAAGAAAAAAAATCGGTAAACGATTTAGAATTACAAGAAAAAGAGTGTGTAAGATTGCTTATAAATTACAGCACAAAAGAAGTAGACCCCGAAGTGGCTCCTGGTGTAACTTTGGTACAATATGTACTGAATGAAATAGATGGCATAGAATTCAAAACACCTATTTTTAAAACCATTATAGGTATTTTTAGAGATAATTTTGCTTTAGGGGTAGAACCATCTCATAGCTTGTTTATAAGTCATGAGTTGACAGAAATCCAAAGCAAAGCAACAGAATTATTATTTGACAGATATGAAATTTCTGATGGCTGGCTCAAAAATGAAATAATAGTGCCTACAGAAGCGGATAAGCTTATGGACATGGCATTTACCAATGTGTTAAGACTAAAAAGAGCCATTAATAACGAACAAATAAAAGAAGTAAAATCAAAGATTAAAAACGCAAGTAATAGCGAAATAAGTGACTTGCTCATGCAAGAATACATGGAATACAAAGAAACCGACAAAATATTAGCCAAAGAACTGGGCAGAGTGGTAAACAAGTAATGACAAAAGCTGTATTTATGTTGTATTTTTTAACTTATGGTATTTTTTAAAACCAATAAAATGAATAAATTGAGCAAAAAACTAAATTAACAATGAAAAAAACAATTTACTTGGTACGCCACGCTCAAGCTTCTGAAAATGTAAGCCCCGATTTGATAAGACCATTGACCACAAATGGATTCATAGATGCCGCAAGAATGGGTAAACACTTAGCCAGTTCGCTGACAAATATAGACCTCATTGTAAGCTCAAATGCAGAAAGAACCCAAATGACTGCACAAGTTTTTACAGAGCAATTAAAAATAGATGATATAAATATTACTATAAAAGAGGAACTTTATGAGTCTTCGCCAAAGCATTATTTAGAAGCAATAAACGCTTTTTCGGAAGAAATATCTACAGTTATGTTGGTCGGACATAATCCGTCAATTAGCTATATTGCAGAATTTCTTTGCCATGAAGAAATAGGCTCTATGCCAACTTGTGGGGTTGTAGGACTCGAATTTATAGATTTAAAATGGAGTGAAATTCATAAAAATGATGGCAATCTGCTTTTTTATGATTCGCCAGACAGTATATTAGGTGTAAAAATATGAGTAATCGTAACATTTTTAGAGTAATTCTGATTGCATTCACACTGTTGATGGCTGTTTTGGCCTATCAAATGGCTGTAAATACTACAGCTCCGTGGAATAAACACAAAAAACAAAGCAATCACTGATTTATAGGAATTATTTTTTTATTTAACAGTATCGTTTTGTGGAGATGGAGCTAGTGCTATAGGTTTCTTTTTAAAGAAATAATTAAAGTTTTTGGTATAAAGAATACTTGCTCCACTTGTAAAGGCCGATTTGCTATTTACTTCACTTCCAAAAGAAGTTTGCACACTACGCCCAAATGATTTCAGCCTTAGCGTTCCATCACGATTGATAAGGTACTCTAAATCTATATCGCCGATAAGATTTTGAGCATTTGACTGATTGGATGTATTACTTATTCCGCCACTTCGTGTAAAGCGAAGCCTGTCACTAAAATTATAAGAAAATTTCAATTGCAAATTTTTAACAAACTCCGAATTGAGCTCTACCGAAGAAATATTTAAACTCAAATTTTTATCTATCTGCTGAGCAAAACTGCTTAACTGATTACTTGCCAACTCTACAATATTACTTGTTAAATCCAAAGAAGAAGCTCCACCAGTTGTAGAAAGTAACTGCCCAAATGTAAGTAACATGGTTACTTGATTGGACAAACTTTGCTCGTCTGTTTTCAATTTATTCTCAAATGCTGTAACGGAACTATTAAAAACTGAATTTTGAGGATAATTTTTTAATTTCAAATCATACGAAATAGCTGGCTTCATCAGTCTTTCTTGTAGATTAATGATTACGTCTACAGGATATCTTTTGGTATATTCTGTATTGTTTTTAAAATCAGAACTTCTACCGATAGTGTCTATTACAGAACCAAGATAATTGACATTGGTAGAATAGACCGCCTTGATATTCAGGAGTGCGTCCATTGGGTCACCTGCCCAGCTGATACTTGATCCTCGTTGTATATCGAATTTTTTATTTAAAATATTCTGAAAAGTAAAGGTATAATTCCCTTTATCTATGATATAATCACCTCTCATGGTAAAATTACCCGCATTATCTATTTTCAGCTTAATGTCGCCTTTACCGTTCACTGTCATAATGTCGCCTGTTTGGCTGTCAAAATGCACTTCGCCCAATGCTTCTGGTGTAAACTGAAAATCAAAATCCATTTGAAATTTAGAGCTAGATTTTTTAACACTATTTTTTTTCTCTTTCAACGTATCTGCCAAATTGGCTAATTCCAAAAATTCAATTTCTTCTACATCACCTACATTTTGAGCTTTGTCTAGCGGAATATAAAGCTTCGTACCTTTTTCTGTTTTCAGTTTTGAAGCAATAGATAAGTTATCTAAAGGACCATCCAAATCTAAATGACCCGTTGCATAGGCTACACCATAATACAAATCATTGTCTTTTTTTGTGGTATTTAGCATTTTAAATTTAGACATATCTGCGTCCAACTGCATCCTAAAGGCATTCTGACCATCATAATAAACCCCGCCTTTAAGTATTGCTTTATTGCCTTCATCGTCGGTTAGTTTTAGACCTTTTATACGGAGCTCATCTGGTTCAAATACAATTTCGTCTTCAAAATTCAAGGTAGATTTCAAATAATCAAACAGCAATGTGCCTTTTTTGAAACTAATAGCTCCCTCTAAAATAGGATGACTCAAGACACCCGAAATATTGATATTGCCAGATGCTGTACCGTTTAATTTTGAAAAAATCCCTTTTGTAAAAGGCTCAAATATTTGCAAATTGGTTTGGTTTAAAGTAGCCAAAATATCCAATGAATTTTCTTTTTCTTTTGGATTGTATGCACCTTTGAAAGTTAATATTTCATTTCCTAGCCTATTCAAACGATAATCAAGATTCAATATTTGTTTTTCTTGATCATAAACACCATTTCCTGCAAGGTCTCCTATCAAAAAATCGTCGTAAACAAAGCCTGTTAATTCCAAATTACTTTCAAGAGTAACATTGCCATAGGCATCTTTCAAAAGCACCTCTCCGTTCACTAAACCCTTTATATTTAAAGAGATAACATCTGAAATAGTAGATAAATTAAAATTTGAAGATTTAAAAAGAAGTGTTTTTTCTGGATCTTTTGAAACAAAACCATTTAAAGAAATAAACTGGTCATTATTTGACAATATCAGGTCTCTAGATTTGAGCTCACCGCCATTTATAGTGATAATATTATCTGGATTTAGCGACCATTCTTTGTTTAGAATATTCAGTTTTGAACGTTTAAATTGCAATTGAATGCCTTCTTCCAAAAACTGCAAATTACCATTCAAATTTGCTTTATTATTGGCATTTTGCTGTTTTATACTACTGGTAAAAGCAATGTGGTCGTCGTCCCAAACAGCTTCAATGTCAAGATTTTCAGTGGGTGAAAGTGCATTTATTTTTTGTTGCTTAGAATTCATTATCAACGAAGTTAATACTTCTGGATTGTTATAAAACTTAGATGAATTGAGTTCTATTTCTGAGTTAAAAAAACTATAATTTTGATAAATTAAAGTATCTAATGTCGTTGAAAAATTGAATTGAGATGTATTTCCAATAGAAAAATCGCCTTTGATAGTTGTATTTTGACTGATCGTTGTTTCGTTTACAAACAATGCCAACAAGGGGTCTATATTTTTTAGTTCAATAGCATAATCTATTTTGTAGTTTTCTTGACTCAACTTGGGTTTGCTTGCGTAATACTTGTCTCTTGCCTCAGCATCTTTCAAAAAATACAATTTGTATTCATCAAACAACTGAACAATATCTTTAACAGACCGTGATGGCAGAAAATTGCCGTCAAAATAAGCATTAAAAAAATTGGACTGAAAAGCTATAGCTCTATTTCCATTGTTTTTTTCGGAAAGTAGATTTGCATAATCTACAAATAAACTTCGTTTATCGAGCGTAATCAAAGCATTACTAAGATTTAATCTTCCTATAATTTGATCTATTTCTTTGCCGTAAAAAGCTACATCAATTTCTGTTTTTAACTGCCAAGGTTGTGTACTAAAATTCAAATTTTTAAAGTTCGATTTTGCTAAATTTCCCTTTAGTTTAAAAAAATCTCTTTGATTGCGTAAATCTACTTCTCCTACCAAGTCGAACACCAAATTTGAGTCTTTTACAGCCACTCGCCCGTTAAACAACTCTTTCTGTAATTTTCCATTTACATAAATATTTTTGTAACGGTATTTATTATAGGTAAAATCATGAATATTACCGTCAAAATCTAGCACAGCGTCTTTCATCGAAAATCCAGTACCTGCAACTTTTCCCGACATTTCTATATTTTCGAGCATTTCTTGGTTTTCAAATAGCTTTCCGAGTTTGAAATTATTCAAAGCTATGCGTCCATTATAAGAAGATTTGCTTGAGTTTTCGTTCAGATTCATGGTAATATCTGTATCAACTTTACCCAAATCAGAAATCAAAATACCTTTGGTATAAAACTTGGTTGTTGTACCTTTAAACACACCATCAAATGATATTTTACCAAATTTTTCTAGATTTTTAGTGGCATTTTTTCCTATAAAAACGGTCAAATCTGCCACATCTACGTAAGATTTGTTCATTTTCAAATCCATCATAGTTTTGCTGATATCGGGCAAACCTTTGAAGTGAAAATCGCCTCTGAGTTTGCTTTTTTTACCAAAATACAAATCAAAATCTTTGAATTTCAAATCATTTACTGTTCCATCTAGCTTACCATTTAAGTAATATACACCTGGATAATTGTACATACTTTTCACAAATCGCCCCAAATCTTCAGCATAAAGCACTGTGCTATCAAAACGAGCGTGCATTTTTACTTTTGAGTTCCAGTGAGAAAAATCCTTTTGAGAATCAAAATTCATGGATAGTGAATTTCTCAGTACCGATTTATTGAACTTCAAAGTTAAATCATCAAATCGCATTTGATTTTTAGAAAGTAAAAACTTAGTACTCAACGTTTTTACTCTTGTGTTTGAAGCGTAATCTACACCTCTCAACCTGATGGCTTCAAACGAAATGGTATCTCTTACGACCAAAAAATCTTTTAGTTTTACATTAAACTCCTCTAGCTTAAAATGTGCTTGATCGAAATGTTTTTTGTCTTCGAAATGGGTAATTTGTTGGTCATCAAAAGAAAAAATACCATTTACAATATCTGCTTCGTCTATTGTAAAAAGTGGTGCTTGGTAGTTTTTAGGTCTTTTTTTCGGAACTTTGGGAGCCAAAAGTTTATCTATCCGACTGATAAACAAGTCCATATTCAAAATACCTGTTTTTTTGTCTACAATCAATTTTATTTTAGGGTGGTCAAGTTTTATGTAATCAATATTGAGATTGTTGGTATCTAAAATATTTTTCATTTTAAAATCCACATCTAAACTGGCTATTTCAAGCATTTTATAGCCATTAGGGTCATCTACTCTCACCCCTTTGAGTGTAATTTCATCAAAAAATTTCAGATAAACATTGTCTATACTTACCAGATATCCTAGTTTTTTAGATAGTTTTGGGCTTAAATAATTAACTAATTTGGTTTGAACAGGGCTTGTTCTTATCAGTAAAGCTGCAGTTGTAAGCAAAAACATCAACACTAATATGGTGTAGAGAATTGTTTTGATAAGAATGCTTACGGATTTAAAAAACATACACAAAAATATTCAAAAAAAATCAACCAAAAAACTATCTATGTATAAAATAATTTATAGCCATAAAATCTAAAAAATAGAAAATTTCAATTATGTTAAGTTTGAAAAAATTAACTTTGCAAAAAAATAAAAAAAATGACCATTCTAGCCATAGAATCTTCTTGTGATGACAGCTCTGCATCGATAATTGTAAACGGAAAAGTGCTTTCAAACATTGTTGCTACCCAGCATATCCACACCAAATGGGGTGGCGTAGTGCCCGAATTAGCATCTAGAGCCCATCAGCAACACATTGTTTCAGTTGTGAATGAAGCACTCGAAGTTGCTAATGTCACCAAAGAAAGCCTTGAGGCAATTGCTTTTACACGTGGCCCTGGTTTGTTGGGTTCACTGTTGGTAGGTGTATCTTTTGCAAAAGCTTTTGCTTTGGGCTTAGGCATTCCGCTGATAGAAGTAAACCATATGCAAGCCCATGTTTTGGCTCATTTTATAGTTGAACCCAAACCTACATTTCCTTTTTTGTGCTTGACTGTGAGTGGCGGACATACGCAAATAGTACTGGTAAAGTCAGCACTTGATATGGAAATCATCGGAGAAACACAAGACGATGCTGTAGGTGAAGCTTTTGACAAAACGGCAAAAATGCTTAACCTCCCCTATCCAGGTGGCCCATTGGTAGACAAATACGCCAAAGAAGGAAATCCCGATAAATACGCTTTTCCGATGGGCGAAATGCAGGGATATAATTATTCATTTTCTGGAATAAAAACTTCAATTCTTTATTTTCTTCAAAAAGAAAGCAAAATAAATCCAAATTTTATTGCTGAAAATTTAAATGACATTTGTGCATCTGTACAAAATACTTTAATAAAAATACTTTTAAACAAGCTAAAAAAAGCAAGTAAAACACTAAATATCAAAGAAATAGCAATAGCTGGTGGCGTATCTGCCAACTCTGGTTTGAGAAAATCATTGTCTGAACTTGGAGAAACAGAAAATTGGAATATTTACATACCTGATTTTCAATATTGTACAGACAACGCCGCTATGATAGCCATAGCCGCTCATTTTAAGGCCGAAAAAGGATTGTTTTCTACACAAATGGTTTCGCCGATGCCTCGTATGGAATGGTAATTAATGTTTTTTAAATCTCAAAAATTTGCTTTAGTGCATTCCAAATCAAGCGTTTTTTAGTATTGTCAGCCTGCATAGCTTCTAATGAATCTGACATTAAAAACTGAATGCCTTTTATCTGCTTGGCAACATATAATTCTAAAGGTATTTTGAGGTTGATATGCTGCAATTCTATACCGAATGTTATAAAATAACGGACAGGTTCATTATTCAAAACCCACTTAAAATCAATAGATTGAGCTTCTTCTAAGGTTAAAATAGTAACATTTTCTAATGTCAAATTCACAGCTGTTAATATTTTAGCAAGTAGTTCTTTTTCTGCTACGCTAAAGCTTTTCACTATAAAAACATAAGGTGTGAAAATATGTTTTGGCTTTTGAATTTCAACAATAGCTGATTCTTTCAAAGTAGATTCATGTACAATTTTAGGTTTTTCTTCCAAAATACTTTTTATTTCAAACCCAGCATTATTAATATCTAAACGATAAATAGTTTCGTCTTTAAAAAGTTGTTGCAATAAAAAAGTTGTATTTTCCTGTACCATTACTAAATCAAAATTTAAACACAAAGATGCTTAAAAATTCACAAAATGCCTCACAAAAAATATTCTAAAAATAATCAATAAAAAACACTTTAAAATGAAAATTTATATTACCTTTGGAATACGAAAGCAAATCACAATAAGGATTATTCCGTTGTGAAAACATTCAAGGTGGAAACTTAAATTTTCGCCTTTTTTTATGCCAATTACTTAAGCATTTTATGTTTTTTATTACAAATTTCAACAATTGCAAGCTATCTTCTCTCCTTCTTTATTCGCATTAAGCCCTTCGGTGGCATAACCATCTATTTTCCACCACTGCAAACCACCCATTAATTCTTTTACTTTAAAACCTAAACGGGTCATATTCAAAGCACCCTTTGTAGAAGCATTGCAGCCAATTCCATCACAATACACCACATAAATATAATCTTTATCTAAATGAGATGTATTTTCTAAGTTCATCTCTCGATGTGGAATATTTATTGCCGTAGGAATATGCTCTGACTGAAAACCAAGCTGTTTGCGAGCATCTAAAGCTACTATTTTGTCTCCATTATTCAAGGCTTCAAACAAATCTGAAGGATCCATTTCGTAAGCCAATTTGTTTTCGTAATGTTTTATCTGTGCTTCCATTTTGTATTATTTTATGTGAATGAATTTATTTATATTCAAAAGTATTGTAAAGTTTTTAATATTAAAAACGAAAAAAAATCATCCAATTTATCAAATATTTTCATGTAAATAGAAGCTTAAAAATGTTTAATTTGCCAAAAATATCATTTTAAAATAATGGAAATAAGACACCTAAAATTAATAAAAGCAATAGTAGAAGAAGGCTCTATTACTAAAGCTATTGACAAGCTACATCTCACTCAATCTGCACTAAGCTATCAACTAAAAGAAGCTGAATATCAAATGGGTACAAAAATATTTTTGAGAGAAAATAAGAAAATGACCCTTACTTTAGCGGGTAAAATACTTTACAAAACAGCTATAGATGTCTTAGAAAAAATAGCAGAAACCGAACGGTCTGTAAAAGAGTTAATTTATGGTGAACATGGAGAAATACGAATAAGTACCGAATGTTATTCGAGCTATCATTGGCTACCCGCAGTTATGAAACAATTTCAATTGGTTTATCCCAATGTTGAATTGAAAATAATAATGGAAGCTACTCATTATCCTTTGCAAAAATTATTGGCAGGAGTGTTGGATGTCGCCATAATAAGCGACCCTGTAAAAGACCCGAATATAAAATATATTGAGCTTTTTCAAGACGAAATGCTAATGATAGTATCTGAAAATCATGCTTGGTCGAAGAAAAAGTATGTTGTAGCTGAAGATTTCTGTGATCAACATTTATTAATACATTCTTTGCCTTTAGAAACGGTTACAGTGCATCAATTTTTATTGGAGCCAGCCAATGTTTCACCTAAAAAAATCACCCCATTACCACTCACAGAAGCGTCTATAGAAATGGTAAAAGCTGACATGGGCATTATGGCAATGGCAAAATGGGCTGCACAACCTTACCTAAAAAACAGTACGTTAAAAGCAATAAAAATTGGCAAAAACGGACTAAAAAGGAAACATTATATTGCCATTATCAACCAACAAAAGTACCCAACTTACTTAGAGCATTTTATAGATTTTTTACAACATGAAATTAGCTTACAATGGACTATTCAATAAGAAAATGTAAAGAATACGACTTAAACAAAGTAATTGAACTTTGCCAAAAACACGCTATTTATGAACAATGTTCGTACGATATTAACTCAAAAGAAAACCTTTTAAAGTACGCTTTATTCTCAGAAAAACCTCAATTATATTGCTTTGTAATAGTAATAAATGAATCGATAGAAGGTTATTTTACCTACACTTTCGACTTCTCTACTTGGGATGCTGGCACGTATTTACACCTCGATTGTTTATACTTAGAACCAGATTATAGAGGAAAAAAAATAGGCGATAAAGTTATAGAACTATTGAAAGACATTGCTATTCAAAACAATTGTATAAATATTCAATGGCAAACTCCTTATTTCATCGAAAAAGCAATTCGCTTCTACCAAAGAATAGGTGCTAAAGGTAAAAGTAAAATAAGGTTTTCTTTAGAGGTAGATTGTTCTGGGCATTAAATTTTTTTTAATCAAACAATTTTTAATGCCCAGAATTCATTTTTAGGCAAATACAATTTTCTCTACAATTTTATTGAATCCAAAGTTCACTTTCATTAAGTAAACCACATTGGAATCAAACATATTATTAACTCTAAACTTAAGTTTGCTTTCGCCTTTTAAAACAAATTGATTTCCGTAAAGTTTTTCGCCCATCATTCCAAAAATATCTACTTCCACTCTGTCATTGATAGGTTGATAAAAATCGATATTTATTTCAAAATTGGTAATAGGATTTGGATAAACAGAAATTTTTTGAGCAAAACTGTCGTTTGATAAATGAACCACTTTAGAGCTCACTTTCTTACCTTGTTTAGAAACTGCTACCACTTTGTAATACAGGTCTTTGGCATTTTGTCTTTCGTCTGAAAAAACATAACGTTTAAATGAGCTATCGCTTTCATTTTTGATTATACCTACTTTTTCAAACTTATTGTTTAGAAGTGAAAAAGCTCGCATCAGTTCGTAACTAGAAAACGTATCGTTGTCATGCACATCGAAATTTATTTGAGCGTTATTTCCATTCCATTTTGCTGAAATATCAAAACCAGTAAGAGGTAAAGGTGCTGAAAACATTCCTACTGTCTGAAACGCTCCACCATTCATAACTCCCGTAGTAATTTCTTCTTCACTAAAACCCAACCATTTATTCAAAACTGTGGTATATAGTTGCCTAAAGTCATACTGCATAGGCACTTGAGTGCTTGATGTAATGCCACCTGGATTGGTTGGTAATACGGGAGATTCTCCTAAAACACCTGGCTCTACACCATCGCCAAAAAGTATCACTGGCATAGATGAGCCGTGATCTGTTCCATTGCTTGTATTATTGATTACCCTTCTTCCAAACTCACTAAAAGTCATACCAGTTACTAAATTAGACTTACCCAACAATGTTAAATCGTCTTGAAAAGCTGCAATGGCAACCGACAATTTAGATAGCATATTGGCATGTGCACCCGTTAATGGATCGCCTGCATTTATCTGATTATCATGGGTATCGAATGAATCTGGATGATTTACGATATACACAGGGGTTGTAAGTCCGCCAGCAATAAGGCTAGCTACTGTTTTGAGCTGTTCTGCCAAAGTGTTTCCAGAAGCTGGGTACATGGCGCTTCTACCTGTGGTTTGATTTACCGCTTTGTATGCATTAGTAATTCGCCCAGCATAAGTGTTACTTTGGTCTTTCATGAGTCTCAAAAAAGAAAGCTCTGAACCATAATCTGTAGCAGGAACTGTACCTGGTTTTGCGTTTACAACGTTATGTAATGCTGCATTGGAAGGCACGGTATAACCCATATTTATTTCGGCTCCTTGCAAAGCTAATGGCAATGAACCTCCTATTTGAATTGCAGGAGGATCCTGTAAAGTGGCTGTTGGGTAGCCATCTGGATAATTCGGAAAACTTACATTTAAGCTTCTACCCAGCCAACCCGAATCTAAACTTTCGTTAGAATTTGAGCCGGTAAATAAAATATCTTGAGCCCTAAAATGACTAAAGTTGGGGTTTGGATAACTTACTCCTTGCACAATTTTTACTTTTCCATTATCAAAAAGACTTTGCAAACCTGTCATCGATGGATGTAAGCCTGTATTGCTAGTACCAGTTAAGGGTAAAATACTTGCTTTGGGTATCATTACTGCTGGCCTAGCAGGTTTTATTAAATCATATTTATCTAATGGAATCACCATGTTTAAACCATCGTTTCCTCCATTCAATTGTATAATTACCAATACTTTACCATTATTTGTGGTTGCAGCAGCGAGTTTTTTCAAAAAAGAATTATTCAATCCTTGTCCGGCAAATATAGGAAGCCCTTTCAGTAACATTGGTACCGAAATAAGTGCTGTATTTCCTAAAAATTTTCTACGATTCATTGGGTGTTTGTTTTTTATTTTCCGAAAGTTTTTGAACTTATTTGTTATAAATTTTACATCAATTGATACTCAGCTAATTTCAACACACCTGTAATCATAGATTTTAGTAAATTGATAACTGTATTTTTTTTCGTAGTATTGGTAGAATCAGCCAAATAATTATTCCAAGCTGTTTTCCAATAATACGGGTCGGTTTGATTTTTCAACAAATTTGCTTTTTTAAGTGTATCTGTTTTGTAGACAGCATCAATATCTAATGGCAACAAATGTTTCACAACAGCTTCAATAAGCAAATCTGCTTCGGGAACTATAGTACTCCCGAATTGTTGTACGTAAGCGATAGTATCTATTTGAAGTTTCAGCGTATGACGTGTATAACCATTTATATATGACGAAATCATACTTTCTCGCTGTTGAATAGTATTAGAATTTATCCAGTTTTGATAATATGAAGGCGACTGATAATAAGCTTTCCAACCCGAAACATTAGGCACTAAACCTATTCCTTGCTCCAAATTCTTATCTGTGTTCCATTGGAAATCGCCCCAAATATTGTATTGATTGACATAATCTGTAAATCCTGCTGGCGATACATTGCTCATATTCAAAGACCTCATTAAGCCTAAATGAAAGTCTATTGGACTTTTTATCATCACACCACGGTTGATGCTATCAAAAAAGTGTTCGCTTTTGAATAGTTCTTCAAATACCGATTTTGTTTCCCAATTGTTGGCAACCAATTTATTCGCTAAAGGAGTAATGATATTTGCTTCGGTATTGGCATCTATTTCGTAATAAACAAAATATCTGTACATTTTCCTGCAAATGTATTTAGCAATGGTAAGCCCTTGCTTTGCAAAAAGCATATCAAAAAAAATGTCATATTCGTTTGCACCAGCTGCATTTACCTGATTATTGATTATTTGATTATCGAAAAAAGAAGAAAATTGCTTGTTATCTCTATTATGATAATTATAATCGAAGTTGATTTGCCAAGGATAAGGAGCTAAAAAATTATTAATTCGCCAACCTGAAAATATTTTGGAAGCTGCCTTGATATCGTCTTCTGTATATTTCTGATTTGCTTCGTCATTTTCTTTTCCTATCGTAAATAGTTCAAAAAGTTCTCTAGCAAAATTCTCGTTGGGAACAGTTTTGGTACTGAATTGACCACTCAAATAAATCAGCATGGCTGGAGTTTTTGAAATAGCCTTTATAAGCGTTTTAAAATTACCTAAACAATTTTCTCTAAGCAATTTACGATAGTCGTGCACCATTGTGGGAGCATTGGTAGCGTTGTCACTTAAAAACTCATAATTGACTGGTATAAAATGATACCAAAAATCGGTCAATTTTTCTCTTGCTCCGTAGCTATCATTTAGCCTTACTCCCCACTCCCAACGTATCATGCTTTGTACACGCCAATAATTATTTCCGTTGTAATCAGAAAAATGTGTCCCCGTCCAATCTCCTCCCAGAGGTATTCCAGCATAGTCTGCCTCAATGGCTTGATAAAAATTGAGTGGTGTACTAGATGGCAAAGTAGGTGTATTGGCAAAAGTAAACATAGCATCTACAACG
>JAGNSI010000052.1 GCA_017988135.1 Pseudarcicella sp.
CCCTGCATATTGGCAACTTAGCTACCATTATGCTACTCAAACAATTTCAACTAGCTGGACACAAACCTTTTGCACTAGTTGGTGGTGCAACAGGAATGATAGGCGACCCTTCAGGAAAAGCAGCAGAACGTGATTTTCTTTCAGAAGAAACCTTACGTTTCAACCAAAAATGCATAAAAACACAATTAGAGAAATTTTTAGACTTTGACTGTGGCGAAAACGCAGCCGAAATGGTCAACAATTACGACTGGTTCAAAGACTTTTCATTTTTGGGTTTCCTAAGAGAGGCAGGAAAGTTTCTTTCTGTAAACTACATGATGTCTAAAGATTCTGTAAAAAAACGCCTTGAAACAGGGATTTCGTTTACCGAATTTTCTTACCAATTACTACAAGGATACGACTTTTATTGGTTATATAAAAACAAAAATGTTCGCTTGCAAATGGGAGGTTCAGACCAATGGGGAAACATCACCACAGGTACTGAAATAATACGAAGAAAAGAAGGCGGTGCAGAAGAAATCCAAAACAAAGCTTTTGCTTTGACTACCCCTTTAGTTACAAAAGCCGATGGAACAAAATTTGGAAAATCAGAGTCTGGCAATGTTTGGTTGGACAGAAAAATGACATCGCCTTACCAGTTTTATCAGTTTTGGATGAATGCAAACGATGCAGATTGTGGGCGACTTCTCAGGGTATTTACGCTATTTACCAAAACAGAAATTGAAGAAATAGAAGCTGAGCACGCTGCAGCTCCACACCAAAGAGCCATGCAAAAAGCACTAGCCAAAGACGTAACCGTAAGAGTACATTCACAGCAAGATTACGACATGGCCATTATGGCATCGGAAGTATTATATGGCAAAGAAACACTTGCAGCACTTTCAAACATCGCTGACGAAGACTTCTTAGCCCTTTTTGATGGTGTACCTCAAGTGAAAATCAGCAAAGATGCGTACAACAACACTCCAAATATTACCGATTTGATAGCAACCACTACCAAAGGAGAAATTTACCCATCAAAAGCAGAAGCACGCAAAGCCATACAAGGTAATGCATTGAGTATTAACAAAAACAAAGTAACTGACCCAAATGCAGCTATAGATTTCGAACTGTTAAAAAATAAATATTTATTGGTAAGCAAAGGCAAAAAACACACTTTAGTGATTATTGAAGATTAATACACTAAGAAAAAAATAAAAATGAGGGTAAAAGAATTTTTTGAAAAATACAAATCATATTACTTAGTAGACGGACTAATGTACCTTTTCTTAGTACTTTTTATTTTAATACTTTTTATTTTTTTTAGATAAAAATTCTACATGACTTTATTTATAATGAACCCTGCTTCTGGCACAAGCTCAGCAGCGATGAAAAAGAAAATTACACTGGCTATCGAAAAACAAAGCGATTGCCAGTTAGTTTATACCCAATATGCTGGTCATGCAAAAGAAATAGCTACTAAAGCAATAAACGAAGGCATAAAAAAAGTAGTAGCCATAGGCGGAGACGGAACAGTAAACGAAATAGCCTCAGCATTGGTAGGTAGCCAAACTGCACTGGGAATCATACCAATAGGCTCAGGAAATGGACTAGCAAGACATTTAAATATACCTTTAAAAGTAGAAAAAGCGATACAATTGGCAATAAATGCTCAAGCACAACCTATTGATACATGTTACCTCAACGGTATCCCTTTTTTTTGTACAGCAGGTGTAGGTTTCGATGCAAAAGTAGCTCACGAGTTTGCCAAACAAACATCAAGAGGACTCAAAACTTACGCCAAAGTAGCCCTCAAAGAATTCAGAGCCTATAAAGCCGAAGAATATTTAATTGAAATAAATGGTGCTAAAAAAAGCTTTACGGCATTTACCATCACTTTTGCCAATGCAACCCAATACGGAAACAATGCTATGATTTCGCCATTGTCGCAGATAGATGACGGGCTAGTAGATTTAGTAATCCTTAAACCTTTCCCATTTGGTGCTGCACCCATCATAGGCGTACGCTTATTTAAAGGCACATTAAACAATTCACGCTATGTAGATACGTACCAAGAAACTAATATAAAGCTGACTGCAACACAAAACTTAACGATACACTTAGACGGCGAACCAATGCTAATAAATACCAATGAAATAAAAATAAGTATATCGCCCAAATCGTTGAAAGTATTGAGCAATAAATTTTAAAATAAAATGGCAAAAAACAAAAAAATACCCGTCGGAATAGTTTACTCCACAGCCAGCGACTTTGAGTTTGAATTTGAAGAAAAAACCATTGAAACACTGCCCAATAACCAACAAAAACTATCTGTATTGCTCGACAAAAAAGCAAGAGCAGGAAAAAAAGTATCCATAGTAACTGGTTTTGTGGGTGAGCCTGAAGATTTGGAAACATTATGTAAAAAAATAAAATCGCTGTGCGGATGCGGAGGAACAGCCAAAGACAACGAAATACTGATTCAGGGAGATTTTAAAGATAAAATATTCGACTTTCTTACCAAAGAAAACTACAAAGTAAAGAAAATAGGATAAAATATTGAACGATATTTTTTTAAATAAAAAAATAGTACTACTTTTGTGTTCTTAAAAGCAAAAAAATACTTACAGAAGATATAAAAAATGGCAAATCACAAATCATCTATAAAAAGAATTAGATCGAACGAAGCGAAAAGATTGAGAAATCGCTATCAACATAAAACTACACGTTCAATGGTAAGAAAACTTCGTGGAACTGAAGATTCAGCTGTTGCAAGTGAGTTGTTAAAGCAAGTAGCCTCTGCTCTTGACAAATTGGCAAAGAAAAACATCATACATAAAAACAAAGCTGCTAACCAAAAATCTAAATTAGCCAAATTGGTTAATAAATTAGCTGCCTAGTTTTATTGATTTCTAAAATCTTAAAAAACCTTTTCTTTCAATAGAAAAGGTTTTTTTATGAACAAATCTCCCGAATCAAACAAAAAAATACGTTGGATCAGACATTAACCATAAAAGCTTGGGCTAAGGAAGACCGCCCAAGGGAAAAACTATCACAAAAAGGCAAAGATGTTCTCACCGATGCCGAACTCATAGGCATTCTAATAGGCTCTGGCACTAGAAATATGACTGCCGTAGACCTTTCAAAACTTATCCTAAAAAGCGTAGACAACGACCTTTCTAAACTCGCCAAACTATCTATCAAAGAACTTTGCAAATTCAACGGCATAGGCGAATCCAAAGCAATAAGCATAGTAGCTGCACTAGAACTTGGCAGAAGAAGAAACGACACCGCACCCACAGAAAAACCAAGTATAACCAGCTCAAGAGCATCATACGACATACTAAAACCTATATTTTACGACTTAACTCATGAAGAATTTTGGATAATATTATTGACAAGAGCCAACAAAGTAATTCAAACGTTTCGGGTTGGCATAGGTGGACGATCTGGAACTGTAGCCGACCCAAAAATAATATTCAAATTGGCCATTGAAAACAAAGCCAGCGGAATGATATTAGCACACAACCACCCCTCTGGAAACTTACAACCCAGCAAAGAAGACTTACGCCTAACAAAAAAAATTCAAGAAGCTGGTGTACTTCTTGAAATAGCAGTATTAGACCATATTATTTTCACAGACAATGCCTACTTCAGCTTTGCCGACGAAAATATGTTGTAATAATCAATTATAAACGACTGTGTTCTTATTTCCAATAAGTTAATAAGAGTGTTCGAAAGACAAATCAAATAAAAACTATTTTATTTAGAACCGATATGTATAATCATAGCTTTCAAAAGAATCAGCTATTCAAAACTGTGGTTGAAGAAGGTTTTAAAACTTGTAATAAATTATTCACTTGCTCCATTAATAAATTGTTTTGAGATATCAAATCTGAAATAATTTTATCATTTTGCCTTTCAAAGCTCTCTATACCATTATTTATAACATCACCATCTATTGTATAATTATTCCCATAATTATTAAATATAATTTTTCCATCCCATTTCTCAAGATCTTCTTATTTAACTCCTAAAACTTTAGCAATAATATCTAATTGCTCACCATTAATTTTGCTAGTATTTTTCATTCTGCTATATGTTTGCTGAGATACGTTTAAAACTTCTGCCAAATTATCTTGGTTTAAATCTATCATTTTTCTTAAAACCCTTATTTTGTCACCTAAATTTTTATTTGAATTCATTTTTGTTAAAAAAAGTTGGAATGAAGTAAAAAACCTAAAGGTAATTTAAAAGGTGTAAAATACTCTCAAAATAATTAAAATACAAACATTTTGAGTAAAACACACAAACTTACCAATATACTTTTGTACAATAAAAATTTACATTCACTAAAAACAAAGAAAATGAAAAAACTAAATTTTGTATTGCTACTAATACTTGGTTTGCTTATCAATACTTCTTGCGAAAAAGAACAGGAATTATTAAATGAAGAAAGTAATGCTAGATCAAAAAACAAAAGATTAGCCTTACAGACTTCAAAATCTACTTTACAAGATTTCAATGTACCTGCTCCATGCGATGAATGTGATGATGAGCCTGAACCGCCAAGACCAGATGAAAATGATGACCCTACATTATACGCCGGAGGTGGAAGTCAAAGAGGTGGTAGTAGTGGTGGCGGTGGTTCAACCCCTGGAGGGGCAAATGCAGGAAGAACTAATGTAAATTTTGATTCATCAAAAAAACCTGGTTACATTGCACCTAGAGGCAGACCTAATGGACCACCTTTGGAACCAACTAAAGTAGAAAATATATTTATTGATAAAAAATATGCTAACCATATTGGCAATTTCGAAATGAATGCTGATTTGCAAAAAAAATATCCTAAATTCGCTTCGATAGTTGGTAGTGTTGTAAATATTGTAAAAGCAAACCCAAGTATAATGGACGCTCTAAAAAAATATTCAGGGTCATCAGAAGAAGTTATTTTAGAAACATTGACATATGGAAGTGGACCAGAAGTTATTGTTGTGGATTTTGGAGAAAAAAGAGACAAAGTATATGGAGGTTACAGAAGGTCGGTTGGGAAAATTGAAATTAACGAAATGATAGTCGAAAAATTTGAAACGTTAAACGCTGCAGATGAGTCAAATAAACTTGCATTTGTATTATGCGTTTTTCTACTTCACGAATCAGTACATTATGGAAGACACTTGAATAACTTAGAAAAGCTTTATAATGAGCTTGAAGCTGGCGAAGTCTTTGAAATAGAAGCTTTCGGTGCAGAAGTTAATATGTATAATGCTGATTTAATTTCAATTAAATTTAAGTTTTAAACATGCTACAAATAATAAAGTACTTCGTCTTAATTTTTCTGATACTGGGAATATTTCAAGATATGGTGGCACAGTCTACAAACCGTTTAAACATAAAAGACTCGATTTGGGTACTGAAAAGAGCAATCAAAGAAAATAGGCGAATTGAAAAAAAAGAAGACGGTGGAATTCATTATAATGGAAAGCTTTATTTATTCACAAACGAATATTTCAAACAAAGCTTAAAATTAAAGGTAAACAATAGAAAAGTTGTAATTGGCATTAAGGATACATTGAGCAGAAAAGAATTACGTAACTGCTTAGAAAAACATCGAATTTCGGTTTTAAATTTCACTCATGTTAATCGTAATTCAACAGACTCAGTTAAAGTATCTTTATTTCATAGTGTAGATAATGTTTTGAATGATTTTTTATTAACAAGAAAATCAAACAGATGGAAAATTAAATTTATTGATAGTTTGATTTTTTAAATTATTACCATAGAATACTTTAGTGTTAAAGTTTTCTAATTTAACGAGAGTTGGAGAAGATTTTTATTTAATAATCTCCAACTCTCATTTTGTTAATTCCCGATCTCAGCCATATTCTAGCCCATTAAAATAAACAGAAATTAAAATACTATTTTTTCATCAAAAGACATTTTACATTTCAAATGTAAATCGAATACTAATTCTAAAATTCTAATTTCAATTGAAATGTTGGTAAAAAACCATTTTGGTACACTGGGTTTTCGGTATTGCTATTTTTATCGTACCAATTCAAAAATACATTTTTGTAATTGGCTACGTTTTGCAAGTCCAATGCCCACTCTAATGCTACTTTATTTTTAAAGCTTTTACGAACTGTAAATTTTAAATCTGGCTTAAAGTAAAGTGCATTTTGCATTGTGTTTACTTCGTTTTCTTTGTAAGTAGCTTCTTTGTTTTTAGCCGAAGCAATAAGATCAATAGGAGTATTTCGCAAACCACCTGCTATTGTAAATTTAGCATCTAATAATATTGTGAAATTCTTTTTTAGTTTTAGCTCGCATCCACCCAAAGCATTTATAACATATTTACCATTAAAAGCTGTATTCCTTTCAACACCATCGCTTCCTTTATATTTAGAATTGAACAAAGAAGTAGTCAATAAAAAATAATATTGTTTACTAAAAAACTTTTCTAATGTAAATTCTATTCCATAGTTATATCCTGTTCCATTATTTACTAGGCTATCTCTATAGGTATTATAAAATGTTGCGCCATAGTTCATCACAGAATAAGAAGACAAATGACTTTCGACTGGAACATTAGAAAGGTGTTGATAATAGGTTTCTACTTTAAGTCTAAAATCTTTTTTAAGACTCAAATCGTATCCTAGTATAAGTTGATTACTGCGTGTAAACCCTAAATCTTTGTTTGTTTCGATGTTTGATGAATTGTATTTGTCTCTAAAAAAATACATTCCATAAGGTTGTACTTGGTTATGCAAACCGTATCCTATGCTCAATGTTTGATTATCTTTTACCTGATAATTGAGTGCCACTCTTGGCTCAATGGCAAATTCATTATTGAGTGTTAGGTATTGAAAATGCAAACCACTATTCATTGTAAGAATGTCTGATATTTTCCATTTCCATTGACCATATGCCTGTAACAAATTGGTATTTCCACTAAAATCGTTGTTATATCCCCAAAAAGGTTTTGCAGTTACAGGATGATAAAGTAGCAAGCTATCTTTTGTTTGGTAGGTAATATTTTCTGCTACAATGCCTACCTGTAGGGTATTTTTGGCATTGATTTTTTTATTAACAAAACTGTTCAAAATGAATTTGTAATGATCATAACCAAACCCACCGGTTCGTTTTAAATTTTGGTCTGTTTGAATACTATCTCTTTCGCTACCATTTCCTTCATAGGTAGTGGCTAAAGTTGTTTTGATAAAAGTATTTTTGTTGAAAAAATAATGATGACTTAAACCAACAATTCCTGTATTGCTTCCAAAATGTACATTTTCACCTTTATTGGCTGGACTAAATTGTTCTTCTTTTCTTTTACTATCTAAAAAATCTGTGCTACTTGTTCCGCCCAATCCAAAGAGTTTAAAAGTACCAGCTTTTTTGGTAACAAAATTAAATTTAAACGAAAGGTCTTGATAGCTAGGTATTGACGCAAATCCAAAATTAATTTTTGCTTTAGCCAATATCGAAAGAGTAGAATACCTGTAAGCAACTAAAAAGCTTGAATTATTTTTTTTACTAAATGGACCTTCTATCATTGCTTCTAAACCCAAAGCTCCTACTTGAATAGTTCGTTCTATTCTTTTATCATTGCCATTTCGCATTTTAATATCAAACACACCTGAAAGTGCATTGCCATATTCGGCAGGAAAAGCTCCTGTTATGAAATCAGAATTGGACAACAATTTGTAATTAATAATGCTTATTGGACCACCTGTACTTCCTTGACCTGCAAAATGATTGGGGCTTGGAACAGGAATACCTTCAATTCTCCACAACAAACCTTGCGGTGAATTACCTCTTACTATAATATCATTTCTTTGGTCGCTAGCGCCAGATACGCCTGCATAATTTCTTGCCATTCTTGCTGGGTCGTTTTGACTGCCTGCAAATCTGTTGGCTTCATTAGTGCTAAAAGCTCTACCACTGATACCAATCATATCATTGACGGTTTTGTCTTTGGCATTTCTTGATTACACGGTAACTTCTGCTAAAACATTCAAATTCTCTTCCAATTCTATCTGCAAAACATTTTCTTTGGCAGAGCTCAACTGAATATCAGAAACAACCGCTGTTTTATATCCTTGATGACTTATTTGAATACTTTGTCTTCCTATTTGAACATTTTGCAAAGCAAAATTACCCAATGCATCTGTAGATGTTCCAGTATTAGAATTTGATTGAAGCAATATTACAGAAGCAAAAGCCAAAGGAGATTTACTTTCTTTGTCAATTACAATACCTCTAATGGTTTGTGTAATATTTTGGCTAAAAGTTACCATTGTAACAAATAACAATAAGGCTGTTGATAATATTCTATGTACCATTTTCAAATTTGTTTTGTTTAAAATTATAGTACAAATTTGAACAGCTTTAATACAAATACACTTACCATTTGGCAAGAAAAGAAGATTTACTTATTTGTAATTTCTTTTCTTATTCTGCTCAATGAAGTATCTGTAATGCCAAGATAAGAAGCTATTATTTTTAGAGGTACATTCTGAAAAATGTCGGGATGCTGCTTCATTAGCTTCAAATAGCGACTTTCGGCTGTGTCTTTTATCATGCCTAACATTCTTTCTTTGAGGATAGAATAATTTGAAATCAACATCATTCTACCAAATTCTCTAAATTCTGGTATTTCATGAAAATTAGCTTGTACATCTTCGTAGCTCATTGCCCAAAGTGTGCAGGGTGTCAAGGTCTGAAAATTTTCACCAGCTGGTTGTTGTTTAAAAAAAGCATTTACGTCATTTATAAAACAAAAAGGCGAATAAATATTAGTAGTTACTTCATTGCCATTAGTGTCAAGGGTAAAAGAACGAATTATCCCACTTTCTAGAATGTAGGTATTTTTAGTGAGTTTATTTTCTGTTAATAGCAATTCGTTTTTAGGCAATTCAATTAATGCATATTTTTCAGCCAAAATTTTCGCCTTTTCACTTGGCATCTGAATGGTTGTTTGTATTAAATGTTGTATTTTTTCTCTGTTCATATATCTTATAAATGTTTTTTTATTCAAAAATTATAGGTTATTCTTTGACCGTTCTAATAAATTCTGAAATTACAAATTCTATTAGCTATTAAAAATCTATTGTATTTAATTTTATTGACGCTCAGCTAAGAAAAAACACAGATTCAACCGAGATATTAACAATCACAATCAGCAACCTCCAGAATCAGAGTTTTTGACATTATTACCAATCACTTTCTGAAAATGATAGCCCAAAATAATGTAACCCATATTGAAATAAAACTTATGAGAACTGGTATTGCCCACATAGGTATTCAACTCTATGGTCTGAAAACCTCTTTCTATTGCCCATTTTTCTATTAATTCCAAAAAATGTTTACCTAATCCATTAGATCGCAATGTATTATCAACAATCACATTATCAAGCTCCAATTGTTTGCCTGAATAAAACCGCACTGTTACCCAAGCACTGGAAATACCAACCATTTTGTCATCCAAAAACAAACCAAAACAATAATACCTATCAAATTGAAACATTTCTTGGATAGACTGCCGTAATGCTTCTACTGATTTTGTAGGATTTAGTTGTGATGCAAAATACAAAATCGCTTCTTGATTTTCTATTTTCAATTCTTTTAGTGAAATAATATTGGCTGAATGTTCCATAGATTTTAATCTTTTAAACCAACAAATTTTGATGCAATATTTTAAAAATCATCTAAAACTATAATAATCAAACAATTGACCATCTGAATAAGAAGAATCAGAGGCAAGTATTTCTATAAATCCATCGGCATGTACTAATGTACTAAAATCTCCCGATCCGTTGTTTTTTACCAAACTAGCTTGAAAAACTCCGTTGCTTTGCGAGACAATTTTCACAGGCAAAAACAGTGTCAATTTAGCATTTATAGGCACGTTTTCAAGCATTTTTACTTGAAAAGCAGTATTTTTTTTTCGTAAAAAAGGCAAAACATACCTCAGATAACCCACCAAAGTCGAAACTGGATTACCCGGCAAAGCAAAAACAAAATGCTGGTTATCATTAGATTTACCAAACCAAAAAGGTTTTCCTGGTTTTTGAGCTATTTTATGAAATTGCTTTTCGATGCCCAATTCTTGGAAAACCTGAGGCAAATAGTCTGCTTTTCCCATAGAAACGCCACCTGTAGTGATTACTAATTGATGTTTCTCAAAAACAGTTTTCATAGCAAGTAGCAAGCCAGCTTTAGAGTCCGAAAAATGATATATATCGCAAGCAAATCCTTCTTGTTCCAAAGCAGATGCCAACATATAGCTATTAGACATTCTTATTTGATAGTCGGTTGGGGTGCTCGTTATACTTACCAATTCATCGCCAGTAGACACAATGGCAATACGATGATTCACAAAAACGGCTACATTTTCTTTGCCTACAGTTGCCAAAACTGCTACTTCTAAAGCACTTATTTTCTGCCCTTTGAGAATCAAACTATCATCTTTTTTTTGATCAGAACCTTTTGAATGTACGTTTGTACCTTTTTTCAAAGGCAGCGTTTTTAATACAAAATATTTCGTTTCGTTTTCTTCTATTAAAGTCAAATCTTCATACCTAATTACGGTATCAGTATTGGCTGGCAATATGGCACCCGTCATTACTTCTATACAAGCTTCTGGATTTAATAACGTTTTTTGTGGCTCGCCTGCGTATTGAATAGCCTCAATCAAAAGCCTATCTCCTACTTCTAGCGACACAAAACTTGCCATTCTAAAAGCAATACCATCCATAGCCACACGGTCGAAAGGCGGAAAATCTCTATCAGCAAAAATATCCTCTGCCAATATTTGTCCTATACTTTTCAAAATAGTAACTTGCTTTTTTTCTTGAAAAGAAAATGTATCTGAGTTTAAAATATGTGTTGCCTCCTGAACCGAAATCATAAAATATTGGGTGTGATGAAAGCTTAAAATTAGAAATTAATTCTACAATAATTTAAGCCTAAGCCGAAAAGAGTATATTTGTTTTATATATTTTTTTTATTTATTCTAAAAAACAAAAAACATGGGCGAATTTTCACATTTAGACAACAATCACCAGCCCACAATGGTGGATGTTTCAGACAAAAACATCACCAAACGCACTGCTACTGCTCAAGCTACTGTACTTTTAACTACAGAAATAATGGCTGCTATGAAAAATGGAGACATTCAAACCAAAAAAGGTGCGGTAATACAAACTGCTATTTTAGCTGGCACTATGGGTGCTAAAAAAACGCCAGACTTGATACCACTTTGCCATCCGCTAGGTCTAGAATCTTGCAAATTCACCCATAAAACACTCAACAACAGCATTATAATAACTTGCACTTGCACTATTACTTCCAAAACAGGTGTTGAAATGGAAGCACTTACAGGTGTAAGTATTGCCGCTCTTACAATTTATGACATGTGCAAAGCATTTTCGCATGACATTCAAATAGTAGAAACAAAACTTATCAGTAAAACAGGTGGAAAATCAGACTTCAATATTCAAAATTAAAAATCATGGAATTACTAATTTCTTTGTTACAAAAATCATTTAGTCAAAACACCCAGATGCTCAATAGCTTAGCTAAAAAGTTTGAGGGAGAAGATGTTTTTTTCAGACCCTACCAGCTGGTCAATCATTTAGCTTGGCAAATAGGTCACTTGACTTTTGTAAGAAACACGATTATCAAAATCATTCAAAAAGATATGATTTTGAATTTATTACCCCTTGAAAAAGAGAACTTTATGCCGGGCACACCTCTTCCCAACAACCAAGCTTTCCCAAGTATTGAAGAAATGTTGAAAGCTTTTGACGAAAGAGGACAAACAATAACTGTTTTATTAGAAAATATCGATTCCGAAAAATGGCACAGCGAAAGCCCTTTTAAAATTCCTATTGGAAACACTATAGGTGAGCAAATTTGGGGATTTTTGGCTCATGAAAACAGACATTTAGGAGAAATCTGTTATCTGAAAAATATAATGGTCAGAAACAAAGAAAATACCCAAAACTAATAGTAGATAATTCCTATTTTTAAAATATTCATTGAAGCGAAAACTGGCAAAAATATCTACTATTTTAGAATTATTAGATAAAATATCTATTTTATAATAAAATAAAAGAAATAGAACAAAGAAAAAAACAAAAACAAAAACAAAGCTATTAATTTTGTGTTATTCTAAGACTTAAGGTTTAAAATTCATTAAAATATAAAAAACAAAAAAATGTCAACAAAATCGCAAACGTATGTACCTTATAAGGTAAAAGACATCACATTGGCAGAATGGGGTCGTAAAGAAATCCGTTTGGCAGAAGCAGAAATGCCAGGCCTTATGGCACTACGTGCAGAATACGGAGCATCTCAACCTTTGAAAGGTGCAAGAATAGCTGGCTGTTTACACATGACTATCCAAACGGCAGTATTGATAGAAACGCTTACAGCTTTGGGTGCAGAAGTAACTTGGTCTTCATGCAATATTTTCTCTACACAAGACCATGCTGCAGCAGCAATTGCAGCAGCAGGTATACCAGTATATGCTTGGAAAGGCATGAACGAAGAAGAGTTTAACTGGTGTATAGAGCAAACATTGTTTTTCGGAGAAAGTAAACAACCGCTAAACTTGATATTAGACGATGGTGGAGACTTAACCAATATGGTTTTTGATGAATATCCAGAACTTATAGAAGGCATTAAAGGCTTATCAGAAGAAACTACAACTGGTGTTCACCGCCTATATGAGCGTTTAAAAAATGGCACATTATACTTACCAGCTATCAATGTAAACGACTCTGTAACCAAATCTAAATTTGACAACAAATATGGTTGCAAAGAATCTTTGGTAGACTCTATCAGAAGAGCAACAGACTTGATGCTTGCTGGAAAAGTAGCCGTAGTAGCTGGTTATGGTGACGTTGGAAAAGGTTCTGCAGAATCACTAAGAGGTGCAGGATGTAGAGTATTGATTACAGAAATTGACCCAATATGTGCTTTACAGGCTGCAATGGACGGCTTTGAAGTAGTTACAATGAACGAAGCAGCCACAAGAGCTAACATTTTTGTAACAGCAACTGGTAATTTAAACATTATTCGTGAGCGTCATTTCAGATTGATGAAAGACAAAGCAGTAGTATGTAACATTGGTCATTTCGACAACGAAATAGATATGGCTTGGTTAAATTCGGCATACGGAAGCACAAAAGAACAAATAAAACCACAAGTAGACATATACACTATAGATGGCAAAGAAGTGGTAATTTTGGCTGAAGGTAGATTGGTAAATTTAGGTTGTGCAATGGGACATCCTTCATTCGTAATGTCAAACTCATTCTGTAACCAAACTTTGGCACAGCTAGAATTATGGACAAACACAGATCAATATGAAAAAAATCTGTATATCCTACCTAAACATTTAGACGAAAAAGTAGCTAGACTGCACCTTGCACACATAGGCGTTGCATTGGAAACTTTAGAAGAAGATCAAGCAGCTTATATAGGTGTATCGGTAGATGGACCTTACAAATCTGATTTGTATCGTTACTAGGAATTTTAATTTTTACAAAAATAGGTAAGTTTCTTTTTTTGAAACTTACCTATTTTTGTTTCCAAAGCCAAAACATTCGAAAAAAATTCAAACAATGTTTCTTTTTTTGAAACTTACCTATTTTTGTTTTTTAAAAAAAAATAAAAATCAATTCAAACACGTTTCCGAAAAGAAATATTCTCATTGTATTTTCGATTTTACAACATTTGGTTCACAAGCGTTTATAAATAAATGGTCAATTCTTTAATCGATTCAAAACAGAAAAATAATAAATTTAACTTTTTTTTGAAGTATTAAACCCTTTTCTTGTCATTTCCCCCCAGCCTTTTGCCGTACCTGTAAAATACTGAAAATTACCTTTAAGTGACCACCATACAACACGAGGATGATACAAAAAAGGTTCAATCAATACATGAAGCATTAAAACAAGCAAATCTCTTTTTTGAGTGTATTTGTAAAAAACCAACTCTTGCAAATAAATACTAAAAAAACCTATAAAAACAGAAAAAACATACACAAAAACAAGTAAAGAAACTGCCCATTGCCAATCTACTAAACCCAAAAAAGACATCACAACAAAGAAAATCACACCCAATGCCTCAACTATTGGAGCCATCCATTCAGCAAAAAGCCAATAAGGATAGCTCAACAAACCCAATATACCATATTTGGGATTCATCATCATAATTTTGTGATAAAGCATACATTCAATTGTTCCTCTTGCCCATCTTGTCCTTTGCCTTCCTAAAATAGTATAATCACTTGGGGCTTCGGTCATGCACAGCGGTTCTGGAATATAAGCTACTTTGTAAGGTAATTTATTTTCGAGCATATATTTATGCATTCTCATTACCAAATCCATATCTTCGCCTACGGTGTTGTGATTGTAACCACCTACTGCCAAAGCTACATTTTTCCTAAAAAGACCTAATGCACCCGAAATAAGCATCATTCCGTTTATTTTAGCCCAAACAGTTCGCCCAATAAGAAAAGCTCGAATATACTCTACCACTTGCATTCTTACTATAAATGCTTTAGGCATTCGCATTTCTATTAATCTACCATCTTTGATAATAGCATCATTGGTGAGCCACACTATACCTCCAGTTGCAATAACTGTTTTATCAGATTCTTCCATAAACGGTTTCGCCATTTTAAGTAATGCATCTGGCTCCAATATACAATCTACGTCTATACAAGCAAATAATTGAGAGCTAGAAATATTTATACCTGCATTGATGGCATCTGCTTTTCCTCCGTTTTCTTTGTCCACTATTATAATCTTTTTAAAAGCAGGATTATTGCTTTTGTAAATTCCTCTTATTTTTTTTGTTTTTAAAGTAGACGAAAAGCTATGATTAACTTCTACCATTCTGTAGGCTTCTAATGCCAATTTTAGCGTATTGTCTTTACTCCCATCATTTACAATTATTATTTCTAAGCGATTATAATGTAAAGATAAAAGTGATCGAATATTATCTACAATAGTTACTTCTTCATTGTAAGCTGGAGCCACAATTGAAATAGTAGGTGCATAAGGAGAGGCTAAAATCTTACTATAATCCGACATTTTACTTATTCTCGAATACTGCAACAATTCATTGAAAGTCACAAAACAAGATACGAAATACGAAAAACATATAAATAAAGCATAGAAAAAAATGAGTGACTGAAAAAATACAACTATACTTTCAGAAAAATCAATTGACATATTTTAAAGTTTAAATTTAAGATTTCATACTATTTAAATATGACAATGTTTCTAGTATCTGATTACAAATATTAAAAAATTTCAGGTTCTTGTTTCTTAATTTCAACAACTCGGAGTTTAAATTTTGTATGTTTTCATATTGTCTAAAATGTCCGATCAATTGAATAGCAAATATTTTTTGACTTTCTGTTGATGATTGCTGATAAACTTCAAAAAAATCGGGCAAAGATTCCTTCGCAAAGCGTTTTAAGTAATAAATAATATTTGTTTTTTGCCAATCTGTATGAATAATAGCCTTTGAAACATCGTATGAATAGTTGGTAAAATACAATTCTGAAATTTTATTTTTCACAAGCCTAGAAACCTTAAATTGACCAAAATCAACTCCTTTCAAGCTCAAAATTTGATAATTATTCAAAATCATCAATTGTGTGCTTTCATTTTTATTTTTCAAGTCAAACTGCACAATTGATTTCTGAACCAATGTTTCTATTATTTTTTTAATATTCTCTTTACTAGCGCCTTCTAATGTATCATACAGATTTACTGTTTTTTGAAAAAAAAATTGCTTAAAAGATGTACTATTTAACCACTTTTTATCGAAGTAAATTTGAGCATTTTCAAATATTTCATCCGCAGAAATTTCATTTTCTAAAAGCATTTGTGCAAAAAATGTCCTAATTTTTAGATTCCACTTATTTTGTATTTTTTGCGTGTGGCTTTGTTTAATTCTAAAATAAAATGTAAGTATAAAAATCACAAAAGAGAAAAACACAAAGAATATCGTCAAAGACCATACTATAAAGTATTTCAATGGACAAGATTGAAGTTGTTCTATCATTGTTTGATTTTCTTGGAAACAGACAAACTCATTGCATACATTGTCTGATAGTACTTTGGTCTAAAACTTAATTCTTGTTTTGAAATTTCAAAACTAGGCTTTATCATCCAATCAGTAGCAATAAATTTATTCAACTGAAAGCCTAACCTGTAGCTTCTCAAAAAAAACATATCCTTAACATTCAAAGCATTATCGGTAGTAGCTGCACCCAAGCCTATCAAAAAACCTATATATTCTTCATCTTTTTTTAAATATTTCCTTACCATACCAATATGAGACCAGTTTATATTATCAGTTAAAGGCACTATAAATGCTCTGTATGAAAACCAATAATTCTTATAATATTTACCGATAGAAGTGGTATAAAAAAGTGGGGTATTTTTTTCAAAATTCAACACCCTTAAACCTAAAGAAGCTTCTAATTTATAGGGCAAAGACCTATAGGCTTCCAAGCCAAACCTATGAATTGGAAAAAATTGTGTGGGCGAATAGCCATAAGTTAAGTAAAAAACAGTGGATTTTATTTTTTTATAAACATCCACTTCTGCCTGAATCCCTAATTTTGAAAAACGTGAGT
>JAGNSI010000053.1 GCA_017988135.1 Pseudarcicella sp.
CATATTGCAAACATATAAATATTAACAAACAATATTTCTGTAATATATAGACTTTGATTACATTAATCTATCACATTTTTTTTTGTAAAATCTTATTGATTATTTCTACTTCGGCACTTCCATAAAGATCACAATTTCACATATCAATAACTTTGCTTCTTTAAAAACTTCACGTTGTACTCAGTGTTACAAATCTCTTGATTAGAGTGTTTTGAGGAATATTTAAAAGCTTTTGATTTCACCACTTAAAGTTACCGTATTTAAGAAACCAAATAATAATTATAGAATGTGATTATTCGCCGTATAGCTTACTTGCTTGGGCAATACATAAAATTCCTCGTTCAAACTTACTGACAATTTGAAATTTTTAATATAAGTTACAAAGATTGACTTCACTTTACCTAATTTATTTCTTCAGCCATAAAATAATACTTTTTTGTATCGTTTTATCAGGACGGGACAGAGATAAAATAGAAAAAGCTACCTTGATGGTAGCTTTTTCTATCAATCGAGTAAAAATGTTTAGCCCATTCAACGTAGCTTTTTTGCTGTAATCAAGCCTAATTAAGCTTCTAAAGCTGCTACTCCTGGCAATATCTTACCTTCCATGTACTCTAGCAATGCACCACCGCCTGTAGAAACATAAGATACTTTATCTCCATAGCCAGCATTATTGATAGCTGAAGCAGAATCTCCACCACCTATCAAAGAAAATGCTCCGTTGTTTTCTGTCGCTTTCACTACTGCATCTGCGATAGCATTAGTTCCTATAGCAAAGTTAGCAAATTCAAAAACACCCATTGGACCATTCCAAATCACAGTTTTTGAGTTTTCTATAGTTTTGCTAAATAATTCTACTGATTTAGGACCAATGTCTAAGCCTTCCCAACCGTCAGGAATTTCTCCCGAAGTTACTATTTGTTTGTTGGCATTATTAGAAAAATCGTCAGCACAAACAGTATCTAATGGCATAATAATATTCACGCCTTTAGCTGCCGCCTTGGCTAAAATCTCTTTAGCTAATTCAATTTTGTTTGGTTCGCAGATAGACTTGCCTATTTTACCTCCCATAGCTAGATTGAAAGTATAAGTCATCCCACCACCAATGATAAGATTATCTACTTTATCTAATAAACGCTCGATAATCATTATTTTATCAGAGATTTTAGAACCTCCCATGATTGCAGTAAATGGACGCTCAGCATTTTCCAATACCTTTTTGGCATTGTCTAATTCTGCTTGCATTACATATCCTGCTACTTTATCTTTAAAAAATTCACCAATTACTGCCGTAGAAGCATGTGCACGGTGTGCAGTTCCAAAAGCATCATTCACCCAAACTTCTCCTAATTTTGATAATTTTTCAGCAAATGCAACATCTCCAGCTTCTTCTTCTTTGTAAAACCTAAGATTTTCTAACAACAAAATCTCTCCTGGTTGCAAGCTCGATGCTTGTTCGATTGCATTTTCACCTATACAATCGCTAGCAAATTTTATTTGCCTTCCAAATACCACCGAAAGTGGTGAAACCAAATGTTGTAACGAATATTTATTTACTGGCCCGTCTTTTGGACGACCCAAGTGTGACATCAATATTACCGAACCTCCATCATTTAAGATTTTAGTAATAGTAGGAATGGTAGCTTTTATACGGGTGTCGTCTGTAATTTCAAACCTTTCGTTCAAGGGTACATTAAAGTCTACACGAACCAAGGTGCGTTTACCCGAAAAGTTAAAAGTATTGATAGTGTTCATTTTGTTTTGGTAAAAGGAAAGGTGAATAAAATATTTGTGTAATTTCCCCAAAAAACACAGTATGAAAATTTATTTTTTAAAAATTTTTGTAATTAGAAAAATACAAATTCTAAAAAATTATTGTGTTTTTTAATAATATTAAAACAAATATAGCATCAAAATGGATTATTCAAGGATTTACATAACGTTTATAAGTAAATATTACGCATTTTATTAAAATAATCATATTTAATATTTTAATAATTATCAATATGAGCTAATTTTTATATATATGAATTTTAATTTATCGAGTGATAAATTTACTATTTAACAAATCTGATACTCCCAAAAAAGGAACAGGTGTTTTATGATATCCGAAAGTGGTTGCAAGGGTTTGGGTTTTGTTATTGTCACCCATTACCATTTCTACATCGTTCATTGTCAATTGGCAAGGATGTTCATAGCCACAAGCATGAGTAATTTCTAATACTTCCTTACTAAGCGTTTTTAAGTAATTGTAGCAACGTTCGCTCTTCAAGGCAGGATCTAACCCTGACGACAACCATTTATTGTTGGTAGCTACCCCACTGGGACATTTGTTGGTATGGCAAAGCTGGGCTTGAATACAACCTATCGACATCATCGCTTCTCTGCCAACATTTACGATATCTACTCCCATAGAAAATGCCATTAGTATTTTTTCGGGGAAACCTAATTTTCCTGAACCAATGAAAACAATTTTGTCTGTCAAATCGTGTTGCTTGAAAATTTTATAAACTTTAGAAAATGCATAATTAAAAGGTAATGAAACATGATCTGCAAAAGCATGAGGAGCTGCACCTGTACCACCTTCACCACCATCTATGGTAATAAAATCAGGACCTTTCCCAGTAGAAACCATCAATTTAGCTAGCTCTTCCCACATCTCTGTTTTTCCTACAGCAGATTTAATACCCACTGGAAGTCCTGTAGCTTCTGCCATTTTTTCAATAAAATCTATCATTTCTGGAATGGTAGTAAATTGAGTATGAAAAGCTGGAGAAAATGCATCTTTGCCAACTGGAATTTTCCTTATTGATGCTATTTCTGCAGTAACTTTTATACCGGGCAACATGCCGCCCTTGCCAGGTTTTGCTCCTTGTGATAGTTTCAGCTCTAATGCTTTTATACAAGGATTGTCGTCTACCATTTTTTTAAGTACTGCCAATGAAAAACCATTTTCGTCTTTTACGCCAAAATAGGCTGTACCTATATTTATAACAACGTCTGCTCCTTTTTTATGGTAATCTGACAATGACCCTTCGCCAGTATTGTGATAAGCCCCAAATTTGGCAGCTCCTTTGTTTAATGCTTCTATTGCCGCTCCAGATAACGAACCAAAGCTCATTCCTGATATATTCACAATAGATTTGGGTTTGTATGGCTTGGCTCTTTTGTGGTACTCACCAATAGTTTTGGCACATGGAATCAAACTAGGATTATTAATATTAGGATGGGTACTTGGCAATTGATACCCAAACATGGCATGTTTAATAAAAATATAACCTACAGCATTGAAGTCTTGGTCTGACCCAAAGCCTTGAAGATTATTTTCCTTTTTAGAAGAGGCATAAATCCAAGCTCTTTCACTTCTATTAAAGGGCAACTCTTCTCTGTTATTGGCAACTAAATACTGACGTATTTCGGGTCCTATTGATTCTAAGAAAAATCTTAGATGACCTATCACAGGGAAATTATGCAAAATCGTATGTTTTTTTTGGGTGATATCCCATATTGCTAAACCCAACAATGCTATAATTATCCAAACCCAAGCATTAGTTAAATATACCATCATTTGTATTTTTTTAAGATTGAACCTAATTTATTCGATTAAAAATTTCATTTTCCTAAAGTACAAATTTAATCTTAAATGGCATAAAATTTTAAGTAAATCTTCTATTCAACTAATTAGTATTCTTTTATAAAGTACAGAAAAAAATAGTATAAAAATATGATTTTAGATTAAATTTGGCTTAAATGTATATACAAATAAGAAACTTATTTTTGGGGTTTGAAAAATAAAATAAAGCTTAAAAATGACTCTAAATCATTCTTATTTATGTCTGTTTCTGGGGTGAAAGTCGGTGATAATTTGTTGCAAATAAGATTTATCTAAATGCGTATAAATCTCTGTGGTAGTAATAGAAGCATGACCTAACATTTCTTGTACGGCACGTAAATCGGCACCGCCTTCTACTAGATGACTGGCAAAAGAATGCCTAAAAGTGTGCGGACTGATAGTTTTATTAATTCCCGCTAACACTGCTAAATCTTTAATAATTATAAATATCATAACTCGACTCAACTTACCTCCTCTTCTATTCAGAAAAAAGTAATCGGTATCGGTTGATTTGATATTCATTTGCTTACGAATAGATTCTTTGTATATAGTCATATATTTCATAGCCTCTTCGCCAACAGGAACTAACCTCATTTTGTTTCCTTTACCAATAATCCTCAGCATTTCGGACTCAAAAAAACATTCAGAAATTTTCAATTCTACCAATTCGCTTACACGCAAACCTGAACTATATAATAGCTCTATTATTGCTCGATTTCTTGCTCCTTCTGGAGTAGATAAATCAATCACCGAAAGCATCGTTTCTATTTCAAAAAAAGACAATGTTTCAGGTAATTTCCTACCTATTTTGGGCGATGCTATCAAAATAGTTGGGTCTTCTGAAATATAATTTTCTAGATACAAATATTTAAAAAATAGCTTAATACCTGATAGTATTCTAGACTGGGTTGATGCCTCTAACCCAAGCTCTGTGAGATAGCTTAAAAACAGTTTCAGATCTGAATCTTTAACGTTTTCGGCTTGAATTATTTTACCTTGAGTATAACAAAAAAAATCATGAAGCTTTACTATATCATGAATATAAGCTTCTATAGAATGAGTAGAAAAAGACCGCTCTAGTGTTAGATAATTTTTAAACTCACGAATATAATTTTCCCAATTCATATTTAATTGTCGTAAATGGGCAAACATTCTAACTTTGTTACGCTCTGCTGGTGAATATCAATAGCAAAGCTTTGTGTATCAATGCCGTTTGTGAGAATAATATAAGGTGCTTGTAATATTTTATTGTATTGTGCTGCTTGGTCCAATACTGATTTATCTATAGAAATATAGGGTGCTTTGCATTCTACTATCATAAACAAATCGCCTGTACGTGTAAATACTTGAATATCTGTCCTTTTTAGTTTTGAGCCATAAATAAGTTTATTTTCTATTGCTATCAATCCTTTAGGGTATTGGTGCTGATTGATCATATAATGTACAAAATGTTGCCTCACCCACTCTTCTGGTGTAAGTAGTATGTATTTTTTGCGTATTACATCAAAAATGGAAACTTTATCTCCATTTTTAGACAATTTTACATCAAATTCGGGCAAATTCAATTTCATAAAAACAAAAATCAGACTTCAATAAATTGATAGAATTACATAACTCCTAAAAAAACAAAAATCAGACTTCAATAAATTGATAGAATTACAGAACTCCTAAAAAAACAAAAATCAGACTTCAATAAATTGATGTCTGATTTTTGTTCAAATAAATTCAATAACAATTAATTGCAATAGTCTTGAATAACGCCATAAGCTGGGTTATATCCCAATTCTCCTGACTTACTGATATCGGCGTAGCCTCCAGTAAAGTCTCCTAATGCATGTCTAATGATTCCTCTTATAAAGTAAGCTTCAGCATACTTAGGGTTTAGTTTTAGTGCGTTTGTGCAATCTAGTATCGCTCCTCTTTGGTCATTGATTGATGATTTTGCTAAACCTCTAGCAAAATATGCTTGATGATACACTGGGTTCAATGCAATGGCTTTGTTGTAATCTTCAATAGCTGACTTGCCTTCGCCCACTCTTACTTTAGCTAGTGCACGATTATAATAAACTTCAAATCTTTCTGCCGAAATTTCGGTCATTTTGATATTTTCTTGCACTCCGTTTCTTAAGTCGTCCAATTTCTGTTTAGTAATATTGCCCGAAAACACAACTTTATCTGTTTCTAAATTACCTATTGTTACAGCTTTGGTATAATCTTCTATAGCTCCTTTTACATTACCTAATTTTGCTCTTGCAAAGCCTCTGCCATAAAAAGCTGAAGCATTTTCAAAATCTAATGATAATGCTTTTTCGAAATCTGCAATAGAACCTACATAATCTTCTAGCTGATTTTTACAAAAACCTCTTTTAGAGTAAGATTCTGCGTCTTCTGGCGATTTTTCAATGGCTTTAGTAAAATCTACAATAGCATTTTTATAATCTGCCAATTTCATCAAAGAATAGGCTCTACCTGCGTAGGTTTCACCTTTGGTAGGTGATATTTCTATAGATTTTGCAAAATCTTCGATACTACCTTTAAAATCATCTAATTTTATCTTAATCCATCCTCTTGCAGCATATGCTTGAGCATTGTCTTGGGCTATACCAAGTGATTTATCTAAGTCTGAAAGAGCTCCTTTGTAATTTTCTAATTTATTTTTACCTAATGATCTTACATAATAAGCATTGGCATCTGCAGGATTAAGGTCAATACTTCTATTATAATCCTCTAAAGCTCCTTTATGATTTTCTTGTTTTGTTTTGCTTTGACCTCTATTTAAGTAAGCAGATGCATAACGTGGATTTAGCTCTATGGCTTTATCGTAATCCATGATAGCACCAAGATGATCTTTAAGATTAGCTTTGGCATAACCTCTACCAAAAAAAGCCAGTGGATTGTTGGGCTGTAAAATTATAGCTTGCGTGTAAGACTTTTGTGCTTCTGCAAACTGCCTTGCGGTGTTTTGTGCGTTGCCTTGTTTTAATAAGTCGTCAAAGGATTTCTCTTGAGAATATGTTTTTCCTGCAAAAAAGACTATTAGAAAAAAGTAAAATGAAAATTGAAATATTTTTTTCATCCGTATAAAATTATTTTTTAATGGTTTTAATAAGCTAATTTAAAATGATTTGATTTGATTTTCACATCTTTTATCTTCAAAAAAAGATAAGACTTTTTCTTAAAAAATTTAAAACGTAAAATTATCAAATAAATATACAATTACACTAATAAAATTTGTTAATCTTTGTTAAGTATTCAAATATACTACAATATAACTTAGCCCGAAAATTGTTACCATAAACAATGATGACAGAGCCATTTTTTTTAATAGTTTATCTATCTCTTCTGGTTTGTTTTTTTGGTACAATTCAGTACAAATCAATATCAATAATAATGCCGATAGCAAAAAAATCCAACGAAAAATATTTATAGAAACACCTCCAATATATTCTTTTTCGAAATAAAATTTATTAACTGTTTGAAAAATTATCATAAACAAAACAGAGAATATCATTAATCCACAATGATAAAGTGTAGCTTTTTGCTTACCCAAATAGGTTGGAATAGACGATTTTCCTGATTTTCTATCGGTTTCAATGTCACGAATATTGTTCAAATTCAATACACCTACTGCTAATAACCCCACTGAAGTTGCTGGTAAAATATTAACCCATTCAAATTCATTGGTTTGCAAATAATAAGTACCCAATACCGCTACCCAGCCAAAAAATATCAAAACTGACAAATCGCCTAAACCCATATAACCGTATGGTCTTTTACCCATTGTGTAAAATATGGCTCCAGCTATGCAAAGTATTCCCAATGCAAAAAACAAGATTATTGTTTGAGAATCAGCCGCCGACAATGTTCGTAAAATAAGTATTGAACCGCATAAAAAAGACAAAATTGCTGTTAAGACAATCGCTTTTTTCATTTTTTCTTTGGAAATATTACCCGACTGAACTGCTCTGGTAGCTACTGTTCTTGATACTGAGTCTACACCCGATACAGCATCACCGTAATCGTTGGCAAAATTTGACAACACTTGTAACAAAACAGTGGTGAGCACTATCAATGCAAAAGTTAAAAATGAAAATCTTCCAGAGGGTACTGCCAAAAAACTGCCCATCAAAATACTCGAAAGTGACAATGGCAATGTTCTTAGACGAGCTGCTGCTATCCAATGTTTTATCATTTTCAATTATTGAGAAATGGCGATTTTAAATTCTTGGCTGTCTGGGGTTACTTTTGAAGCAAAAAAATGAGTAAGCTCTCCTTTTTCGTTAACAAGGTATTTACAGAAATTCCAAGTTGGCGTTTTGTCGTTCCAGCCGTTGAGTGTTTTTGTAGAAAGCCACTGATACAAAGGAGCTATATCGTCTCCTTTTACACTTATTTTTGAAAACATAGGAAATGATACACCATAATTTTTCTGACAAAAATTGGCTATTTCGCCATCATTACCTGGTTCTTGATGCCCAAAATTATCGGCAGGAAAACCCAGCACTACTACTTTTTCTTTGTTGGACATATAATAACTCTCCCATTTTTCGTATTGAGGAGTAAAACCACACTTTGAAGCAGTGTTGAGAATGATCACTTTTTTGCCTTTGTAAATAGATAAATCTATCATTTTTCCATCCAAAGATTTCATCTGAAAATCGTACAAATGCTTTGTTTCGCTAGTTTGCTTGATTGATTGAGGGCGTTGCGAAACGCTATTTTGGGTAAATGGAATACTTAAAATGCTAAACAACGAGCCTAATTTCATAAATTTTAGTAGCATGGCTATTATGGTGAATACAATTACAATTGATAGTATATATTTTTTCATTTTTGTTCGATGAATTATTACATTCTATTGGGTACTTCAATGCCTAACATTTTCATCGCCATTTTCAATGTTTTGGATACTAGTTCTGAAAACAATATTCTAAATTGTTTGATTTCCAAATTTGTTTCATTAAAAATACTGACCTCATTATAAAAACGATTGTATATTTTGGCTAAATCATAAGCGTATTGAGCTATCAAAGCTGGTGAATATTGCTGTGCTGCCATTTCTATTTTATGATTAAACTCTGATAATAGTAAAATAGTTTCTTTTTCGGTGCTGGTCAAAGCAATGGTATTGGTAAAATGCTTTTCTATATTCAATTCGCTTGCTTTTTTTAATATCGAGCATATTCGAGCATGGGTATATTGAATAAATGGACCTGTGTTTCCTTGAAAATCGATGGATTCTTCTGGATTGAATAGCATTCTTTTTTTGGGGTCTACTTTTAGTAAATAATACTTCAAAGCTCCCATGGCAAGGGTTTGATATAGTTTTTGAGCTTCATCATCGCTAAAACCGTCTATTTTACCCAGTTCTTCTGTTCTTTGCTTTGCTGTGGTCACCATTTCTTGCATCAAATCATCGGCATCTACGACTGTTCCTTCTCTTGATTTCATTTTGCCTGATGGTAAATCTACCATTCCATAGCTTAAATGATAATTGCCAGCGGCGTAAGGTCTGTTCAGTTTTTCGATAATTTTAAAAAGAACCTCAAAATGATAATCTTGCTCATTTCCAACTACATATACCGATTTTTCCATTTCAAAATCTTTGTATTTGAGCTCTGCTGTGCCTAAATCTTGTGTAATGTACACCGATGTTCCGTCTTTGCGTAAAACCAGTTTTTGGTCTAAATTTTGATTTGTTAGATCTATCCAAACTGAATTATCTTCTTTCTTGAAAAAAACGTCCGATAATAGTCCTTTTTCTACAATTTCTTTACCCAATAGATAAGTTTCTGATTCTCTATAGGTTTTATCGAAGCTCACACCCATGTTTTTATAGGTAATCCCAAAGCCTTCAAATACCCAAGCATTCATGGTGTTCCAAAGTGCTAGTGTTTCGGGATGGTTTTGCTCCCACTTCAAAAGCATTTCTTGGGCTTCTAGCAATATTGGGGCTTGTTTTTTGGCTTCTTCCTCCGATATTCCTTGTGCTATTAAAGCTTCTATTTCTGTTTTGTAATATTTATCAAATATCACATAGTATTTACCTACCAAATGGTCTCCTTTTAGTCCACTGCTTTGGGGAGTTTCGCCTTCGCCAAATTTTTGATAGGCAAGCATAGATTTACAGATATGTATGCCTCTGTCGTTCACCAAATTGGTTTTTACTACTTGATAACCTGCTGATTGTAAAATCTGGGCTACAGAAAAACCTAAAAAATTATTCCTTAAATGCCCTAAATGCAATGGTTTATTGGTATTGGGTGATGAATATTCAACCATTACTGTACTATTTTTGGGAGCCAATTGCCCAAAATTGGTACCGTTAAATAGTGTTGAAAATAAATCTAACGCAATTTTATCTGACAATTCTATATTCAAAAAACCTTGAACTAAATTGTAAGATTGAACAAAATCTGCATTAGAAAGCAAATAATCACCAATAGCATTGCCTATTTCTTGAGGTGATTTTTTGAGCGATTTCACGTAAGGAAATATCACAAACGTATAATGACCGACAAAATCTTTTTTAGTAGGCTGCAATGAAATATTTTGCTCTTCTACTGCAAAACATTTCATCAAAGATGTTTGAATTAAATCTGCTAATTTATTTTCTATATTCATCAAAAATGTTATATTCGTTATACTTATTATCCCATTAAAAATAATTAATAAGTATAAAATGGTTTGACTCTAAATTGAACTGCAATTTATACAATTTGAATTTATTTTAATCATCTGCAAACGAATAAACATGAATGGGTATGAAAAGGTTAGTGATTGTTTTATTATTTATTTCGAATAATATTTTTGCTCAATTGGGAGAAATTGCCAAAATAGAAATTACAGATTTTGACAATAAAATTATCTGGATGCACGCTTTCCCACATGAAGATGGGCTCTTGAATGTATCGTTGGTAGAAAAAACACTCAACGACTCATGGATGATATTCAACAAATATGATTTATCGCTCCAAAAAATATTATGGAAAGATTCATTAGAAGTGGAAAATACTATTCAAGAATTTATTTATGCCGAAAATAAAAACAAAAGCTTTTGGCTTATTGTAGAAAACGATTTCCCAAATTTCAAAGTAATAAGCCTCAATAAAAAAAATGGAGAACTGGAAGTTATGCTAGGAAAACTTCCGAGCGAATTTGACATTACAGCTTTCAGAGTGAGCGAAAATAAAGCTTATTTGATAGGTGAAAAATATGAAAAATCTATCATCGCAAACTTTTCATTTGAAACATTCAAAACAACATTCCTGAACGATATCTACAAAAACAATACTGCCATTAGTAATTTATGCACCGAAGATAGTACCGACAATATTCATGTTTTGTTGAATGAAATAAATGCAAAACATTGTGGTTTGATCATGAAAAATTATGACAACGAAAGCCATTTGATAAACACCAATATTCTTCCAGAAATAGAAACCGTAAAAAACGAAAACAAATTGGTTTTTATAACAGGACAAACATTAAAATTATCAGAAAACAAAACCTTACTTATAGGTAATTATTCTAAAGGTTGCTCCGAATATTCAAAGGGCTTGTATGTAACCCTGATAGAAGACAATGAAGAAAAATGGTCTAAAATGACTCCATTCATTCAGTTTTCAAACTTTTTCAGCCATTTTTCTGAAAAAAAACAAGGCAGAATAAAAAACAAAATTCATAACAAACAAAACATTGGCAAAGACCCAGAATACGTTTATAGACTCAATATAAAAGATGTAATAAAAACACCAAACGGTTTTGTGCTTGAAGCAGAAGTGTACACATTACAATCTCCCGCAGCTTCTAGCACAAGTCCTGTAAATATTATTTCAAAAACAGCTTATATTTTGTCGCATGCTATCATTTGCGAATTCAACAACGAGGGCGATTTGATATGGGATAATACGCTCAACTTAAACGACTTCGAAACTTATCAACTCAACAACATAGTACAATTGACCCAAATAGACAACAGCTGGACAATGGCTTACCTCAACAACAATGAATTGTATTATAAAACTGTTCATGCCAATAAAATATCTAACCATATCGACAAATTAAATATTTTCAACCACAAACTATCCCCCGAAAATCTATACTTTAATACTTGGAACAATCATTATTTAATAACTGGTGTAATCAGAAACAACTCCAATTTCAAAGAAAAAAATCATGACCAATACTTCATTAAAAAAATTGGAATGAAGAATAAGAATCATAATTAATTATCATATTAATGGATATTAAAATACCGTATCCATGTTTTTTTTATCTTTGTTGAAAAATCCTTTTTTTGAGATAAAAAAACGACCATGTACAAAGAAGCCATACAACATTTAAGAAAAGGTAACACTTTACTTTACCCTTCAGACACTATTTGGGGACTAGGTTGCGATGCTCGAGACGAAAAAGCTGTTCAGAAAATAATTGATATCAAACAAAGACCTGACAATAAATCATTTATATTGTTGATTTCTAAAATAGAACAACTCAATCAATATGTAGTTGAAATACCAGAAATAGCTTGGAATTTGGTGGAATTTGCAGAAAAACCACTCACAGTAATTTACCCCAAAGGTAAAAATGTAGCACCCAACATTTTAGCCGCTGATGGATCTATAGCTATAAGACTAGTAAAAGATACATTTTGTAAGGGGCTTGTTTATCAATTTGAAAGAGCCATTGTTTCCACATCAGCTAATCTAAGTGGCATGGAAAGTCCCAAAAAATTTACAGATATTTCGCCCCAAATCACCGAAAGCGTAGATTATATTTTAGAAAATCCAGCTGGCGAAACCACCAGCACAAACCCTTCTCAAATTATAAAATTGGGTTTAGACTTTGGTTTTGAATTTATCAGAAAATAAATATCGTTTTTTACAAAAAAATATTCGTTCAACAGCCAATATATTTCAATGAATTTTGACCACATTTTACAATCCAACCCCATTTTTGAACAAATTGCTATAGCCGCTACCGAGCTAAAAGTAGACTGCTATGTAGTGGGTGGTTTTGTAAGGGATTTAATCATTGGAAGACCATCAAAAGATATCGATATAGTGTGCATAGGCTCTGGAATAGCACTTGCCGAGCTAGTAAACCGCAAAATGGGGCGAGATGATGATGCTGTAGCTATTTTCAAAAACTTTGGCACTGCTATGTTGCGCATCGATGACTGGGAAGTTGAGTTTGTAGGAGCTAGAAAAGAGTCTTACCAAAGAAATTCACGCAAACCCATAGTAGAAGAAGGCACGCTTGAAGACGATCAAAATCGCAGAGATTTCACTATCAATGCCATGGCTATTTCGCTCAACAAATCTTCTTGGGGTAAACTAATAGACCCTTTTGATGGACTGAACGATTTAAAAAGAAAAATAGTAAAAACTCCTTTAGAGCCAAGCATTACTTTTTCTGACGACCCACTCAGAATGATGAGAGCTGCAAGGTTTGCCAGCCAATTAGGTTTCGATATAGACCCTGACACTTTTGATGCACTTATCAAAGAAAAAAAACGCATTGAAATTATTTCAAAAGAAAGAATTACTGAAGAACTAAATAAAATAATATTATCTAAAAAACCATCTTACGGCTTTTTGCTTTTAGATACTTGCGGAATTTTGGAAATCATATTTCCTGAATTTATCCAACTAAAAGGCGTTGAAACCGAAGAAGGCAAAGGACACAAAGATAATTTTTACCATACACTTCAAGTGCTAGACAATGCTGCCTTAAAGACTGACGACCTATGGATTCGTTGGTCGGCAATTTTGCACGACATAGCAAAGCCAGCAACCAAAAAATTTGACAAAAAAAAGGGTTGGACTTTTCATGGGCATGAAGAATTGGGTGCAAAATGGGTAAAAGGCATTTTTACCAACTTTAGATTGCCATTAAACGAAAAAATGAGATTGGTTAAAAAGCTTGTCAGGCTACACCTTCGACCTATTGCATTGTCTAAAGAAACCATCACAGACTCTGCCCTCAGACGTTTGTTATTTGAAGCAGGAGACGACCTTGAAGCCTTAATGATACTTTGTAGAGCTGATATCACTTCAAAAAACGGAGATAAAATAAAAAAATATTTACGAAATTTTGACCTTGTTGAGCAGAAACTCAAAGAAGTAGAAGAAAAAGACAAATTACGAAACTTTCAGCCTGTACTTACGGGCGAAATAATCATGGAACTGTTCAAAATAGGACCATCTAAAGAAATCGGCATGTTAAAAATAGCAGTTAGAGAAGCTATTTTAGAAGGAATCATTGAAAACAACATGGAGTCTGCTTATCCTTTTTTACTAAAAGAAGCCGACAAAATAGGACTAAAACCAGCTTAATTTTTAATAAACATAAAGCAGGAAAAACAGATTTTCAAACTATTGAAAACCAAAGACAGGTTTTCAAACAAATATTAGCCTATTTGCAATTCAAATAGGCTAATATTCAAAACTTTACTTCTTTTTTAAAATCACTCCAGCCAAAGGTGGCAAAGTTACTTCCAACGAATATGCTTTGCCTTGCCAATGAACAGAACTAGTTTTTAAATCTTCGTTCATAATACCTGAACCCCAATAAATGTTATTATCAGAATTTAAAACTTCTTTGTAAGCACCTTCTTCATTTACACCAATTCTATAATTATATCTTGGCACTGGCGTAAGATTCAAAGCAATGGTCAATTCTTGATTTTTAGACTTATTTTTTCTTGAATAAATAATCACAGAATTTTCATGGTCAGACATATCAACCCACTCAAAACTTTCGCCTGAAAATTGATTTTCATACAAACATTCATAACTTTTATACAAATGATTTAATGTTTTTATAAGTTCCGAAACACCTTGATGTGGTGCATATTCGAGCAACCACCACTCAAGCCCATATTTAAAATCCCATTCTGAAGTTTGTCCAAATTCGCCTCCCATAAACAATAGTTTACTACCCGGATGTGTAAACATATAAGTAAACAACAATCGTAAATTGGCAAAACGTTGCCACTCGTCGCCAGGCATTTTGTTTACCAAAGCTTGTTTGCCATACACCACTTCGTCGTGCGAAAGTGGCAACATGAAGTTTTCTGTAAAAGCATAACAAGTAGAAAAAGTAATATCGTTTTGGTGATATTTTCTAAAGGCAGCATCTTTTTCAAAATACTTTAAAGTATCATTCATCCAACCCATCATCCATTTTTGACCAAAACCTAGCCCGTCCATAAAAACAGGTTTAGTAACGCCAGTATAAGATGTAGACTCTTCTGCAATAATTTGAATATCAGGAAACTGACCGTAACAATATTCGTTCAATTCTTTAAAAAAGGAAATCGCATCTAAATTATGATTACCTCCAAATTCATTTGGCTCCCACTCTCCTGCTTCACGTGAATAGTCTAAATACAACATAGACGCTACCGCATCTACTCGCAAGCCATCGGCATGGTAACGCTCTAACCAATACACTGCATTAGAAATCAAAAAACTACGTACTTCATTTCGACCATAGTTAAAAATATGCGATTTCCAGTCTGGATGATAGCCTTTTCGAGGATCTGGATGTTCAAATACATGTGTACCATCGTACAAATAAAGCCCATGCTCATCGCCAGGAAAATGCGAAGGAACCCAGTCAAGTATAACACCAATGTCATTTTTATGACATTGCTCTACCAAATACATAAAATCTTGCGGCGTTCCAAACCTTGAAGATGGTGCAAAAAAACCAAGCACTTGATATCCCCAAGATGGTTCATAAGGATGCTCCATTACAGGCATAAACTCGATATGCGTAAAACCCATCTTTTTCACATATTCTACAAGCTGGGTTGCCAATTCAATATAAGTAAGCGAATGATTGTAATCTTTTTTAAGCCAAGAACCTATATGCACTTCATATACAGAAAAAGGAGCGTTTAAAGCATTTTTTTCTTTGCGTTTGGTCATCCAGCTATTATCAGACCATTCGTACCAATTATCCCAAACGATAGAAGCTGTTCGTGGAGGCGTTTCGAAATGATGTGCATAGGGGTCTATTTTCTCGACCAATTGCCCATCTGGTGTCTGAATGCAAAATTTATACGGTTCTCCTTTACCGATGTGCGGAATAAAACCTTCCCAAATACCTGAAGAATCCCATCTTACCATCAATTGATGTGAAAGATTATTCCAATAATTGAAATTACCAATCACAGAAACAGAGCGTGCCGAAGGTGCCCAAACAGCAAAATAAGTACCTGCCACACCTAAGTGTTCGCAAAGATGAGAACCCATTTTTTCGAACAGCCTAAAGTGCTTGCCCGCTTTGAAAAGCTCAATATCGAAATCACTAAATCTAGAAAAAGGTTCTACCTTTTTTAAAGAATTTGGTGTGTCAGTTATAGCAATTTCTTTTTCCGAAACATTGCTATTTTTCGGTTTTTCTGTAGTTTCTTTTTTTGTATTGCTAGGCATGTAATGTTATTTATCTTAGTTTGAATATTTTCTGAAAATCTTGCTCAGTAAATATATAGTTTGTTTTGTCACAAAAAAAATTTATTCAATTTTTATCCCTTCTCTTGCAAACTTTAGCCCAATACCCGCTAATAAGTTAAAACTATTTTGGTATTTTTTTTGAACAGAAAAAACAAACATCAAAACACTTAATCTACTCTATTCAAACGGTTTAAAACTTATTCAATAAAAGTATCCATTCTTTTTTGTTATTTTTTAATAAAATAGCTTTCAAATAAATTTTTTTGTCTAAAAAATTCTTTTTACCTTTGCACCACGAAAACAATAAGGGATAGCATTTTACATCTTATTAAAGATTTAAATTTAGTTTTTTCTTATTACGTTTTAACCCAATGGTCCGTTCGTCTAGGGGTTAGGACACGTCCCTTTCACGGATGAAACACGGGTTCGATTCCCGTACGGACTACAAATTTTCACAAAGAGTGAAAGTTTTTTTTTTAACCAAATCATTTTGAATTACTATTCATATTTGATTTAACTCCAATAGTACGTTCTTCTAGTGGTTAGACAAC
>JAGNSI010000164.1 GCA_017988135.1 Pseudarcicella sp.
CCGACCCTGTCAAATCTTTCTTCTTTTGAGTTCCGTATCCTATTACTACTACCTCGTCTAAAGATCCGTCATTTGGAGACATAGAAATATTGATAGATGTTCTTTTACCTACCATAATTTCTTGGCTTTTGTAACCAATAAATGATGCTACTAAAATTGCATTTCCCTCTTCTGGAATAGAAAGTGAGTATTCGCCTGCGGCATTGGTGCTAGTACCTCTGTTGGAGCCTTTTATGGTTACAGATGTACCAGGTAGTGGATTGTTGTTTTCGTCTACTACTTTACCACTTACGGTTCTGTCTGCAACTTTGGTAATACTTGGCGAAGAAACACTTACTTCTTTAATAGCTATATCTTGGCTGGTGTTGGAAGGAATGGTGGTGCCTTCTGTGTTTTTACTATTTTCTTGTAAGCCAAGACTTTGCTTTTTTCCCAAAACCAAATAGGTGTTTTTGTTCATTTTTTTGAACTTCAAGCCATTTGGTTTCAAGAGTGTTTCTAGCGCATCTTCAATGTTTTTGGTATTGTTTAATGAATTTGTAGGTACACTTAGGTTTTTGATATTTTTTTCTTCAAACAAAATATCCACATTGTACTGTGCTTTTAAAGACAGTATGGCTTCTTTTAGTTGAACTGTTTTGACACTTGTTGTTGTCTTTTCGGTTCTAATGGTGTTTTGTGCAAATGCAATTGCTTGTGCATTGATTGGCTGGGGCGAAAGCCAGCACGCAATCAGCATACCACTTACTGTGGTAAACCCGATGAATCGTTTTTTCATTGATTTTGTTGTTTATTGATGAATTTTTTAAGCGTACTAGTTTTATTTATTGTTTAATTTTCTGTTAGTAACAAGGTATCATTGTCTGACTTTATAATGTTTGCTTCTAACAATTGTTCTAGAATAGTTACAAAATCTTCTGCTTTGTCGGCAGAAAAAGTACCTGTAATCGTTCTATTTGCTAATTCTGCTGTTTGTATTTTTAGTTTTGTGCCATAATTTTCTTCTAATAAATACGATATTTCTTCTATACTGGTATTGTCAAAAACAAATTGTTTGGTTTTCCAAGCTGTTAATGTTTCTATGTTTTTTACTTCTTTTTTCTCTGATTTTCCTTTTTTGTTGATAGAAAGCAAATCGCCAGGTTTCATTATTGTACTGGTTGGTTTAGACTCGTTTAGGTAGTTTACTTTTACTTTACCTTTGGTAAGTATTACTTTAGAGCCTCTTTTTCTTGTAAAAACTGTAAATTCTGTCCCCAATACTTCTACTTCAAGGTTGTGTTCTGTAGAAACCACAAATTTTTGATTGTTGTTTGTATGTTTTACAGAAAATGCTGCTTCGCCGTCTAAAAAAACCTCTCTGATTGGTTCGTTTTCAAACGAAAATCTTTTGTATTTCAACCGTGAATTAGCATTTAAAACCACTGTACTGCCGTCTTCCAATAATATATTTTTGGTTTCGCCAAAGTCTGTTTTGTGGTTTTTGTAGATAATATTATTTTTGTTTAAATACAAAATACTACCCAATGTAAATACAGTAATTGCTGCAACTGACCATTTTTTGATGTTAAAAACAGTTTTGTTGGGTCTGTTTTTTATAGCTTGGAAGTTTTGTTTTTCAATTTCGTTGTGCTTTTCTGTTTGGTGTATTTGTTTTAAAAATACCGATTTTGCTTTTTCTACATTTCCTACCATTTGTGGGAATTCGTTTTCGAATTCTTCAAGCCATTTGTAGTATTGTATTTTGTTTTCTTCGTTTTCGAGCCATTGGGCAATTATCTTTTTTTGCAGTGGAGTGGTCCTGCCTGCAAAATGCTCGAATAATATATTTTTAGATAATACTGTCATTGTTTGAAATCTTATTGAAAACTTGTGAAACCAATCATTGCGATGGCATTTATTAGACCAGAGTTGTCGTACACTATTTGTCTTAAATGTGCCAAAGCCTTACTAATGTGTGCTTCTATGGTTTTTTGGGCAATATTCAGTTCTTCTGCTATTTCTTTGTATTTTTTGCCCTCGTATCTATTCATCAAAAAAACTTTTTGGCATTGTGGCGGTAGCTGGGCAATGCTTTTTTCTATTTGATTGCGTAATTCGTCATAAAACATCATTTCTTCTGGCGAATCGCTAGGTTCTATCCAAGTGTTTTCTTTGTCGTCAATATCTGTAAATTTTTTATGCTCTTGTTGTAGATACAAAAAACACCTATTCCTTACAGAAGTGAACAAATATGCTCGGTATGAAATATGTATATTTTCGAAAGTTTTATTTTTCCAGATAGATAAAAAAATATCTGAAATAATATCTTCTGCTACATCTTTAGAATAAACAAATCTTACTGCATGGCTACATAGTGGCTTATAAAATCTATTGTACAGCATTTCAAAGCCTTTTTGCGGATTGTCTTGTAAAGACATTCTGATAAAAGTCTCATCGTCTATTACTTTGGGTGCTTCGAATTGGCGTAAGTTTATCGAACTACCTTTGGTAAACATTTGATTATTTCTAGGTGTACTTTTCATAAATTTTTTAGCACTATTCTTATTAAAGTATTTAAAAATATAAATATTTTAATAATTTCTAGTCTTTATATTAGTAAGACTATGAAGAAAGACTTTACCCTTAGTTGATTCTAGAAAAAATGTAAAATTTATTTTCTCAAATATAAATTTACAAAATACCCTACCGAAACACCAGCTAAAGTGCCTATGCTATCTGCCAGTATATCAAGCCATGCGAAACCTCTGTGAAAATTTTCGGGCAAAATTGCTTGCCAAAATTCAATCAAAATTCCGTACAAAATACCTAGTAAAATAATGAGTATAAACTTGGGGCGAAATAAAAACCATAACAATCCAAATGATGCAAAGGCTAAAAGGTGAGCGGTTTTATCGTTTGGAAGTCCTTTTGGAAGCTGAGGGCTGGGCATACTGCATAATACAAATAGGATGATTGTCCATAAAAGTGCAGGGTAAACGGTTTGAGAAGTTTTAATGATAATACTGAGCAATGATTTTGTCATAAGCTTGTTTTTTGAAAATTTTATCCGATTTGAAATATTATAGCAATCTAAAAAAACATTATCAGATTTTGCTTAAGAAATTGCCATATTCATCAACAAAACATTTCCTCAACATGACTGTCAAAACATTTTACAATCAATAATTTTGTACTTTTATGGCTTAGAAAGTTTTTTTGAATATAAGAAATAGTGGTTTTGTGCACAATATAGATTTTAATCATTTGAATACATCAAACAAATACATTTGGGGGGCATTATTTGCGACTTTTGCGTTATACATAGTTTCTACTTTTTATATTCCATTAGTTTTAGGAGACGACCCCGGATTTGGTTTTAATGTATGGCAGTCAATGAAATCTGGTTCAGATTTTAATACTTTGACAGTTCCCGAAGCACATAATCTGACTTTCAACAAAACGGTGTTTATTTCTTGGTGGTCGCCTGGGCAATATTTAATTCCTGTTTTTGTAACCTTTCTTACTGGCTTCTGTTACGAGCGAAGTAGCTTACTTATTACATTATTGTTCACTATTTTGGGGCTTTGGGGCTGGTATAAAATATTCATATACCAAAAATATAGCGATCTGGTCATAGCTTGGTCTTTGTTTTTTATTTTAACGTCTCGTGTCGTAACGGCCAATCATTTTTTGAACTATGTAGGAGGCGAAATGTTGTTTTTTGGAGGCTTGCCTTGGTTGCTTTATTATTTTTTAAAATATAAAAATAGCCCTATCCGATTATTGTTAGGTCTTTTGCCTATTTCTTTGATTTGTTTTTTTTTTAAAACATCATCGTCAATCGTTCTATTGGGAATTTGTGCCGTTCCTGTGTTTGAACACCTTAATTTTTGCTTCGAAGCCAAAAAAATAACCTTACCTAAACGCAATTTTTGGATAACGATGGTTATTAGCTGCTCATCATTTATCGTTTACTATCTTTCGCTGAATCATTTTTATTTGAACAAAGGCTCTAATCCGACCTCATACCTGAGTCCTAACATAAACTTAGAATTTGATTTTGTCGATATTTTTAATTTCCCAGTTAATTACTGGACATCTTCTAACGATATTTTTCATCAGTTATCTTTTAAATATTCTATCTCAGATGTCGCTACCTTTTGGCCGCATTTAATGCTCAATATTTGTGTCTTTTGTTTGTTAATATATGTGATAATAAAAGCTTGGAAAGATGTAAAAACAAGGAGTAATACGGTATTTTTTGTTGCTTTTTATTGTGTGTATGTTGTTTTTATGGGTTATTATTATACTCGTTTGGCAGAAATTTCGCTTGATGTTAGGCACTTTAAAATACTGGCTTTTCTGTTTTTGCCATTGTTATTACAAATAGCAGCAAGCCATCTAAAAGCATTCAATAGTTTGATTATTGTATTATTAGTAACAAATACATTGTATAGTCTTGTGGTTTTTGTGGTTAAAAAACGTGAAATTTCACGATATCCGCTCTCCAAAGACGGTTTTGCACTCAAACTGACAGACGATTCTTGTATAAATATCTTGCGAAAAATAGACAAAACGCCCTACAAAAATAAAATATTATTTACCAGCGACTCTCCGCTTGGCGTAGAAGTAGTGAATTGTCGGAAAATAATTGCTGCTTATCCATATGAATTTTCTTGTAAAGTAGGTACTTCAGACTTTGATGGCTGTTATGTTGGTCGTTCTGATACTGTTTATGCATTTGTTCAAAATACAACAAAATTTAATTTCCCTCTATTTTCAATATTGCATAATGCCCACTCGCAACTGATTGCCAAAACAAATAGTCATTCGATCTATAAATTCGTTGGTAAATAAAACGTCTTCCGTGATCTGAGGCAC
>JAGNSI010000165.1 GCA_017988135.1 Pseudarcicella sp.
TAAAAAAAGCCAAGATTGAGTAAGATATTATACATTTTGCTTGCATATGTATCATAAAAAAAGCCAAGATTGAGTAAGATATTATACATTTTGCTTGCATATGTATCATAAAAAAAGCCAAGATTGAATCTTGGCTTTTTTTATGACTTGATTGAAATTATTTAATTTCAACTTCAGCACCAGCTTCTTCTAAAGCTTTTTTCAATGATTCAGCTTCGTTTTTATCAACGCCTTCTTTCAATGGTTTTGGAGCAGAATCAACTACATCTTTAGCTTCTTTCAAGCCAAGACCTGTCAAGTCTTTTACCAATTTCACAACTGCCAATTTGCTAGCACCTGCGCTTTTCAATATTACATCAAATGAAGTTTTTTCAGCTGGAGCTTCAGCAGCTTCACCGCCACCACCTGCAACAACTACTGCAGCAGCTGCAGCTGGTTCGATACCATACTCATCTTTCAAGATAGCTGCTAATTCATTTACTTCTTTTACAGTTAAGTTCACCAATTGCTCAGCGAATGCTTTTAAATCTGCCATTTTATTATAATTTAAATTGTTATACGTATTTGTTTATTTTGCTTTTGGTTTGAATAAATATTCTTCCAAAAGGCTTTGGTACTATTTCTCTGATAATGTTTTGATGATACCAGCCAATTTATTACCTGAGCTTTGTAATGCAGAAACCACATTTTTAGCAGGCGATTGTAATAAACCGATGATTTCTCCAATCATTTCTTCACGTGTTTTCACATTTTCTAGTGCTTTCAATTGATCTTCACCAATGAATAAGCCACCTTCAATAGACGCACCTTTGAAACGAATTTTTGTTTTGCCTACTTCTTTTTTGAAGTCTTTGATCAATTTTGCAGGAGCTTTTGCATTTTCTGGAGAGAAAATAACGCCAGACATTCCTTTGAAAACTGTATCTTCAAACGAGCTATAGTCATGTTCAGTAGTTTCTAATGCTTTAGAAATCAAAGTATTTTTTACGATACGATATTCTAAACCACGTTCGAAACACATTCTACGAAATTTATTATCTTCTGCAACTGTCAATCCGGCTGTATCCGTGATGTAGAAGTATGGAGTAGCAGCGAACTTTTCGCTCAACTCGGCAATTACTAGTGCTTTGTCTTCTTTTGTCATGATTACAATCCGTTTACAGTTCCTTTGTCTATTTCAATACCTGGAGACATAGTAGACGATACATTGATCGTTTTCATGTAGGTACCTTTTGCAGACGAAGGTTTCAATTTCATTAATGTATTGATAACTTCTTGTGCATTTTCAGCTATTTGTTGTGGGCTGAAAGACACTTTTCCGATAGAAGTATGTATGATACCAGTTTTATCTACTTTGAAGTCGATTTTACCAGCTTTTACTTCTTTTACTGCTTTACCTACTTCTAGGGTTACAGTACCAGATTTTGGATTTGGCATCAATCCACGTGGTCCTAATACTCTACCCAAACGACCCAATTTGGCCATTACGGTAGGCATAGTGATGATAACGTCGATATCTGTCCAACCTTTTTCAATTTTGGCGATGTAGTCATCCAAACCTACGTGGTCTGCACCTGCATCTTTAGCTTCTTGCTCTTTGTCTGGCGAACACAATACGAGTACACGTACGTCTTTTCCTGTTCCATGAGGCAAAGCTACCACGCCTCTTACCATTTGGTCAGCTTTGCGTGGGTCAACTCCTAAGCGTACATCTATGTCCACAGAAGAGTCAAATTTTGTATAAGAAATTTCTTTCAATATTTCAGCTGCTTTTGCAAACGAATAAGCTTGCGTAGCGTCAAATTTCGAAAGAGCTTCTTTTTGCTTTTTTGTTAATTTTGCCATTTTATTTAATGTCGTTATCTGAAAAAATTAATGTGTTATTGATTATCACAAATCAATGTTTATTTTTTTAATCAGAATGGTTTTTCTCCTGAAACTGTGATACCCATAGAGCGTGCTGTTCCGGCCACTTGGCTCATTGCAGATTCTATTGTAAAGCAGTTTAAGTCAGGCATTTTTATTTCAGCAATGGTACGAACTTGTTCCCAAGTGATCGAGCCTACTTTTTTAAGGTTGGGTTGTGCCGAACCAGATTTTACTTTTGCTGCCTCTAATACCAATATTGGTGCTGGAGGAGTTTTTACTACGAAATCAAAAGTTTTGTCTTTGTAGTATGTAATCAAAACTGGAAGTACAACGCCTGGTTTATCTTGTGTTCTTGCATTGAATTGCTTGCAAAACTCCATGATATTCAAACCTTTAGAACCTAGTGCTGGTCCAATCGGCGGTGAAGGGTTAGCAGCACCACCTTTGCATTGCAATTTTACGTAGCCACCTATTTCTTTAGCCATTTTATTTGAATTTTATCGCTTTAAATTTAGTTTTTGAGCTTTGGGCTCATTTTGTTTGTCATTCTGCCAATAAAGTTGGAAGCTCTTTATCTGAATTCTAAACGAGTTTCTAAAGAAATATGTAACTATATCTCTGCCTAATACCTTTGTTTTGAGCAGTTTACTACAAAAACAAGGCATATAGACTATGAAACGGAATGCAAAATTACTGCTTTGTCGTTAATTTACAAATACTTACAGGTTTTTTTTCGTAAAAACTTTATACTCTTACGGGAACCCCTGTGTTTTGTAAATATTTTTTAAGTTCTAAAATTTCTATTTCTTTGAAATGAAAAATACTTGCGGCTAGCCCTGCGTCGGCATAGCCTTCTTGAAATACTTCTCTGAAATGCTCCATACTACCGGCTCCTCCAGACGCTATTATAGGTATATTGGCATTTTTCGATATCTGAGCTGTAAGTTGGCAGGCAAATCCTGCTTTGGTTCCGTCGGCATCCATAGAGGTGAGTAATATTTCGCCTGCGCCTCTATTTTCTACTTCTTTTGCCCAAGCTATAGTGTTTAAAAGGGTTGGTTTGCGACCTCCGTGTGTGTGTACAATGTCTGTTTGATCAATATTTTTGGTGTCTATTGCTACTATTATGCATTGAGAGCCAAACTCTTGGGCTAGTTCATCTACCAAAGCGGGATTTTTTACAGCAGATGAATTGATTGAAATTTTGTCAGCACCTGCATTTAAGAGTGCCGATACGTCTTGTATACTTGAAATTCCTCCGCCTACTGTAAAGGGTATATTTACGTTTTGAGCAACGTTTTTTACCAAATCTATCAGCGTTTTACGGTTGTCTACAGTGGCGGTAATGTCTAAAAAAACCAGTTCGTCGGCACCTTGTTGGGCGTACATTGCTCCCAAGGCTACTGGGTCACCAGCGTCTCTCAGGTTTACAAAGTTGGTTCCTTTTACGGTGCGTCCGTCTTTGATGTCTAAACAAGGTATGATTCTTTTGGTGAGCATAATGCTTTATGATGGTTTGAAAATTATTTTTTTGAACAAAATCCCAGTAGCTAGATTTTTATTTGTTAAAATCTGCTAATTGTTTGAGCGTAATTCGACCTTCGTAAATAGCTTTTCCTACTATTACGCCAAAAATATTCATTTCGTTGAGCTGTTCAATGTCTTGTATCACTGCAACTCCTCCGCTGGCTATAATGTGCAATGCAGGAAACTGTGTTTGTAATTTTTGGTATAAATCAAAACTTGGACCTTCTAACAAACCGTCTTTGGCAACATCGGTAGAAATGGTGTATTGAACGCCTTTTTGAATGTAATTTTCCACAAAACTAAAAACACTAGTGGTGGTGTCTTCTTCCCAGCCTGATATGGCTATTTTTTCATTTTTGGCATCTGCACCGAGTATGATTTTTTCTCCACTGTATTTTTGTAGCCAACTTTCGAATAACTCTGGATTTTTAACGGCAATACTTCCTCCCGTAACTTGTTTGGCTCCGCTTTCGAAAGCTACTTTTATCATTTCGTCAGACTGCACGCCTCCACCAAAATCTATATGAAGCTTTGTTTTAGATGCAATTTGTTCTAATACTTTATGGTTTACTATTTGTTTTGCTTTGGCTCCGTCGAGGTCTACCAAATGCAATCTTTGTATGCCTGCATCTTCAAAAGATTGGGCAATTTCTAATGGATTTTCGTTATATATTTTTTTTTGGCTGTAATCTCCTTGCGTAAGACGTACGCATTTGCCGTCTATGATATCTATGGCTGGTATTATTTGTATCATTATATTTTTAAGAAATTTTCTAAAATTTGTTGTCCTTCTTTGCTGCTAATTTCGGCATGAAACTGGGCTGCATAAAAATTATTTTTTTGTAACATTGCCGAAAAAGGGCTTACATAATCGCATTTGGCAATGGTATATTGGCAGATTGGAGCAAAATAACTATGTACAAAGTACATGTAACTTTGCTCTGAAAGTCCTTGAGTGAGTGGACTTTTGAGGTCATAGATATTATTCCAACCTACATGGGGAACTTTCAGGGTTTCTGATTGAAAACGGCGAATATCGATGTCGAATATACCCATGCAATCTGTATTGTTCTCTTCTGAATGGTTACACATGAGCTGCATGCCTACACAGGTACCCAGCACAGGTTGGGTGAGTGTTGGGATTATTTTGTCTAAACCTTTTTCTCGTAAATATGCCATAGCAGTGCTTGCTTCTCCTACGCCAGGAAAAATTACTTTATCGGCTTTTCTAATAGCCTCTTCGTCGTCTGTCCATTGGTAGTTTGCTCCTATTCTGTCTAAAGCGTACATTACAGATTGTACGTTGCCGGCGTTGTACTTGATTATGACTGTTTGCATGGTATTTGGGGCATTCTTGAATAAAATTATACGATTGCTCTCTAGCACATGGCTTTATTCAAGAATTGTAGTAGTAAAAATATAGTGCAATTTAAAGATTTTTTATGGGGTTTGAAAATGCTAAATC
>JAGNSI010000166.1 GCA_017988135.1 Pseudarcicella sp.
GTGTTTTTGATATTTCAAAATATAAGGCAGATCCTTATGAAAAATCTAAGAACAAAAGAGAATCTTTCCTTCGCTATACCATAGACAGCACAGACTACAATCTTGCCGAGCCATGTAAGTAAGTTATCGGTAAAATACAATGAGGGTTCTAGGTTCTCATTGTATTTTATTTTTCTAAAAAACCAACCATTCGTTTTTGGCTTTCATTACCATTTCTATTACTTCTCTTACGGCTCCTTTTCCGCCATTTTGTGATGAAATATAGTTGGAAATACTTTTTATTTCTTCGCAGGCATCTGCTGGACAAGTGCTGTTGAGTTTTTCACGGAGCATTACTTGGTAGTCGGGTAGGTCGTCGCCCATGTAGAGTATGTTTTCTTCTTTAAGATTGGTGTTTGCTAACCATTTTTTATAAATACTCAATTTGCTTTCGCCTCCAGAACCCATAAAAATGTCAGTTATTTTTAACATTTCTAGTCTTTTTTTTACACCCAAGTGTTTGCCTCCCGTGATCACGCATATTCTGTAACCTGCTTTTATGGCTCTTTCTATGGCGTAGCCATCTCTGATATGGAAGGTGCGGTAGTGCTCGCCTGTTTCTAATACGTTTACGCTGCCGTCTGTCATTACACCGTCTATGTCGAATACAAAGGTGGTGATGTTTTTGAAATTAATGCTCATATTTATCTGCTATGCTTTGGCTGATGGTTTGGTAAATTTGTTTTTGTAAGTCATTGTCCTCAAGCATTCTTAGGTGCTGTTTGAGTATTTTGTGGTCGTGTCGGCGGGCGGGTCCCGTTTGGGTGGCATAGATGTCTTCAGAAGCAAGCGCTTTTCTGAAAGTTTCTTTGATAATGGGTTTTAGCAAGGCAAACTCAAGATTGTTTTGTTCGACTATTTCTTGTGCTATTGCCAATAAATGGTTGGTGAAATTGTTGGCAAACATAGAGGCAAGATGTAGTATTTTTCTTTCACGTGAGTCTACCACATATACTATCTCCGAAAGCTGATGTGCCAATGCGATTAGTTTTTTTTCTGTAGTTTCGTTTTTGGCTTCAATACATAGCGGTACTGTTTCAAAATCTACCTCTATACCCTTGCTGAGGGTTTGTAAAGGATAAAAAACCCCTATCTGTACTTTTTCGTCTGGGTTTATTTCGTTGTAAAGCTTTAGTGCATCTATGGGTTTAGAACCCGAAGTATGTGCCAAAATAGTATTTGGGGGTAAAATAAGGGCATCTACTATTTCTTCTATGGCATCGTCGGCAACACAAACCAAAAAAAGCTCAGATTCGGATGCTGAAAAGTCAAGGTCTTCTTTGGGAAGTGCATTATAGCATAAATTTGCCAGTTGGGTGGCTTTTATGGCGTTTCTGCTAAAAACATCCGAAATGATGTGCCCTGCGTTTTCGAGTACTCTTACTAAATGCCAAGCTACATTTCCTGCACCAATTATTGATATTTTCATGTATTATTTTTTCTGTGAATCGGATATTTCAATCATTTTATTCAAAAATACAATAGAATTTCAATTGGGGAGTGAATACAAGTTTTTTTTTGGATGAAATAGGTCTTTTTACTGAAAATTATTTTGTTTTGAATCCGTGAAAGCTAAAAAATAAAACTTTCTCTTTTCTTTCATTTCTAACATTTGTGAAGGACGACTAAATATAAACATAGACCCTGATTGTGCTCAGGGTCTATATTTGATAATTTTAATCGTTGATTGGGGCTTTTTCGTAATCTGTTTCGTTTATCCAGCCTGCTTTAATTTTTTCGCCTCCCATATATCTTTTATAAAAGTCTTTGAATCTTTCGTCGGCGAGAGGTGCTTGCTCGTATAAATAGCCATAACCTGACATTCTATAGTCTCCTTGTGCTTTTAGCTTGGTTTCCATTTCGGTTTGCATGGCTTTGAGTGTAGCAGCGTATGTTTTGTTTTGAATAAGATTTTTTACGCAATCGGGGTCTTTGCTGATGTCGTAAAGTTCTTCAGATGGTCTTTTACCAAAGCATAATTGCCAAAATTCTTTACTTACGTTGTTGCGTCTCTGGTTGAGTATATAGGTTTTGGTGGTTCCGCCATCGCAGTTTAGGTAGCCAGTTTCTGGGTTGCAAGCTGGCCAGCGGTTGGTTTCGTAATTTTTGAGGTACAGCATATTGTTTTTGTGTAGCCCTCTTATCGGATAACCAACGTCGTTTGGTCTGCCTATGTCGTGTCTTTCTTGCCCAACCATGACAAAATTTCTTTCTTTAATTATTTGTCCCGCTTTGTTTGATTGTAGTATTGGTAGCAGACTTTTGCCAGTAATGGGCAACATACCCGTTTGATTTTCTTTGATACCTGCTGCTGCTAAAATAGTAGGGGTGATGTCTACAAAACTTATATAGTCATCTATTTTACGGTTTGGGGTGGCTATGCCTTTGTTCCACATTATAGCCATAGGTATGTGGTTTGAGCGTTCGTATTGGTTGCCTTTCATTCTCGGAAAAGGCATTCCATGGTCTGATGTGAATAAGATTAAGGTGTTGTCGAGCATATTTTTTTCTTTCAGCGAATTGAGTATTTTTTGAACTTGAGCATCGGCATATTCTAGTTCCAATGCGTAGTCAAGCATGTCGTTTCTAACAGAGTCGCAGTCTGGCCAAAAGCTGGGTACTTTGCTAATCATGTCTACAGATTTTTTTGCTTTATCTACCCCAGTATGATACTGATAAGGTCGATGAGGTTCGTTTATTCCCACCCAAAAAGCCCATTGTTTCTGTGTGTTTTGATTTAAAAAATCGTCAAAATTGCCAGCATAATCTATTTTTGAAATATCTGGTGTAGGTGTTTGTAGTTTTAAATTGGAATATTCTTTTCCTAATAGATTACGATTTTTACCTTCATAATCAAGTGCTTTGCCTGGCTGGTAGCCTTTTCCTGTAAAACCTATATTGTATTGGTTGTCTCGGAGGGTTTCAAAACATGTTTTTATATGTGGCGGAAAAAAAATCCAATGGTTGGCAGCACCTTCTAGTTGCCAAGAGTTTCTGCCAGTCATCATAGCTGCTCTTGACGGAGCACATTTGGCATTGGGTGTGTACGCTTTTTTGAGCAATATTCCGTTTTGAGCAACAAAATCAAAGGCAGGAGTTTTTACAAAAGTGCTACCGTAGGCACTCATGTCAATACCTGCATCGTCGAGCATGATGATAAGTATGTTTGGTTTTTCTGTTTGGGCAAACATATTATTTGTGCTAAAACAAAACAAAGCTAAAAAAGGGGCAAATTTTAATTTTTTTAAAAAGCAAGTAATCATATTTTGTATTAAAAATTTATGTTTAAAAAAATAAAGTCTTGTAATTATGTGAACATTATAATTTGAGACTATTTGGAAAAATATATATCAAAATTCATTTATCCAGTTTTGGGCATAAAGCAAGTAGTTTTCTAATAATTTTTTGGCTACAGCAGCCGATGGCGAATTTTCTTTACCGATGGCATTTGCAAAATCTAGGGTAGAAACTATAATTTTCCCTCTTCCTACTGGTATAATCGCTACTGAGGTGAACATTTCTTTTCGGTGGTCGGCATATGTGCCTACTACTGCTTCTTCGCCTTTTAGTCTGAGACCAACTCTTTCTTTGTTGTATGCAGCAAAACATTGGTATTCCCAGTTGAAGGCAGTGTTTGCAGGCAAGTCGTTAAAGAATGGGTGGGTCTTGTTGAAAAAATTTCCTCCATACCATACTGTCCCAATTTTTTGGCTACCATAGTAATCTAATACTTCTTTTTTTTCTAAAAATTCACAAAATGCTTCGCTTCCTTTTAAACAAATAGCTACGTTTCCATCGGCTACCCACTCTAGAAAATCATTGTGATTTTGCCAAGTATTTTTCAGAAAAGCATCGTTTCCGCCTGCTAAAACTATTATTTTTTGTTTAAAATCCATTTTGTTTTTTAGGTCAAAATAGGGGATGTGACTATTGTTGAAAATTTTGTTTATTGTTCCAGAAGTATCGTTTATGGCAATAGGTGTGGTAATTTTTTCTGGATGTAAATCGGCGGCAAATATTTGGTCTGAACCTGTGGTGAGGGCTTGGTTATTTTGTAAAAGTTTGGCGGATATGGTTTTGTAACCTTTTGTTTTTGTTACAAAAAAATAATTTTCTTTCAGTAATTCGCCGTACATATTACCACCACTTATGTTTACAGGATAAGTGTTTTCTTGGATAATGTTATTGGCATCGTCTATTATTTGCACTTGCAGTTGAGCTTTTCCTTTGATGTTTTTTTCGTTGATGATAAAAAAATCTACGTTTGTAGTGTCGCCAACAGCTAATACCTTGTTTCTTATTTTTACGGCTATATAAAGTGGTTGGTTGTATTTTGCCATTATAGCTGGGTTTCCTTTGGGGTTTCGCCAAATGTCTACAACACCGCTATGGTTTTCTATTTTTGTGTTTTCCCATCCATTTACTACATATCCATCTACGGTATTGCTGATACGGATATTTTCTATAATCCGACCTTGGTAGTACATGGCGTTGTTGCCGAAGCTGAGGCAAAGGTCGTCTAAGCTAGGGAATGCTTTGTCGAATTTCTTTTCTTTGAGGTACTTATCAAAAGCATGGTATTGGTCTACGTAATAATCGCCATCGTAGCCCAATGTTTTTGATTTTTCGAAGGCATCTTTTGCTAATTGTAAACGTGGTGGCGTGCCTATGGCACCTTCTTCGCCCCAAAATATTATTTCAGAAAGGTTGGTGCTATTTCTCAAAAAGTTAGTTGGGTTTTTGTACAGTTCGTCTTTGTACACGCCTGGTCCTTCTGCAAAGTGCATATCCCACCAACCTTTATAGTAAA
>JAGNSI010000054.1 GCA_017988135.1 Pseudarcicella sp.
AATAAATAAAAAATAGCTAGCCAAAAATTAAGCTACAAAACAATAATTTTCTAGTATTTTGTTATTTTTCTGGTCACTAATTTTCCATTTTGTAAAATCTTCACAAAATAATTACCTGATAGCAAATTGCTTGAATCAAAAGAAATTGAATTAAAATTTTTTACTGAAAAAGGTACTGGCACTATTTGCCCAATAGAATTGTAAACTTTAATGGTTTTTATTGTTTGTTCAGCATCCGTCAAGTTGTTTACTAAAACATTTCCTACCGAAACGAAACTTGGATTTAACGTCAAATTACTGCTTACGCCATCAGTAGATACTTTTATTTTTTTCGAATAACCTACTGTTCCATCAATTTCAACGTATTTTAAACGATAATAATTGATTCCCACAGCATTTTTATCTACAAATGAATAATTGTTTGTTTTTTTAGAATTACCCGAACCATATACTTTTCCTATAGTTTCAAAGTTGATACCATTGCTAGATTTTTGCACATCAAAAAACATATTGTTGCTTTCTTCAGATGTAGCCCAAAATACATCTACACCTTCTTGGGTAGCAAAACCTCCAAACTTATACAAGTCGATAGCCAATGGTGCTGAGGTATAGATATTATTTTGCGTTTCATCATTGTTTATATTATTTCCAGACGCAATTATAGGAGATAATATATTTGCAATAAAACCAATATTGTTTTGAGAAACAGTGGCATTTGCTGTAATAGGCTAGAATCGTTAATTCAATTAAAAAGGGAAAAACTTTTTAAAAAAAAATGGTGTAATGAACGGAAAAGAATTTTACTTAAATTGTTTTTAAACATTTATTATAAATCTTGAATAATTCATTTTAAAAATGATTAATCAAAAAATACAAAAACGCTATTTAAAGCTAAAGAAGGGAAAATTTTGAAAAAACTGGCGTGGAACTAATAATATGAAGGGATGATGAAAAATACCTATAAATAAATATGTTTTTATTATTTATCTAAGGTTGTGACAGAAACTAAGTAGTAATGTCACTCAATTATAAAACAAATGTAGAAATAAAATTGATATTTATCAAAACTTTTACTCAAAAAAAATAATTAACTTTTTGAAAACAAATGCATTACAGCTCAAAATTACACTAAAAAATACCCAATCTAATGAATTACATACAAACAAAAAAACCAACCAATTGCTTTAAACAGCAAAATGATTGGTTTTTGAAAAATTTTCAACGTGTTTAGAACGAAAAATGCACCGATGCTTTCACAAAAAATCTAGATGGTTTTTTCTCATTATTTCCTAAATGATCGAGGTAAGAAAGGCGGTGCAAAGCTTGAATTCTAAATATTTTAAAAATATTATCTATTCCATAACCTACCTCAGCATATGGAATAACAGGATTCAATGATTGAAAAATATAACCTTTACTTTTCAAGAATTTAGGTTTTCTAAAATAATCATTTACAAATTCACCATTTGCATCTCTTTCTATAGCTTGCATAATGTCTTTATTTTCTTGTCTTTGTTTCCCAAAAAGCAAGTTTGAAGTAGCCACAAAACGCCATTTTAGTTTTTTGATTAAAGGAATTCTATTGAAAAATATACCTTCAAAATTATGGTTATAATTCAAAGAAACATATTTGTCGCTTACAAACTCAAAGAAACGCATGGTATTGAATGCCACTTTGTTGTACAAAGGAACTTCGTTACCAACATGTGGAAATAAAAGTGGTGCCGGTAATTTCGAAGGAATATAACCACCAGAAAGTGTGTATTCCGAACGCCCTAAAGTTCCTACTCTGAAAGATTGGTGTATTTTTCCAGAAAATTTATGGTATGAAAAAGCTCCACCCATAAATCCCTTTAAACCATGCTGATACTGAAAAGAGATAACAGGAATACGTTTTGTACCTAATGAAATTCTTTCGTTGCCATCCATTATGAAATTTTCGTTTTGGGCATAACGTAAATCTAATGTTACAAATGAGTTGGTAAAACTGTTTGCCAAAGGAGATGCCATGCCTTTGTCAGGATCTGTTCTGTACTGAAAAGGAAAGCGAGGGTCAAAATCCGATGTAGTAAGTGTGGCTTTCACTATCAATGATTTGGAGGGTTCGGTTTTTAGGTACACTTCCGTTTCTCTTCTATCAAAAGCTCCTGCAAATTTATTCCCCCACCTAGTAAATGCGTAGAAAAGTTTATTTTCACCTATCAGCTCAGGTGTAAGTCCCATTCTTTCTAATTCTTTGGTATACCTAATTCCAGCTATGGTATAATGTTTTTTTGAAAACAAATAATCTGCCTGTGCATTGTACTTCCAATCATTATCTTTGGTACCATAACCTAAATAGCCTTTAAGTGTAAGATGCTTACTAAAACCAGCATTGGTTCTCGCTCCTAACCTGATTCTTAAGCCTTCATAATTATTGTAAGCAAAGGTACTTATGTAAGGACCAATATCAAATTTACTGAATCTTTTATAACCACTGGTAACTATTTCGGCTATATCTATGTAGGTACGTACAATAGGTACATTTTTTATGGTATCTATCAATTTCGACGCCAAAATATCTTGTGCAGACCAAGCTTCAGCACGGGTTTTAGCCCAAAACTCTGCACCAGCAGGCTCGTTTGCACCCTCTAACGTTTCTACACTTTGATCGTAAAAACTCAATGGTTTAGGTTGATTTATAACAAAATTTGAGTTTGATATATATATTTTAGCCAACATTCCCGCAGATTTCTGGGTAAGTTCTTTGATATCAATCAAGAACCTTGTTTTGGCTGGCAACCAAGCTCCCTCTGTAGTTTTTTCTAAGGTTTGTTGAATTTTTATTTTGTCTATGTAGTTCAAATTGGCATCGCTTCCAATAGTTGCGTCTATTTGTACCAAAGCAAATGTGGCTGTATCTACATACATTTTACCAGTAAAAACCAAATCTTTGGGGTTTTTAGGATCAAACTCTACGATGTAACATGGGTGTTCGTCCAATTCTATGGTGTCTGCTAAATAGTATTTATAATTAGTTTTCCAGTTTTCGCCTACTGGTGAAGCAAAATCTTTACCCAAAAAGGGAACATAATTATCATAAAAATTATAGTTAGCCAACAAGTTTCCACCTATCAATTGCGAGACAATACCGTCTTTCCTAACGCCAACTCCTTTGATACTATTTTTTTGAATGATTTCTTTTTTGCGTTGTGGCGATTCGTTGTAGTAAAATTTAGATGCTGATTCTGAAATAAAAACAGGAATAATAGCTTTTCCGTCTTCTCCTTTTATTTTCTCAAAGCTATCTATGGCTCCTTGAATTTGTTGCATCACTTTACGTTTCTTCATCTTTTCTTGAATGTTGTCTACGTCAAGTTCTATTTTGGTATAGGCATCGTATTCAAACGCCGACAATTGCTTGCGGTCATTTTTTTTCTTATTGCGTTGCATACCTCTCAATATCTTAAATGCTGGATTTTCACCAGAGCGTATCACCACCTCCATAATATTGTTTGTCGCTGGTGCAATAATTATTTCGAGGTGCTGATTGAGGGCGGTTTTATCTAAAGCCTTATATTTTATGGCATAACCCATAGAGCTTACAAAAAGAGAATCGGTGAGGATATCAGTAGAAAATTTAAAATTACCTTCAAAAGTAGACACAGCTCCTTTGTTGATTCCTTTTAAACTTACACTGGCAAAAGGCACTGGGTCTCCGTTGCTTGCATCTGTGATATGCCCAGTAATGGTGTATTTTTGGGAGTAAAGGTTGGTAGAGATATTTATTAAAACTAAAAAAAATCCCCAAAAGAATATATTTTTCATAAAATAGTATAATAAAAATTAATGAATTTTTATAGCAAAGTAGGTTTATTTAAATATTCTAAGAGCTTATTGAAAGCAATTGCACGGTGAGAAATAGCATTTTTTTGCTCCATCGTCATTTGAGCAAAAGTGGTAGTATAACCATTAGGAACAAAAATAGCATCATATCCAAAACCATTTTCCCCAACTGGAATTTGATTGATCTGACCATCTACTCTTCCTTCAAATTGTATCATTTCGTTATTCCAAAGCAATGTAATTACAGTTTTGAAACAGGCTTTTCTATTGGTTTTGCCCTCCAAATTTCTTAAGACTAAAGCAATGTTGGCTATATTGTCTTTTTGGTCGCCAGCATATCTTGCAGAATACACGCCTGGCTCACCATTGAGTGCTTCTATTTCTAAACCTGTATCGTCTGCAAAGCAATTTACATTGTAGTGTTGCTTCAGATAGCTTGCTTTTTGCAAAGAATTAGCACTCAAAGTGTCCCCTGTTTCGGGTAATTCTTCCAAACAATTTACGGCTGATAGCGAAAGAACTTCAAAACGATCGCCTAATACGTTTTTAATTTCTTTTACTTTATTGATATTGTTGGTTGCAAAGCAAATCTGTAACATTGTATTTCTAATACGTTTTTATTGTAAAAACCAAAGTAGAATAAGGTGGCATTGTATAGTCTGTTTTCATGTCGTTTAGACTTATACCTTTTTCTCCATAAGCAAGACTGTAAGGTATTACAAATGTACCTTCTTCACCTAATTTCAACAAGTTCAATGCTTCAGTAAAGCCACTTATCAATGACTCTTTGGGGTCATATCGCATTACATTCTTATCGAAAATTAGTGTTTTTTTATAGACATATTGATTGATACTGTAATCGTATGTCAAAAACTGAGTTGGTCTTAAAAATTCACCTAAGTAATCGATAGATGAACCAGTTGTTAAAGATGGCGCATTAGGCAACTTCTTGGTAATTTTGTATCTAACGCCTGCATTAGAAACTAACATATCGGTATTGTTTGTTCTAACCAAATAAGTATTTATAGCTTCTTCTTCAGATTGCACATTTAATATTTCTGCCTCTATTCGCTTTGGGGTTATATCTCCATCGAACGACATGTATATATAAGGGCACAATATGCTTACCTTATCTCCTTTTCGAAGATCAAATAGCAAATTCGCTATTCTAGGTACAAAAAATTTATTGCTCACATAAGTATACGGCTCATTAGTTTTGGTTGAATCCAATAATTTACCATTCAAATCATATACTTTAAAAGAAATCGTAACGGTAGAACCATCGTATTCTTGGGTAGAGTCTGAACTAGTGGTATTTTTTTTTAAGTAAAAAAAATAATCGTTCTTTGCTATTCTTTCGTAGTTTACCAAGCCTTTTTGAGTGATATAATTTTTAATATCGTTCTCATTGCTAAGTATTATCTTTTGAGGATCTTCGTACTGGATAGGTTCTTTGGCACATGAGCATACTATTACTAGCATGCTTAAAACGATGAGCTGATATGTTATCTTTTTGAGCATTATGATAGCTTTACTATTTTTTAAGTTTACCTACTTTTATTACCTGAATATCAAAAACTAGCGGACTATAGATAGGTATACCTGAAAAGCCACCTCCACTAGATGTACTTCCCCCTGCCCCATATGCCTTTTCTGAATACATAATAACAGTACCTCGCTCTCCATTTTTAAGATTATTTAAAGCCAAACTAAACCCAGCAACAAACCCTGTTTTTGTCAAATCTTTGTTTACAACATAATTGAACAATCTAGTTGTATCGGAGGTTTGCAAAAATTCATCAAAAATTGCTTTATTCAATAAAGTTCCTTTATAATACACTTTAGAAGTATCTCCATCTGCTAACAATGTATCTTTATCGTTAATGATTGACTTTATGAGGTAAACTTTATCTCCTATTTTATAACTATCTAGACCTTTGGCAGTAATGGTTTTGTCGAAATTATTCAAAAAGTAATGCTCTATTCTCTTTTTTTCATTTATAATACTATCTATTTTAATCTTTATATAATAAGGCTTATATGCTGGAATATCTTTGATAAACTTATCATTTCCTGAAAAATACATTACACAAGATTCTTTTTCTTTTAACGTATCTAATAAATCGTTGTAAAGACCCAACTTGTAGTCGTTCTTTACTAAAATTGGTCCTTTAGAGCTTTCAACCAACTTGTCATCTAAAGTATAAACCTCATGACTTACCCATACGCTATCGTTGTTTTTTGCTTTGTCATTAGTAGGAAATTCACTCAAAAGAACGTACAGATTACCTTTTGGATCTGTTTTAATGTTTTGGTAATTATTTTTCTGTATGTGTTCTACTACTTGATCAGCGCTGGCTGCCAAATTGATATCATCTATAGATTTAAAGTCAGACAAACAGCTTCCCAACAGGGCAACTGATAGGAATAGTGTAATTATTTTTGAGAATTTATTACTAATCATTTTATTGATGCAATTAAAGATAATCTTTGTGAATTTGGAATCGTGATTTTAATAAAATTTATAAATTAAAAAGCTGACGTTAGTTTATTTATACTAAAACGTCAGCTTTTATAATCATTGATTAATGCCCTTGTGGTGGCATCATACCTTGTGGTGCTGCAGAAGGCTTGGTTACATCTAGCATGTCTAATTCAAAAACCAATACAGAGTTACCCGGTATTTTGGCGTTATCTTGCTCTCCGTATCCTAAAGCTGGAGGTATGATAAATGTACCTTTTTGACCTTTTTTCATCAAAGTCATCGCTTCCATAAACCCTTCAATGGCTCCTGCTACTGGGAATTCTACTCCTTTGTTTTGGTCAAATATTCTATCATCAGTAAACTTTCCGATATAGTTTATTTTGCAATTGTCTCCTTTTTGTGCTGCTGCTCCTGTACCAGTGCCAGAAATACTATACACTAAGCCCGATTTTGAAGTAGTAAAACTCATTTTTCTTTTGGCAACATATGCACTTATTAAACTTGGTGCATCTGCTAATCTTTTAACCGCCGCAGCTTTAGCTTTTACAGCTTCTTTTTCCATGTCTTTTTGAAACTCTGCTTGCGTTTGTGCTTTTAATATTTTCACAAAAAACTTAATGTCAGTTCCTTTTTTCAAGAATGGAGGTAAAGGTGACATTTTAGCTAATGAATCTACCGAAACATACACAACAGCACTATCTCCTACTGAAAGTAAGTTGAAGCTGTTTTCGAAACGACCTTTATAGCCTGTTTTTGAAGTATCTTTTGGAAGTACTTGAAAGTTCTGTGGTTTTCCGTCTTTATAAGTAGAGTTCAACAATGAATCTGACCCTGTTTTTATTTCAAGGTTGAAAGTGATGATATCGCCTTCTTTTAGTTTTTTAGCATTGCTATCATGACTTACGATATTTATTTTTACGCCATCTTTTACTTCGGTTTTGTTACAACCAACTAACATCGCTGCAAGCAACAACGCTGAAGAAATTTTCTTTACCATTTTTTTCTAAATTTGATTTGATTTATTATTTAAAATTATCTTTTGTTAAGCTATTCCAAGTAATTGCTCTTTGTATTCGGGTAATATTTTCAATAGTTTTTTGAGAGTTCCTTCCAATCCTCCTGTGGTCATTTTGCCTCCTGCTGCATTTTTATGACCGCCTCCATTGAAATATTTAGTTGCCACTTCATTGGCCGCAAATTCTTCTACAGACCTGAAAGACATTTTTATACCGTCGGGGCGTTCTACCATTAGTACCGACAATACTATTCCGTTTATGGATAATCCTTGATTGGCTATTCCCTCTGTATCTCCAGTTTGAGAATTGTATTTCTTTAGTTCTTCGGCGGTTATTGTAAAATAAGCTACTTTATATTCGGGCAATATGACCATTTTTTCAGAAACAACATATCCGATTAACCTCAGTCTATTTTCTGTAGAATTATCAAAAGTTTGGCGATGGATAGCATTGGTATTTACGCCTAACTTTATCAATTCCCCCGCTATGGCATGCGACAATGGTGTTGTGGATGGATGCCTAAACGAGCCTGTGTCTGTCATAATGCCAGCATACAAACATTGTCCGATGTCTGTATCCATTTGATGAATATCACCCAACATGTCTATCAACTGATATATCATTTCGCAGGTAGAAGCAGCCTTGGTGTCGTGATATATATAGTTTGCAAAGCTTTCTGGATTGATGTGATGGTCTATCATCACTTTTTCGGCAGTGGCATTTTTAATAATGTTCTCCATTTGCTGAATTCTTCCTAATGCCGAAAAATCTAAACAAAAAATCAGCTTAGCTTTTGCTATGCTTTCTTTGGATTTGGTTTGAGAAATTTCGTTTGCTTCGAAATTTATAACCATCTCATTGCCTGGCATCCATGCTATATTTTCTGGATAATCTGACGGCATTATTACAGTAACTGTATGCCCATTTTTTTGCAAATATTTAGCCAAGCCCAAGGATGAACCCAAAGCATCTGCATCAGGTTTATAGTGCGAAACAATGACAATTTCTGTTGGTTCAACTAATTTTTGCTTTAAAGCTTCAAGATTATGCATTAATAAACATTATTTTCTAAAAATGAATGCAAATATACTGAAATATATTGAGTGTTAATTTTTTTAAGTTTTCTTAACATTTATAATAAATCAAAATTTAGTACCAAATTTTCAAATACTCAATTACAGCTGGTGTAATAACATCAAACAAAAGAGACGGAAATATTCCCAATATAAGTGTTAGTACAAACAAAGGAATGAGCATGGTTTTTTCTCTAACATTTAAATCTTGTAAAATTATTTCTTGGTTTCTTACCCAAGGTTTACCCAAAAACATCTTTTGAAATGTCCACAAAAAATACCCCGCTCCTAATACCAAGCCAAAACAAGCAATAGCTGATAAATATTTAGGAAAATACATACTATTGAATGAGCCTGCTAAAGAGAAAAACTCCCCTATAAAACCTGAAAAAGCTGGCAAACCGAGAGACGCAAAAAAAGCAATGGCTGTAAAAAATGTATAATACGGCATAGCGAATGCCAAACCTCTGTATGAATCTATTCGCCTATCGTGTGTGCGGTCGTAGATGACACCCACCAACAAAAACAACATTGCTGCCAATATTCCATGCGAAAACATTTGATAAATAGCACCACTCAAACCTTCGGCGTTTAGCGCAGCTATTCCTATCAGCACAAAACCCATATGCGAAACAGACGAATAAGCTATCATCTTTTTCAAATCGTTCATAGCCAATGCATTGTACGCTCCATAAACTATAGAAATCACCCCAACTAGTGCTACTAAATAGGCAAAATATGCTGCACCATCAGGAAATATTGGATATACAATTCGTATCAAACCGTAACCTCCTATTTTCAATAATATTCCTGCTAAAACTACTGATACTGGCGTGGGTGCTTCTACGTGAGCATCGGGCAACCAAGTGTGCAAAGGCACAGCGGGTAGTTTTACGGCAAAACCTAAAAATAATAGCAAAAAACCTAATAGCCTTGCAGAAACACCTCCAATAGTAAAGTCTGCAAAATGCGACAAAATAGAGGTTGGCAAGTAGTTAGTTTTATCACTGAGTAGCCTTATATCAAAAGTATGTACCAATGAGCAAGTTGGTATTCTGTCTGACTTCAACAATGCTTTTACTTCGGCGATTGCTCCAGCAAAATCTTGTTGATTACCCTGAAGCAAACCCAATTGCTTGGCAGTTTCCAAAGGATTTATGGCCGATACGTATAAAGCAATTATTACTATTAATATCAGTAAAGAGCCTACAAGTGTGTAAATAAAAAATTTGATGGAAGCGTATTCTCTTCTTGGACCTCCCCAAAGTCCTATCAAAAAATACATTGGCAACAGCATAAACTCGAAGAAGATGTAAAACAATATGAGGTCTAACGACAAAAAACACCCCATAATAGAACCAGAAAGCAATAAATATAAGCTATAATAAGCCTTCGGTCGCTCTTTTATGGTAAAACTGGCGATAGCTCCTATGCTCATTATTATGCCAGATAAAATGACCATGGGTAAGCTGATACCGTCTACACCCAAAAGATATTCGATGGTAACACTTCCCATGTTGCCTAAAGGTAATTTTATCCAATCTAAATGCTCTAAAAACTGATAATCAGACAATTGAGTATCAAATTGACTATAAAGTTTAATAGCTAATAAAAGTTGCACCAAAGTAGTGCTTAGGGTAACCCACTTAAAGTATTTGGCAAAGCTGTCTGGCAAAAATACCATTATTATTGCCAATACAATGGGTAAAAATATAATAACAGAAAGTAATTGCATGTATATATTTCTAATTTAAAAAATATCGATTGCCATTATTTAACAATCAACTATTGCTAACAACATAAAAAACCAAACTCAACAAACCTAACAGTGCCCAAACAAAGTACAATTGAACTTTTCCTCCTTGAAATGACCGAGTGATTTTACCTAATAAACCCGACACATGAGCTAACATTTGCACCAAACCATCGATAACTGTACTATCAAACCATGCCACTAAAACAGAAAAATGTATTTGCATGGAAGCCAACAGATTTACCAAAGCATCTATCCAATTCGAATCAATTATTTGAGCAAATTTTGCTAACCAAAGTGTAGTTTTCACAAAAAGAGCATCAAACAAAACATCAAATGTAGGTATAGTGTAATATAAATTTTTGTTTCGTAAAAAATACCCTGAAACAATTCCTAGAGTAGTCATAAATACTGACAATACAGGAACAATTAAATGATGTTGATTGGAATGAATACTTTCTTTTCCCGATAAAAAATCCCAAAGCCAAACACTATTGTCAGAAAATGGATTGATTGCAAAAAACACACCCGTAGACAATGCTCCTAATATAATGAGTGGCAATTTAATAGCCCAATTTGCTTCGTGAATGCTTGTTTTTACTAATTGTTTGTTTCTAAATTCGCCCATAAAAATCGTAAAAAATTGGCGAGTCATATAAAAAGCGGTCAATCCTACACCTAGCAAAACTAAAATAAAAAGTAGTAAATAATAATTATTTTGCTGATTGTATTGATTGAAAATATTCAAAATCAAAGCATCTTTTGACAAATAACCTGAAAAAAATGGCACACCCATCAAAGACAAAGATGCTAAAATATAAACAATAGTTGTAATTGGTAAAAACTTTTTCAAACCACCCATTAGCCGGGTATCTTGATAGTCGTAATGTTCATTATTATTTGTTTTGGCATGATGCAAGGCATGAATAACAGAACCTGCACATAAAAACAAAGCTGCTTTAAAAAAAGCATGGGTCAATAAATGAAATACAGACACATCGGCACCCGCTCCCATTACCATCAATCCAAGTTGAGAAACGGTAGAATACGCCAATGTTTTTTTGATATCTGTTTGAAAAATAGCATACACAGCACCCATAAGCATGGTAAAACAACCCACTCCCTGAATGACAGCGATATCAAAACCACTAAACAAAGGATAAATACGTGCCAACAAAAATATACCCGCCGCAACCATTGTTGCCGCATGTATCAACGCCGACACAGGCGTAGGCCCTTCCATAGCGTCTGGTAGCCAAGTGTGTAAAGGAAATTGAGCTGACTTGCCTATACAACCACAAAACAAAAACAATCCCACAAATGAAATTACGCCAGTTTGTTGATGCAATAAATGTAAATGGGAATTTATAAACTCAAAACGTGTAGACTGAAATACAAAATAAACAATAAAAATACCTATCAAAAAACCTACATCCCCTATTCTGTTCATCAAAAAAGCTTTTTTTGCTGCCACAACAGCTTCTTGCTTTTGGTACCAAAATCCGATAAGTAAATAGGAACTCAAACCCACCAATTCCCAAAAGAAGTACATCATCAATAAGCCATCTGCCAAAACAACACCCAACATTGAAAAGACAAAGAAATTCAAAAAACCTACGTATCTAAATCTGTTTTCATCTGTTTTCATGTATTCGCTCGAAAAAAGCTGAACCAGTAAAGCTATAAAACTCACCAATACCAACATCAATCGTGTGAGTGGATTTACAAAAAAACCTAACTCTAAAGTTACATTACCTACTTGTAACCACTTAAAAGAAAATTGATTATTGACTAAATTTTCATTAAAAAAAACAAAAACTGAGGTCGCTAATAATAAGGTAGCAATGATAATATTTATCCATACAACAGAGTCGTTTCTTTTTTTTCCAAGCAAAAAAGAAAGCGTAAATCCAATAAAAGGCAATAATAATATCAGCCAAATAATCATTGTTGATTGTTCTAAATGAAGTTTTTCGGAAAATTATATCGATTAAAAAACTGGTGCAAATATACCAATCTATCTTTGGAATTTTGTTTTTTGGAAAGAGAATAGCTGTAAAATACTGGATAAGTTTTAATAAATTGGAGTTTTAGACTTTACAGGTACATTTAGACTTATGCTTCCAGTTGAAATAATACGCCACGGCAATAAGAACTCCTGAGGATATACTTGCAAAAAGCTCGTAAGAGGGGTTATGAATAAACAACTCAGCTACTTTTAATAATAAAGCTACCAATAACAAAATAAGAGGTAAGTTTTTTTTGTGTCTTAAAAAATCTTTAAACAAAAGTACTCCCGCCAATAACATACTTAATCCCACAAAAACAAGTTCATTTTCGTGATCGGCAATAAATGTTTTGCCTAATAACGGTAACATTACTATCAAAAATGGCATTACCAAACAATGAACAGCACAAAGTATTGACAAAATAAAGCCTATTTTTTCGAGCTTATTGTTTTTCAAGAAAGCCAATGCCATTTTCTGCATAACAATTTTATATAAAATTAATTTGCAAATTTACAGTATTGCAACAATATTGCAAAGAAGAAGGCTTTATTTATTTTATATACTTTTGTTTTTTGAATGAAAAAATATTGACAAATGGCAAAATTTTTGCACGATATGATTTACACAAATAATTAATTATTAACACTTTAGACATAAAAATTAAAAATAAATACTTTATATTTGTGAAAATTAAAATACTTTTGTACATTAGAGGTTTACTATTGATTTTAAATACATTGCTAAAAAAATCAGAAAATCAGTTTAATCTTTTTTAAACAATAAATGTCTAGCACAAACACATTTAAACTTAAAGTAGTTTAAAACAAAAACATAGTTGGTTATTTTTTTATACCAACAACATATTATATAGCACATTAGTTTATTTATTTCAAATGCCGCCACATTATGATAAAAATTTACAACTTAAAATTATTGTATGTAATTACAACGATTTTCATTTTTGGACACACTCAGCACTTATATGCTGAAGGTACAAAAACTGCTTCTGCCAACCCGTCTACCATGACTGGGCTTGCCATTTTACCCGATTTAACTTCAGGTGCCTACTTAGGCGCTACAGAAGACAATCGTATTTATTTTTATGTCAAAGATCATACAGTTGAAAACATTCACTACGGTTTCGATTGGCGACAATATTCCAACGGAACAGGTGTAACCCGTGTTCCTAATCTATATTACAAAATATATGACCCTACTGGTGCTGTAATACTTACCGCCAAATGGGACACCTTATCAAGTGCAAATGGTGTAATCAACTCCTATGCGGCAGCCATAGCAGGCCCAAGTATTGGTGGCGTACCTGCTGGCGGGTACAAACCATTGACAATTGACCCGACAATGAATGGCGATTACTATATTATGTTTTATAAAAGTAATGACCTTGGTGCAACTATAGATTTAGGAACAGGAACAGGAACAGGAAGGGCTCAATCACCTTTATTCGACTTTACCGTAGCCAATGGTTCCACTCAATTAACTGGTCGTGTACATTGTGACAAATGGTCATTTGTAGCACTCAACCCAAACGAAACAGTACCTGGTCTTGAAAAATACGCAGCAGCCATTTTGGCATCGTCAGCACCTGACATATTTGCTTATACAGACGAAAGAGTAACTATCAAAGTTGATTTTCAGGTGGGTTTCAAACCTTTAGCCTACAATGTTGCTGTGAACAACTATGGCGTTTCTACAACAGGTACAGTTATTCAAAATAGGCAATCCGTGGTAAGTGCAACCGCTCCATCGCTTGCTAATGGATATAAACTATTCCTTAACAAACCAGATTCTACTATTTACCCTAAAGGTACTTTGCCTGGCCTACCTACTTTTTTAGATCCTGCATTGGTAGGTTGTGGCCCTTTTACTATTAATTATAATTTACCAGAAGCGGGAGATATAAGAATAATTTTTGACCTGAATAACATCCCTGGCTATCAAGAAGGGACAGCTGATTTAATATTAGAAGACTTCAATAGACCTGCAGGAGTCAATTCAATACCTTGGGATGGCAACAATGGCTTAGGTGTTCCTGTGCCTAATGGTATAAATATGCAATTAACTTTGAGCTTTTTGAAAGGTAGATTCAATTTACCACTTTATGATGCCGAACTCAACATAAATGGTATAAATATTTCTATAGTAGACCCCGTTCAAGTATCTAATTCTCAGCTATTTTGGGACGATTCACAACTTACTAATTTTGGCACAACTTGTGCAGTAGGTGTAAGTGGCAATAATAACCTTACAGGTGCAGGTATTAACAATAATCTTACAGGGCAAAACTCTCCAGGTCATGCTTGGAATGGCAATGGAAACCCTACCAACTTAGTTCCAGCACCAGCAGTTGCAGGAAATGATGCCAATACACTAACTTGTGATGATTATGGAAACGGACGTACTATCAATACTTGGGGATGGGGAATCAGTATAGTGGCAGCACCAGTTTCATTTGTAAAAGGTTGTGCAGACTTATCTATTACCAAAACGGTAGATAACGCAACTCCAAATGTTGGCAGCAATGTTACTTTTACATTAATTGGAACCAATAACGGCCCTTCTACCAACACAAACGTTTTTGTAAAAGACTCATTACCTAGTGGCTATGCTTATGTATCTCATTCTGCTCCTGCAGGTACAACTTACAATACTACAAATGGTGTCTGGACTATCGGAACGATGAATTCGGGAGACACCCGCACTATGACCATTACGGCAAGAGTTAAGTGTGGAAACGATTTTTTGAACAAATCGAAAATAACTGGTGACAATACAGAGCCTAGCTTTACTAATAATCTTTCAGACCGTGCCGTTACACCTACATTTGTTGCACCAACGTTGTCGAGCAATAGTTTGACTAATTGCCCTGCAACATTTGTTAATCTAAATACAATTACGGTTTCAAATACAGCTTTAGATTGGCAAGTAAAATGGCACAGTAGCACACCGGCTACTACTGGTAATATAATAGCAGACCCTACCAATATCACAACTTCAGGCACTTATTATGCTTCATTTTATAGCCCAGAAGCTAATTGCTATTCATTAACAACACCTGTTACTGTTACAATAAACCCTTTTCCAAATACACCAGTACCTTCAACTTTTAATTTAACCAATGCTTGCCCAACTCCAACAAGCAATTTAAATTCAATAGTAAATGTACCTATTGGACAAAGCTACGAATGGCACAGCTCAAACGATAAACTTCCAGCTACAATAGTTTCTAACACAACTGCTGTTACATCTGGAACATTTTATGTTTTTGCAAAAGTAAATAGCACTGGATGCGAAAGTCCTCTAACTGCTGCTGTAACTGTAAATCAGGACATTTGCCCATTTGCCACTAATGACGTAGGCACTTACAATGTAAATACACCGAAATTTGTAAATGTATACTTAAATGACAACACTGGTGATGCAGTTATCCCATCAACTGTTGCTATATTTGGTGCTCCTTCGGGTACACTAACAGTGGCAGGACAAGGCGTTTGGACTAGAAACAATTCTGGACAAATAATTTTTACGCCTGCAACAAATTATATTGGAAATCCAACACCAATAACCTACACCATTCAAGATGCTCAAGGAAACACAGTAACAGCAACAGTAACGTTAACAAATGAAGCTGTACCACCTGTAGCAGTAAATGATATAAGCACTGGAAACACCCCTGGATATGATGCTACAATAAATATTCTTAGCAATGATAGCCTTAATAACAGATCACAACCAGACCCAGCTCAAGTAACGGTAAATCTGATTGCTCCAGCTGGTGGAACGGTTTCGGGTAATGTAGTTACCGTGCCTAATGAAGGTTCTTGGACGTATAATCCGACCACAGGAATCATTACTTTTGATCCTGTTGCTGGCTTTACCAAAGATCCAACGCCGATTAAATATACTATTACTGAAATTTCTACTGGATTAATTTCTGACACTGCCACTGTTTCGGCGCAATACATCGAACGTAATCCGACTGCAGATGATGAAATTTCAACTGCAAATACACCGGGTGCTAATGCTATTATTGATATAATTGCAGGTGACCTTTTGGGTGACAGCACGCAAACCTCTCCTGCTCAAGTAACCGTAAATCTGATTGCTCCGGCTGGGGGAACGGTTTCGGGTAATGTAGTTACCGTGCCTGGCGAAGGTTCGTGGACGTATAATACGACTACAGGAATCATTACTTTTGATCCTGTTGCTGGCTTTACCAAAGATCCAACACCGATTAAATATATTATTACTGAAATTTCTACAGGTCTGATTTCTGATACTGCTACTGTTTCAGCGCAATACATCG
>JAGNSI010000167.1 GCA_017988135.1 Pseudarcicella sp.
CTATTACTGAATTTTCTCCTGTTGAAGTGCCGTCTGTACTAAACCACCAGCCCATCATTTTTACATTTCGTATAACTTGATGGCTTCCCCCTGTAACTATCATATACCTTGGAGCATGAATAATGGAAATGCCTTCTATGGTTGTGTTATTGGCATTTTTCAAGTTTATCATATGGTCGGCGGTTCGTGCCTCAAATTGCTCACCAGATAATATACCTCTGCCTTTTATAATGATATTTTGACCATTATCAGAAAAAAACTGACCTTTCACATAGGCTCCTCCCGATAAATAAACGGTTTTACCTGCAGGTATTTTATACTTTTCGCCTATTTCATGTACTCCATCTGCAAAATAAACTACATTGCTATCTTTAGGTGAAGGAATATTGGTTTCTAAAGGGTTAGCAAAAATAAACAACGGATGTTCTATAAAAATATTCTTTTCAAATTCTACTGAATAATGCCCCGATTTCGTAATTTCAAATTCTATAAAACCTTTCTTAAGAATGGGTTTTATTTTTGATGATTGAGGTAAAACATAGCATTCTTTAGCATTTCCTTTTAGCTTATATACCTTAATTTTCACTTTTCCTGCAAAAGAAAAATTCACCCATGCAGTAGTTTTACAATTATTTGTGCTGTGCATGGCATCCATTGAATGCACAAAGGCATTTTGCATTTTTCCATTTTGCCACACCTCCACTTTATATTCTGAAGATGGCATCAGATATTTATTGCCTTTGGCAATTTGCTCGCAAGGGTTATGCACCAACACTTGTGCTTTTGTATGAAAGCAAAGCAATGATAAAAGCAAAACAATTATCTTATTTACAGGCATTTATAATATTTTTTATTTGTTTTAAATCTGCTTTCCTATCTTCAGGAAAAGTATAATCTTCTAAAAACCAATCTTCTGTAAAACTAAAAGTTTGATTAGGTTTCAAAAATTCTTGCGGCCCGATGGGTTCTATCTCGCACATAATGTTTTCGTTGTACCAAATAGAAGCTGAAGCAGCGGTAACTTCGGCGTAAGCTTTTTGCCCATAAATAGCAAACTTTTTAACAAACAGTAAATTGTTGGTAGACAAATACGCCAACCAACCTTCAGATGGATCCATCACAAATTTAGAATTTGAAGGCTTACCCAATATTTCCAAAACATTTTCTCTTTCCCTTACATTAGGCTCTGGCGTCGGAGACAAATCTATTGTTTTGTTGGGCGGTCTGTAAATGCAATATCCTTTTGGAAACCTGCTCATTGGATTTTGCGGTGATAAAGCGATACCACCACCCAAAGCAAAAGTTCTTCCCCAGTGGCAAGCCATTTGGGTTTTATTAGAAATATTTTTTACAATTTGTTGACAACGCAAAAGAGAACTTGCAGAACCTAGCTCAAAAATTCTTGTTATTTGAAAACCTGATACAGAATCAGCAGGACTTTGTAACATCACTTTAGAATTTGACAAAATCTTAAAACTGTATTTCCCCGTCCATAATGCCAATCTTTTCTTTTGCACTGACTCTGGTCCGATGTCAAATCTACCTGCTGCGGGTTGTATGTTGGCTGTTTTCTTTGTGTTTACAAATCCATTCTGTAAAGTATCTACATACAATACATTTCGTCCATTTTTTTCATACACCAATACTCTTCCCCCTAAATTTGGCTCAAGCACTACCCTCACCCATTGATTTGTAAGTTCTATGCAATTGTCATATCCATGGCTACTGATAACTTTAGCACGATTCTGAGATGTTAGAACTTGAGAAAATCCTAATAAAAAAAGGTATAAAAAAATATAAAAATGTTTCATTAAATAAAATTAATTTCTAATTTTCAAACCAATTATTCCAAAACCAAACTGTGTGTTTTAGCCTTAGGCTCAAGCACTTGAAGTGTGTTTCCACTTATTTTTACAGGATCTATACACAAATAAGGTTCTGAATATTTTTCGGAACTGTGGAAAACATTGATAAACTTATTGTCCGATAACTTCACAATTTGATTTGAAAAAATAACTTGTGTTGGCGGTGCAAAATAATTCTGGCTTGGATATTTTGCTTTCAAAACCATATCAGCTTCTGCTTCAAGCCAAGTGTATAATAATTTATTCTCAGTAAAAGTATATGGCCCCATCGGGTGTGAGGCAACCATATCAAAAACTTTGATAATATAACCACCATAAAACTGACTAAAAGTGAGATGATATAAACCATTGTGATAAAAAAATTGCGGATTATCCAAATATTTATAATCTTCTTTAAGAGTATTGGGTCCTAAAAATTCTTTAGGAGCAGTCATTAAATTGGCATTGGGTAAATCTATTTCTGACATATAGAATCTTCCATCCATATCATAGCTCATAAAAGATTTATTGTCATGAAAAACCAAAGTAGGGTTTGATCCATATTCCAAAGGCTTCTTTGTATTAAGCACTTTGTAATCGCCATCTATATTATCAGAAACTGCTATGCCAATTCCCATTTTTTTGTAAGGTCGGGTTTGGTTATTTCTTGCACAGAAAATTAGATAATATTTATTGTTGAAATAATGTATTTCGGGTGCAGTAACTTGGTCTTTGTACCAAGCATTAGCAGGAATATTTTTATTATTAAGGATTAAAGTTGAATTTTCCCAATTGTTTAAATCTTTAGAATTGAATAAATGTAAACCTTCAGAATTGGGTTTAAATGGATCAGGATATTCTGTACCTAATAAATAAAATTGATTTTTTTCAGGTATCAAAAAACAATCTTTCATGCCATAATCACTCAAGCCAGATCTTATTGGATTAGTGATAAAAGTATTTTTTTGACAAAAAATTTGTGTACTAAAAAAAATAAAAAAAAATAAAAATGTAGATTTCAAAAGATATATAATTTGAGGAAATGACACTTAGTAAAACTTAGTTTTCTTTTAAATTTTATGAGTTAATTGGTTTATAAAAAGTATATAAAATGATTTTTATAAAAAATAATAGCAATTTGTATTGAAACGATGGGTATAAAAAACCAAAGTAATTAATCTAAAAAAATAGAAACCCTTGCAAATAAACTATTCACAAAGGTTTCTATAATCATTTTATTTTACTTCAATTTCTATCGTTTTATATGTTCTTTTAATGTCATATTCAGTTGCTAATATTTCATCGGCACGATTTGTTATGTATCCATCGCCTTTGTATTTTTTACGACCAATAAAAGTAGAAACCAATACAACTTTATATTTACCTGGTTTACTGTATTTGAAACTTTTCTTGTTGGTAGTGCCTGAATATACATAATTCACTGGTGTACCTGTATCAAAGTTTTTAACCATATTTTCTATGTTACCCACTTTAAAGTCTCGCATGTATATATAACCTTTGTACTTCATAGAATCTGGTACATTGTTTTTTATATCTGCTGTATCTAAAAGATTAAGATTATCCTTATTAAAAGTTAGTTTTATTTGCGAAATACCTTTTTTAAGATTTGCTGTTGGATTGTCTGTAGCAAATTTTGCTATATAATTATTAAATACAGTAGCTGTATTTGTACCATTTCCTAAATTTATTTTTTGACCTTCCAATAATTCCCTCAAAGTAAATCGAGGCGTAATAAATGAGTAGCTATCGATTCCATCTATAGTGAATTGAAATCCAAACCTCATATTATGAGCTTCTTTTGTGTTTTTATCAAAATTATCAGGAGCTGCAAAATTATAAGTAATCTCATTATTTGCTGTAGTATTGAAAGCTCTTCTAGCTATCAATGAGTCATTGGTATATTTGAGCATGGCAGGCAACACCAAACTATCCGTTTTGATAACCATTGTTTGATCTGCCTTTCCAGTAAGCTTAAACCTTAAATATTTACTATCAGTTACCCCAGAATAATCAAAAGGAACTAATTTGCCTGTGTAAAGCTCTATAGGAGTACCATCTTCGAAAGAAATGTTTTTAGGTGCTTCTGTAAGGCTTGGTGCAGCCATATTATACTCTTTCATAAATGGCAAGCGAGATATTAAAATATTTTTCTTAAGAAAATCTTCGCTGTATCCTTTAAGCTCTACATTGTAAATTCTGCTTTTTTCGAAATCAGAATTGGGCAAACCACTGTATATCGAAGACAAATCCGCTCCGTATCCTACCGTAAACTCAACAGTTTCGCCAGCATTGATTACTACTTTATCAGCACTGAAAGGTACGTCTACAGTTTTCACTTCATCGTCGTCGGTGCAATTGAAAAGATTCAACATCAATAATGACATTAAAAATCCTTGTTTTATTTTAATTAATTTCATTTTTTATTGTATTTAAATTTTGAGGGTAAAAATTTCATAATTACCCTCAAATATGTCAAAATAAATTTATTCTAGTAATCCTTGTTTTGGTTCAACTTTGGATGCAATCTTATTTCATTCAAAGGTATAGGCAAATACTCGTATTTAGCATTTGGAGTATTCAGCAATTGAGTACCATAAGCAGTTGCATTCAGGCTACGCCCTGTTAAAGCATTTATTTGTGACTTATTATTTTTTACATTATTGACTAATAATCCAAACCTGGTCAAATCATACCAACGAGTATTTTGCTCACCAGCCAATTCTCTCCATCTTTCTTCTAATAATTTTTTTATAAACTCACCTTGATCTAAGCTTTCAGGAAAATCTGGTACAAAATTCTTGGTTTCTTCAAAGTCTTTAAAGTTCCTTATAGATACTGTTGTAGAAGCATCTCTTATACCTCTAAAAGCAGATATTCTATTGTAATATTTTTTAAGCGTATCACTTGCAGTAGTAGTTGCAGCATCACCAGTTAAGGTTACGTATCTTCTTTGTGAATT
>JAGNSI010000168.1 GCA_017988135.1 Pseudarcicella sp.
TGTAACTAGATTGCAAGAAGTAAAAGTATATCCTTATGCTACTGAAGAAGCCTTCAAAAAAGCATTTCTAGAGAGAGAATTGGCAGATGCACTACAAAGACAAAGGCTAAGAAAAAACTTAGAACAATCGGGACTAAATACATTAGCTATGCAAATGGCAACAAGTTCTAACCGCAATTTTTTAAACTATTCAGACCTACTCACCTACTCACAAGCAAACAGAAATAATGTACAAACTATCAGTACAGCTTTGGGCAACCCATTTGCATGGGCTTCGTTCATAAAAGACCTCAAAAAGAGTAGCCAAACAAAAAAAATATGGGAGAAAAGATTCAATGAAGCACCCAATGAAAACATCTCAAGAGAAAAATATCTAAAAGAAATTCCTAAAAATTGAGTGTTTTCCATTCTATTTACAAACATTTTATTTTCTTGATGGTTAAATATTTATCCTTACCGATAAATATCATTAAATTTGTAACAAATCACAGAAAATATGATAGTTCCTTACAAAGACAAAGACGCTTCTAAGTCTTCACAAATAGAAGAAATGTTTGATAATATTTCTCCTAAATATGATTTTTTGAACCATTTTTTCAGCCTAGGAATAGACTTTATTTGGAGAAAAAAAGCCATCAAACTATTACAAAAATCAGCTCCAAAAACCATTTTAGATATAGCCACTGGAACTGGCGATTTTGCTATAGAAGCCCTCAAGCTAAACCCAGACAAAATAATAGGCATAGACCTTTCTGAAGGTATGATGGATTACGGCAGAGAAAAAGTAAAAAAACTACAAAAAGATCATATCATTTCTTTTCAAAAAGGCGATTCATTGAATTTACCTTTCACAGAAAATACTTTTGATGCTGTAATTGCAAGTTTTGGAGTACGAAACTTCGAGAATTTACAAAAAGGACTTACAGACATGTGCAGGGTAACTAAAACTGGTGGACATTGTGTAGTTTTAGAATTTTCGAACCCTAAAAAATTCCCTATAAAACAATTTTTCGGATTCTATTTCAAATACATTTTACCAACTTTAGGCAAACTGATCTCTAAAGACAATTCTGCCTATGCGTATTTACCAGAATCGGTAAAAAGCTTTCCCGATGGTGAAGACTTTTTGAAAATATTTCAGGCCGCTGGCTTCAAAGAAACAAAATGTATACCGCTTACATTCGGCATAAGTTCAATTTATATTGGTAAAAAATAAAAACTGAAATTTGTCGTTAATACAACAAAAACAATTTTCGTGAAAAAAAATACATACTACAAACAGTTCTTTACAAGCTTGCTTTTGATAGCAACAATATTGGTAAATCATACAAAAACAGTAGCTCAAGACAAAGAAGTAAAAATGACTTTCGACCAATTTTACGACGAAAAACCATTTCATTTTGGTTTTTTGTTTGGATTTGCTTCGTCAAGATTTACTGTAAACCATTCAGATAGCATCGGCGTTGGACCAAACAATGCAGTTTCGGTACTTTCGCCTGGAAGTTTCGCTTTCATATTGGGCGGTATAGCCAACCTCAGCATCAGCAAACGCTTCGACCTGAAATCAGGCATCAACCTGGCACTTTATGAAAGATCTGTAAGATACAATTTCCGTGGACAAAGTGAGTTTCCAGACGAAATAAGAGAATCTGCTTGGATAGAAATACCACTTTTGCTTAAATACAAATCAAACAGACGACGCAATTCGAGAATGTATATGATTACGGGTGCAAAATTAGGTATTGAAACAAACGTTAAAAAATCGGGTATTGGCACTACTAAACTAGATACGAAAAAAAGTGATATTAGTTTTGAATATGGTTTTGGCTACGAAAAATTCCTACAATACTTTAAGTTTACTCCCGAACTACGATTTTCTTTTGGACTTACAGATATGTTTAACCAACCCAATAGCAACAGTACAAGCCCATATTCTGTTGGTATAAAAAGACTGAGCACCAACACTGTAACATTGCTTATAAACTTTGAATAAATCCAAAATGCAAGACTTACGTGTAGCCCTTATTCAAACAGACATTTACTGGGAAAACGTAACTGCAAACTTGGCAATGCTTGAGGAAAAAATAGCTACCTTAAGCCCAAAAGACCTTATAGTTTTGCCCGAAATGTTCAATACAGGTTTTACAGCAAACACCAAACTTGCCGAAACCATGAATGGGCACACCCACAAATGGTTGAAAATGATGGCTAAAAAAACCAATTCAACTATAATTGGTAGCTTGCTCATCAGCGAAAAAAATGAGTATTTCAACAGAATGTTTTGTGTAAACCCCGAAAGCGAAGTGTTGTTTTACGACAAAAGATATTTATTCAGAATGAGTGAAGAAGCCAATATTCTGAGCAAAGGGACAAATAACAATGTAATTTTCAAAATAAAAGGTTGGCGTATTTGTCCAAGTATTTGCTACGAAATACGCTTTCCAGAAAGCTGTAGAAATACAATCTTACCTGACCATACTATAAACTATGATATTCTTATAAATATAGCCAACTGGCCAAATACCAGAAAAGAAGCTTGGCATACATTACTTCAAGCAAGAGCCATTGAAAACCAAAGCTATGTTTTAGGGGTAAACAGAAGAGGAAATGATGGAAACCTACTACAATACGATGGAAACTCTTGTGCAATAAACCCAGAAGGAAATACATTAAATACTACAGACAATTTAGATAAACTTCTGCAAATCAATTTATCTGCGACTTATTTATCGGAATACAGAAAAATGTTTCCTGTACATTTAGACTGGTAAAGTTATTTTACCAAATTTGTAAACATAGTTTCAAGACTATCTCCACCTTGTTGTATTTCTGCTAAGGTATTGTCTATCATTATTTCTCCTTTATTGATAAGTATTACCCTATCGCAAATAGCTTCTACTTCTTGCATTATATGTGTAGAGAGTAAAATGGTTTTTTGAGAACTTATTTTTTTAATCACACTACGAATTTCTATCAACTGGTTGGGGTCTAAACCAGTAGTAGGTTCGTCTAATATCAACACTTTAGGATCATGTATCAAGGCTTGAGCCAAACCAACTCTTTGACGATAACCTTTTGAAAGCTGACTTATTTTTTTGTTTACCTCTGGTGTAAGCCCTACCAAAGCAATCACCTCTTCGGTTCGTTGTTTGAGTAAAGAACCATTTAGTCCATAAAAACCTCCCGAAAAATACAAAAACTCTCTAATGTACATGTCGGTATATAGAGGATTGTGTTCAGGCAAATACCCTAAATTTAGACGAGACTGTATTGCCTCTGTTTGCACATTAAAGCCAGCTACTTCAACAGTACCAGAATCAGCTTGCAAGCTACCCGTAATTATCTTCATGGTCGTAGATTTTCCTGCACCATTTGGACCCAAAAAACCTACTATTTCGCCTTCTTTTGCCTCAAAGCTAATATCATTTACAGCTAGCTGATTTCCGTACTTTTTTACTAAATTATTTATTTTTATCATTATCGACGTACACTATCTATTCTCAAAACAGAAAAAAACTAGCTAAACATTTTGCTAAAATCCATACCCGGAACATTTGGCATCAAATCTTTGGTGGCACTTTCTAGGTGTTTTTTCGTTTTTTCTTCTACATTAGCCATTGCTTTGTTAATTGCCGCTACTATAAGGTCTTGCACGATTTCTGTATCTGAAGGCTTCATGAGGTCTTGGTCTATTTCTATTTTAAGTAATTGTTTTTTGCCATTTACAGTGGCTTTTACCATACCTGCACCTGCTTCTGCTGTTTCTTCAAAGTCTGCCAATCCGTCTTGGGCTTCTTTCATTTTTGCCTGTAAGTCTTTTATCTTACCCAGCATATTCATCATATCAAACATATAAGAATAAATATTTTTTTGTAAAAATCTTGTACTATTAATACTAAATACCTACTAATACCTAAAAAAGCCTCTAAAATGTACTATTAATACTAAACACTTACCTAAAATCCTCAAAAAGAGACTTTTAGGTAAGTGAAAAAATCATCTCATCAATACTATGGCGCCTTCTTTTACGAATTTTTTAGGACCAGTTACATCAGAGTCTTCTATATCCATTTTGTATGCGTAAGTATCTTCTTTGGCTAGCTCTCCATTTGGCATATAGCCACTCCAACCAAAGGACGGATCTGTAGGGTCAAAATTATCAGTTTCTGTTTTGTAAATAATATTCCCCCAACGGTCAAATATTGACATTTTTACTTTTTTAATATACACACCATTCAGTGTAAATACATCGTTGATACCATCACCATTTGGCGTAAAAACACTAGGTACTTGTATCACTGGCGGACGGTAAACCTCAATAATATTTGAGTAAGATTGCCCATTAATATCAACTTGTGGCCTAGTAGTAATTTGAAAATACAGTCTTTGTCCCAAAGAAGAAGGCAATTCAGAAAGTGAAGCTAGCCAATTGGAATTTAAATTTACGTCTACTTGCTTGATTGGATTTTTAACCTGAGGCTCATTATAAGCAAGCACTTCATATGAAAGCACATTGGAAGATTGTGGTGTTTCATTTGTCCAATTTAACACTTGACCATTTGCAGATAAATGTACAGAACATACTGTGGGTGTTTTAGCTGATTCTACATTACATCTATTGGTCCATGAAAGCTGATAACAATAAGATTGCTTATCAATATCTGCTGTATAATCATTAATGGCTCTTACCCTACTGGTCGCATCCAAAAGTATGGGCACATTATTAGTTACTTTATATAAATTATAATGTTCAAGCTCACCAGTAGCTGCATCTAAGGTTGGTTCAAGGTTCGCAGGGTTAAACAC
>JAGNSI010000055.1 GCA_017988135.1 Pseudarcicella sp.
TACCTAACGATACCAATATGATACAAGGGGAAATGTTAGACCCAACAAAATAAACCTCTTCAAAACAATTACGCTCAAAAAATATAAAAGCGTATTTTTGTAAAAACAATTATAAATGAAAGCAAAGTATATAAACCCATTTACCGATTTTGGATTTAAGAAAATATTTGGAGAAGAGGCAAGTAAGCCTCTCTTGATAGATTTTCTGAATGCTTTGTTGCAGAAAAAAAATAAAATTATTGACCTGAATTTTAAAAATGCAGAGCAATTAGGACAAACAGAATTCGACAGAAAAGCTGTTTATGATATCTATTGTGAAAATGAGGTGGGAGAGAAGTTTATTGTGGAGCTACAAAAGGCTAAACAAAACTACTTCAAAGAACGAACCATTTATTACTCTACTTTTCCAATAAGAGAACAGGCTGAAAAAGGTGAATGGAACTACAATTTAAAAACGGTCTATTGTATAGGTATTTTAGATTTTACATTTGACGATTATGATGACGAAGAGGAAGAAAAAGAAGTAGTTCATACTGTAAAACTTAAAAATCAAAAGAATAAGACTTTTTATAACAAGCTCGCCTACATTTATCTCGAAATGCCAAATTTCAAACTCAAGGAAGATGAATTGAATTCTCGATTAGATAAATGGCTATATTTTATTAAACATTTAGAAGATTTTCAAACTATCCCAGCCATTTTCAAAGACGAAGTGTTTACACAAGCATTCGACAAAGCTGAATTGGCAAAATATGGTCAAGTAGATTTGGATAAATATGAAAATAGCTTAAAATCGTATAGAGATTTGAAAGGAGTGATTGACACAGCTTTTGATGAAGGAAAAATTGAAGGGAAATTAGAAGGCAAACTAGAAGGTAAACTAGAAGTTGCAAAGTCAGCTAAACAAATGGGCTTGCCTATACCAGATATTGCAAAATTAACTGGGTTATCTGTAAAAGAAGTAGAAAATTTATAAACAAATGCTCAAGCATTATGTTTTATTTCAAATAAAAATGTCCACTCAATTGAATTTAAAAGCTATTTCGGTTATAAATTCTTATTAAATTGAAAATTGAAGAAGTAAAAAACTTCTCCACCAAAAGAAAATAAAAAAATGCTCGACTACAATAAAAATTTAGGCACTAAACAAAAGGCACTTTACATCAATCTCGACAAAAGAATTTACGGATCATTTGCTGAAATAGGTGCAGGGCAAGATGTAGCAGCAAATTTTTTCAAGGCAGGTGGCGCAGCAGGTACAATTGCCAAAACAATATCGGCATATGATATGGCGTTTTCTGACGCTATCTATGGCGAAGAGCCATCGGGTAGATATGTGGTTGAACACAGACTTACAAAAATGCTAGACAGAGAGTATAAACTACTCAATGTAAGGCTCAACGAAACCGCTTCTGAGCGTACTTTTTTTGCCTTTGCAGATACCGTTTCGGCACTTAATTACAAAAAAGACAACAATGCACACGGCTGGATAGGTTTACGATTTCAGCTTACACCCAATAGTCAGCCAAACGACGTTGTGATTCACGTAAAAATGAAAGACAACGACAATGTTTTACAGCAACAGGCTTTGGGAATAATAGGCGTAAATCTGATGTACGGCTGTTTTTATTATCATGAACATCCCGAAATATTGTTGCAGTCGCTCATGGATGATCTTTCGCCAGATCGAATAGAAATAGACATGGTACGGTTTAAAGGGCCAGACTTTAAAGAGGTAGACAATAGACTAATGTCTCTTTATTTGGTTAAAAATGGCTTTACCAATGCGGCACTTTTTGGTCCAGATGGCAATGTGCTACAACCAAGTGAAGCATTTTACAAAAAACACCTTTTGGCAATCAGAGGTAGGTTCAGGCCAGTAACCAATGTTACAATGGACATGATGAAAAAAGGTGTTAAACAGTTTGAAAATGAGCCAGATGTAGACGACGATAAAGTTTTGATTCTCTCTGAACTTACTCTGAAAAACCTTCAAAGTGGTAATGAAAATATCAATGAAAAAGATTTTTTAGACAGAGTGGATATACTTTGCTCATTGGGGCAAACGGTACTGATTTCCAATTTTCATGAATATTATCGCTTGGTCGAGTACCTCAGTGCATTCTCGAAAGTGAGAATGGGGCTTATTTTGGGGCTTCCCAATTTGACATATATTTTTGACGAAACTCATTATATCAATCATCCGGGTGGTATTTTAGGTGCCTTTTCCAAACTCTTTGGTACAAAAATAAAACTGTACTTGCACCCCACTAAAAACGAAAACGAAAATATAGTTACCTCCAAAGAGTTTACTCCGCCAGCACATCTCAAAGGTTTATACCAATATTTACAAGACAACCATAAGTTTGTAGATATTGAAAACTACGATAAAACCCTGCTAGATATCAATGCCGACAAAGTATTGCAAGCCATTCAAAACGGTGAAAATGGTTGGGAAGAGTCTGTACCCAGCAATGTAGCGCAGCTTATCAAAGGCAATTGTTTGTTTGGCTATCCTTGTAAAATCTAACCAAAACATTATAAGGTTTTGGTTTTGGGTCAAATTAGAATTCGGTAGTTAATACTTTTCAGACTAAAGTTACTTTTTTGACAAACTTATCAGCAATACCCCACAAACTACTGTGATTGTGCCTAAAATTTGCCAAATATCAAAGGTTTCATCTAAAAAGCACACAGCCAAAACAATAGTAGTAATGGGGCCAATGCTACCAATAATAGAAGTATTGCTTGACCCAATTCTTTTGATAGCTTCTGTTATCATAAAAGAAGGTATCACCGTACAAACCACTGCCATCAGTATAGCAAAAAGATAAATATTGCTTTCATAACCGCCCAAACTTTGGGTATTGACTATAGAATGATGTGTCAAAATCAAAACTGTAGAAACCAACATTGCATAACATGTAAAACGAATAGTGCCAAACTTTGGAATCACCTTTCCGCAAACTACCAAATACACCGCATAGGTAAAAGCACTCAGGAAGACTAAAAAGCTACCTAAAAATAAATTTTTTTGAACCTTATGAGTTAAGAATATTTCTGGGAAAAAGGCTAAGAACACACCTAGATAGGTAATAAACAAAGCAATATATTGGTTGCGTGTAATTTTTTTTCTAAAAACTATAGCACCAAGCAATACCACAATAGTAGGGTAAACAAACAAAACCAAGCGTTCTATGCCAGCAGTCACATACTGTAAGCCCCAAAAGTCAAAAAATGATGCTAAATAATAGCCCATAGTTCCTGCTAAAATCACATAAAACCAATCTTTCTTTTGTAATGTTGTAGGGGAGTTTGTTAGATTTTTTTTAGGCTCTAGCCATAAAACAATCAAATACAAAGGCGCTGAAAAAAGCATTCTCAATGCCAATAAACCTATAGTGTCTACTTTATAATGAATAAAACAGTATTTTACAATCACAGCTTTTCCTGCAAAAAATACAGCACCAAATACCGCCAATAATACACCTATATAATATTTTTTTTGTTGCTTTGTAATCATATTTAATATTTTTTAATCAAATGCAAGAGCCAGAACATAATCGAGAACTTACCTATAAGCCCAATGCTTTTGCTAAAGACTATTTTACGCCAATAATCCAACAAATGTTGGAGCAATTAAATGACCTGCAAGAAAGTATAAAAAACGAAAACGAAAAAATTAAAAACATTATTCGTTATAAAAATGAGATATTAAATCCATTACTTCAGAAAAAAAACAAAAGAATAGATAAATATATCAGTTTACTCAAAATATACCTTGGCAATGATTATTTTACAGACCAAGAAAAAATCAAAATTCAACAGTTTATCGTTGAGTATAGCATACATCAATGGATGTATTTGGGTAAAAAAGTACAAACTGGCGAAATAGAACTATTGAAAGCCCATATGACAGATCTGCAAAGAAATACTTGGCAACAATATGAAAGTAACCAAAGAAATTCCCAAACTCAGACTTTACAGAACCAAGATTTAGTAAAACCAAAAGATATAAAAACAGCTTGTAAAAGCCTTTACAAAAGCCTTATCAAAGAATTTCATCCAGATAAAATCCAACATTTAGAGCAAGAATTTCAAATAAATACGATAGCTCAAAATGTAATTTTGGCATATAAAAAAAATGATTTAATATCTTTGTTAAAACTTACTCAGCAATATCAACCCCAAAATCAGGAATTGACAGTTGCCGAGAAAACAATAATAGCTGAGCTCAAAGCAAATATTAAGCAAACAGAAAACGAAATGATAGGTATAATAAATCAGCAACAACAGTGGTTGGGGATTCAAACTACCTTAGTGCCGCAAACTATAGCGTTGCAAACCATAGAAATGATTTTGCACAAAGAAAAAAATACATTGAAGCAAGAAAACAAAAACCTTGAAATATTTATTCAACAGCTATCTAATAAAGAAACGTTTCGTGCGTTTTTAGGCAGCAACTAAAATCCAAAACATCTTTCAATAACAATAAAAAAACAAAAGAAATATGCGCTACCAACAAAGATTGAACTTCATAACACTATTCATTGCCAGTATTTTATTATGCAATTGCTCTAAACAAACTTATCTTACGGGAAGTATGATGCACTATCTCCAAGAAAAAAACATAGAGCTCAGTCGCATACAGTTTTATAATGATGCCAAGCTAGACCTAGAGCGAGAAGTAAGTGCAAGTGATGCCAGCGTAACAGGAGGAAAGGTAGTGTTGCAAAATGGACAATATATCAACAGAATCACACTAGATGAACTCACACCAGGACTGCTAACGGGTCAGAAAAATGGACATCTTTTGATTTCATTTGAGCAAGGTGTGAAAAATTCTAAAGCATTTCACTTTGCCCCAGTTGTAGGCGAAAAAGGCGAATACTTTTATCAATTAGTTGACGAAAAAGGGAATTCCAAATATTCTAGGTTAGAGTTTGAAGGGCTAAAATACCTTGTAGTTCATAAAAAAGAGAAAATTAGGCTCATGCTTGCCAAAGAAGTAATCAAAGAAATGAAAATAAATAATCGAAAAATAAAAGGAAACAAAATTAAATAATGTAAAAAAGCCTTTAATCTGAAAATTAAAGGCTTTTTTATTGAATACTACTCCCACAAAGGATAGTGAGAAAGTTCTATTTGTTCGTTAAAAAATATTTTGGTAGAGGTTTCAAACGATTTTGTATAATCCGAAACATAAAAATGCTTTTTTGAAACCTTTACATTGTTGTGCAAGTTTTTTAAAGTAAGTTGTTCTTTTAAGAAATTGGCAACAATTTCAGAAGTATCCAACACATTTACATTTCCGCCATAGTATTTCTCTATTTGTGTTTTTATGAGCGGATAGTGGGTGCAAGCAAGTATAAGTGCTTCTATATTTGATAGTTGATTGTTAGATAAATATTCGTGTATGATTTGTTCGGAAATGGTATTGTTGAAAAAACCTTCTTCTATCATAGGAGCCAAAAGTGGAGTAGCCAACGATTGGAGTTGAATGTTTTTTTCTAGATTAACTATTTTGTTGAAGTAAATTTCCGAATTTACAGTTTGTTTAGTGCCAATGAGCCCTATTTTTTGATTTTCAAAATTATTGGCAATATAATCCACCACTGGGTCTATTACATTTACAACCAAAGCTTTGCTGCCAATATATTCTTTTACCAGTTCATAAGCAGCGGCTGATGCCGAGTTGCAAGCTATCAATATTACTTTACAAGATTTCTCAAGCAATAGGTTACATATTTTCACCGAATAAGCCTGAATAGCACTGGCAGACTTGTCGCCGTAGGGCAAATGTGCCGTATCGCCAAAATAGATAATGTCTTCATTGGGCAAAAGCCTAGTTACGGCTTTTGCTACCGTCAAACCCCCAATTCCACTGTCAAAAATCCCAATAGGAGACGTATTAGATTGCATTTATCGCTTTAGAAAATCTATAAAATATTATTTGAATTAGGCTTCACCCACAGGGCCATTGTAGTTAGGAAACTGAAAACCAATCTGGGTTTCATCCTCTTTGATAGCACCATGATTTTCTTCATACTTTTTGATATTGTCTTGTAAAGCATGCAATAATCTGTAAGCATGGTCAGGTGTCATTATTACTCTAGACTTTACTTTGGCCTTAGGTACGCCTGGCATTAATCTTATAAAATCCAACACAAACTCGCTTTGAGAGTGTGCAATCATGGCTAAGTTTACGTATTCTCCTTCCGCTATTTCTTCAGAAAGCTCTATGTTTATTTCTTGTTGTTGTTGCGACATTGTTCTGTATTTTTTTGAAAACAAATTTACAATTATAATTTATTTACAATAGCCTATTGATATTTATTTTAAATAAAAAATTATAATTGTCTATAGTACATTTAATAAATATTTTATTTGTATATTTGCATCAAAGTTATAAATTAGTATATCGTTATATATAAAATACAAAAAAACAATGGTTAATTTAACATTAGGAAATGATATCCATTTTAAAGGAATCAATCAAATTCAATTTGAAGGTCGTGAGTCTGACAACCCACTTGCTTATAAATGGTACAATCCGCAACAAATAGTAGGTGGCAAAACCATGGAAGAATACCTAAGGTTTGCTGTTAGTTACTGGCATACCCTATGTGGTGAAGGTGGCGATCCATTTGGTCCAGCAACTAAAAAATTCCCTTGGAACAATCCAAATGATACTTTGGAAATGGCAAAAGCTAAAATGGATGCTGCATTTGAGTTTATAACCAAATTGGGCGTTCCATATTATTGTTTCCACGATATAGATCTTATAGATGAAGGAAATTCTTTATCACAATATGAAAGCAACCTTAGCCAAATAGTAGCTTATGCCAAAGAAAAACAAAAAGAATCTGGCGTAAAATTACTTTGGGGTACTGCCAATGTATTTTCTAATCCAAGATACATGAATGGTGCATCTACCAATCCAAACTTTGAGGTATTAGCCTATGCAGGTACACAAGTGAAAAATGCCATAGATGCAACCATAGCACTGAATGGCGAAAATTATGTGTTTTGGGGAGGTAGAGAAGGTTATATGACCTTGCTAAATACCGACATGAAAAGAGAAACCGAGCATTTAGGTAGATTCTTGACTATAGCAAGAGACTATGCTCGTAAAAATGGTTTTCAGGGTAAATTTTTCATAGAACCTAAACCATGTGAGCCTACTAAACATCAATATGATTTTGATGCAGCTACCGTGATAGGATTTTTGCGTCAATATGGTTTAGAGAACGATTTTCAGTTGAATATAGAGGTAAATCATGCTACTTTGGCTGGTCATACTTTTCAGCATGAGTTACAAGTGGCAGCAGATGCTGGCATGATGGGTAGCATGGATGCCAACAGAGGTGACTATCAAAACGGTTGGGATACCGATCAGTTTCCAAATAATCTTAACGAACTTACAGAAGCTATGCTCGTGATTATTGAAAACGGAGGTTTCACCACTGGAGGTATAAATTTTGATGCTAAAACTAGAAGAAATTCAACTGATTTAGTAGATATTTTTCATGCACACATAGGTGCAATGGACAATTTTGCAAGAAGTTTGATAATAGCAAATAATATTTTGGATAAATCTGCCTACAAATCTTTCAGAAAAGAACGTTACGCAAGTTTTGACTCAGGAAAAGGAAAAGAATTTGAGCAAGGTAAATTAAGCTTAGAAGATTTGAGGACTATTGCACTAGGCATCAACGAGCCAGCTCAAAAAAGTGGTAAACAAGAATGGTTAGAAAACATAATTAACCAATATATTTAAAAATCGTAAAGGTTGATTTTTTGATTTGCAAAATTACCCAAAAGAGGCCGCAGCAATGCAGCCTCTTTTGGTATAAATTTTAGTTTTTTTAAAATTTCCAAGTATAGCTGATAGAAGGAATGATTGGAAAAATGGCATGCTTGTAAATATTCAAGCTAGATGAGGTGCCATTGTTTTTTTGTTTTACTTCTAAAGCCGACGGATTAGCTCTATTATAAGCATTGAAAATTCCCCAAGTTAGATTATTTTCCCCACCATTTTTCCTGATTATTTTTTTGGTAAACGAAAGGTCTAATCGGTGAAAAGCAGGCATTCGTTGTTGGTTTCTTTCTGTGTATACCAAAACTGTTTCGTTGTTTTTGTCTTTCAGAGCGGCTACAGGCAATGTAGTTGCATGCCCTGTTTGATATGTCCAGCTGGCATTCATAAGCCACTTTTTGTTCAATTTGTAGGTACTTACAATATTGAAAAGATGCGTTCTGTCGTATTTAGAAGGAAAAGCAATTCCATTATTGATAGTAGCAAATTGTCGCTCAGAGCGAGACAATGTATAAGCAACCCAGCCAGTAAGTTTACCTGTGGTTTTTGCCAAATATAGTTCCATGCCATACGCTTTACCTTTGCCATTTTTTTCAACTTCGTTTTCCCAAGTTTTGCCAAAACCTGTCAATAAAAAATCTTTGCCCTCTGGATAGTCTATCAGATTAGACATGGTTTTGTAGTAAGTTTCAAAGCTAAAATCTATGCCCTTGTGAGCAATGCTTTTGCTCAAGCCAAGCGTAAATTGACTCGACTGCATCGGCGGTACTTTACTAGTGGCAGGCAACCAAAGGTCACTCGAAATGGCAGAACCATAATTGCTCAACAAATGTACAAATTGTTGCATGCTACTGGCTCCAAACTTCAAGTCCCAGTTTTTGCCTACTTGATATTGTAGCCCAAGCCTTGGCTCTGCTCCCCAAAAAGTATTTTTAGGTGTAACATAACCTGTAAATCTAAAGCCCAAGTTGGCACTTAATTTAGGAGAAAATTGATAAATGTTTTCGGTATAAAAAGCGATTTCTTTGGCAGAAAATTGTTCTTTAATGTTTAAAATAGAATCTGAATTGATAGGTACCGAACTTTGCATTGATGATGGCATAAAATTGTGGTCAATAGCGTCTATGCCTGTTTTTAGCGAGAACTTCGCAGTTGGGTAAAGATCTAAGCGGAGCTTCAGCATCCAATCTTTTACGTGCGATTGTGTATTGAAGTTGCGGTATTCCAAAATGTTTTTGCCAGAGATTTCGTTTTTGTAGTCGAATTCATTTTGGTATTTGGCATATACTAAAGCCACTTTTCCAAAAGCTTTAGGGTTGAAAATATGGCTTAAACGAAAAGTACCTGTGGTATTTCCCCAACCAAATTTTAGGTCAGATTTTTCGTTATTTTCTTTACTGATACTTGTAAAATCATCTGAACCTTTAAAAAAACTCACAAAAGCCTGTGTTTTTGGACTAAGCTGATAATTTACTTTTGCATTGATATCATAAAATCCAAAATAATGAACATCATTTGAACCCAAAGTACTAAGCATTTGTAGCCATTTCATATTGGAATACCTTGCGGCAAGCAAAAAGCTAGATTTTTCTTTTTTGATAGGGCCGTCAATACAAATATTAGAATTTAGTAAACCCAATGTTGCTTCTGCTTTTATCTTTTTTTCGTTGCCATCGTTGAGAGAAATGTCTAGTACAGAGGATAATCTGCCTCCAAAACGTGCTGGAAAAGTAGACTTATAGACATCCATGCTTTTGATAGCCATGGGATTGAAGACAGAGAAAAAGCCCCCAATATGACCTGCATTATAGATGGGTGCTTCGTCTAGCAATATAAGATTTTGGTCGGGAGTGCCGCCTCTGATATTTAGTCCTGTGTTGCCCTCTGTGCCTGTGCTAATGCCAGGCGTTGTGGCAAGTGCTCTTATGATGTCTGTTTCACCAAGGAAAGAAGGTACTTGTTTGAGTTTTGCAACAGACAAATTTATTTTGCCTAAATCAGAAAGTGTAGATTGATGATGCTTTACCACTACCTCTTCTATTTGTGCTATTGTGGGGCTGAGCTTTAGGGTAAGTACTTCTTGTTGTCTCGCATTTACAAGTATTGTTTGTGATTTGTAACCCACGTGACTCAGTTTAATAGTTAGGGTTTCTTTGGGTACAGTTAAGCTGTAAAAACCATAATTGTTGGTTACTATTCCTTGTTGGGAGTTGATACAGAAAATAGAAGCACCCACTAGTTTTTCGCCACTAATACTGTCTTTTACAAAGCCACTGAGTAGGATTTTTTCTTGAGCTAAACTATTGAATAGTACAGAAAATATAATAAAAATGCTGAGGATAGTTTTTTTTGAAGTCATTTTTTTTGAATTTTTAATAAGCCTAAACAACGACTATTTTGTACAATAATCGCATAGTATTTCTAGCTCCACTATTTTTTCTGTTACGCCCGAAACTATGCCGTAGCCATTGTTGATATTGCTAAAAGTTTTGTGTGGAGCTTGGAAAATTAGCCCAGAACCTTCGGGTTGTTTTTGTTTACTAAGGTATTCGCCCAATATTTTATTGATTTTTATGATATGAAGTTTGGGTTTGTTCCATGGTTTGAAAATTATTGTGTTGCCATATTGTGTTTCTGCTTGGGGTACTAGAAAACGAATGTTGAGGTCTTTGTTTTGAATGCAAGAATTTTTAAAAACCCAAACAGTATTTTTCGTACTATTCAATAAATTATTGTAGTTGGTAAAATAGCAGTCAGATGATTTTGATTCGTCGAAAAATTCAATAAACTGATAATTTTGTGAACCTAATTCAAAAAATATAGCATAATATTCATCGGAATCGTTTTGTGTGTTGATACTGATTTTAAACAAATCGTTGCCTGCTTTGTAGCTCAAGGCGGGCTCAAAAGAATGTATGGTGTCGTATTTGAAACTAATGGTATTGGATGGCATAGTAAATGGCTCAGATTTTACATCGGAAAATCCTTCTGCACTTACTTCAAATGAATATTTTGATAATGCTTTGGGTAAATATTTTTTTAGAGAAACGTATTTTCCATTTGCCTCATGGCGGAGCGTGTCTACTGTAATGTTGTTTTCTTTGAGGATGACCAAAGCATTGCCGACGGCAGTACTTTTTGGGATATTTCCTGTAGGTGCAAAAGTTTGATTTACAGTAATTGTAAAAGGCTGATTGGCATTAAGTACAGATGCTAAAACTAATTTTTTGCCTTCAAAAGGTATTTCATGGTCTATTTCTGAGGTTCGGCAGGCGGCAAGAAGTATTAGCAGCAATAAAAACGATAAAGCAGGTAGATTTTTGTTCATTTGTTTTTTAGGATAAATTTTTTGAAACTATATTTTATTCTTTAAAAACGCTTTTTCAAAGCTGAACGGTATTTTTGATTGTGTTAAAAAAACATAAAAAAAGACAAACCTAAATGTTAGATTTGTCTTTTTTTGAAAATTTATAAATGGCTATCTTACTGCTTTTAAGCTTGTTTTTGCACAATAAGTGAGTACATTTATGTCTACATTTTCGTCATTCACGTTTAGAGTAGCCACATTGCCACGAGATATGGTTAGATGCACTTCCGAGCCTGCAACTATATCTTTGAGCTCAGCACTAGGAATAATGATTTTTCCATTATCCACATCCGAAACCTTATAGATGGTTTTTATTTCTTTACCAAGCTGTCCCATTACAGTTGCCAATACTGGTGCTTTGTTTTTGGTGTCAGGATTCCAAGATATTTCTAAGTCTTCATTCAGATTGATGTCTTTTTTGTATAGATCTCCATTGAGTTTGATGGCGATAACCTCTGGAATGTAGATATCTTTTTGTATTTCTGTAACACCTTCTGCTGTTTTGCCTTTTATGTTTTTATCGTGCATAAAAAACTTTACACGCATGGGCTTGCCAAAAAATGACAAAAATTTACTGTAAATCGGGTTCGTTTCATAACTATTATTTATGTAAGTTTTACGGTCTATCTGTCTGTAAAAGATATTCGGGTCAGTTTGGTCACTTTCTATCAAAATATCGTTGATGTAAAAGTTTTTATTATAGATTTTACTGTTAAATTTCAACGATTTTAGGTCAGCACTGATTCCTATAGTAGGTTCGTTCGGTACAGAATAAAATCCATTGGCAATAATTGAAATATTATTTTTGGAGGTAAGTGCTTTGCCACCTTCTCTCCATATCTTGAAAACATCATAGGTGCTTTCTTCTTCTTTAATATCAGTTTTTTTGCAAGCCACTGTAAGGGTAGCTAATGCGAAAAATAGTAGTATCTTTTTCATTTTTTTGTTTTTTTAATTGAAGAAAATTATTTTGAACAATATGTTGCATTTTCATGCAATAATTCGATGTTTAAATTTCTTGGTATTACTGTTCCTTTAAAAATAATTGTATTTCCAAAATTTACTCTTGAATTAATAAAATTTATACTTCCTGGATAATAGCAGTATTTATCATTTTGGTAAAATCTTCCACATTGATTACAGTCCAAGTTAGCTGTAACTACAACGCCAGTTGCCCCAGACTCTGGCATTTCCACTTTTATTTCTTCGGGTAGACTGTTCCAACTAAAATCGAAACTTTGATTAAAATTTTGGCCAAATGTTGCAACGTTTCCATTTCCAGTATGGGCTAGAAACTGTACTTTTATTTGACCTGTAATATTATCATTAAGCCCTATGGGACTACAAGTGCCAAATTGGTTTCTGTCAAGTTTCCAAAAGGTAGTTACAGGTTGCGTTGAAGCCACTGGTGCATCTTTGCAATTGGCTAATGCAAATGCGCTTGCAATTATTGATAAATTAATAATAAATTTTTTGAATTTCATTTTTTAAATATTTTTTTTGATTTTAGATTAATCAAGTGGACTAGTCTTGAAACTTTATAGTCTTTTTGTTGATTTTTAAAGTCATATTGATAATTGGGGTTAATTATTGAATTTTGATTTTGTGTTTACAATACAAATGTTTTAAAAACATATCCATGAATAATATTCGATATTTGAATACTTTAGTAAGTTGTGAAAAAAAACTAAAAACTATAAAAATGCTAGGCGAGAATATAAAAAAGTACAGGGAGTTGAAAGGCTACAGCCAAGAATTTATGGCTCATGAAATGAATATATCACAGTCATCGTATGCTAAACTAGAAAATGAAAACACTAAAATAACAGTAGAAAGGCTTCATAAAATAGCAGAATTGTTGGAAATAGAAATATCTGCATTGCTAGATAGTAACAAAAAAAATGTTTTTAACCTTTACAATAATCAAACAGCAATGGGTTTGGTAGAGCAATACATTAATACCGAAACCAAAGAAACCTACGAAAAACTGATAGACCAATACGAAATGCGTCTCAAAGAAAAAGACCAACTTATACAAATGCTCATGGGGAAGTGATGTCGGATAATTTCAAACCTAATTTTTGTGTTTTTGGGATAAAACTATTAGTTTTTACTTTTTGAAAATTGATTTTACCCTTATATTTTAAGTTGCCATATTTTGAAACATTTATAATTTTGTTTTGTCAATTATTACGGAATTATTTTAAAGTGAATGTAATATTTTGAAACACGATTTTTAGAAGAAGCTGAAAAATTTATTTCAGAATTAGATTTTAAAACAGCCAAAAAAGTGTTTTATAATATTGACCTTGCTGAGCAAACTAATGATCCAAGATTGTTTAAGAAATTAAAGCAAGATATCTGGGAGTTTAGGACGCATTATTCCGGTTTGCAGATTAGACTTTTAGCGTTTTGGGATAAGACTGACGGGAAAGAAACATTAGTAATGGCAACTCATGGTTTTGTTAAAAAAAGTGACAAAGTTCCAATTAATGAAATTGACAGAGCAGTGAAGATTCGAGAAAATTATTTTGAAAACAAACAAAAAAAATAGCTAAATGTCAAAGAAAGAAAATGTATCCTATTCGCTTGCCGAAATGAAAGACAAGTACATTGGGAAAGTAGGAACTACAGAAAGAGATGAATATGAATATGAGCTAAGAATGGATATTTTAGGGCGTATGATAAAATCAGCAAGGCAAGAGCGAAACTTGACTCAAGAGCAATTGGGGCAACTTGTAGGCGTTCAGAAATCGCAAATTTCAAAATTGGAAAGTAGTACAAATAGTGCAACTATTGATACAATTTTGAAAGTATTTAGGGCTTTAAAGGCTGATATTCATTTTAATGTCACACTAGAAAATCAATTTGTACAGTTGATTTAAAAACTAGCCTATTGCTTTATTGATTTTAATTTACCCTTAAATAGGTGTAAATTGTGGCATTAAAATATTACAATAAAATGAGTAAAAAACTGATACGTTTCGACTGGGCTATTAAAAGACTTTTGAGAAATAAAGCCAACTTTGTTGTACTCGAAGGTTTTTTGAGCGAGCTTTTGTTTGATAATATCACAATCGAACAGATTCTAGAAAGTGAAAGTAATCAAGAATTTGACGATGACAAGCGGAACGCCGCCCGATTTAATCGTGTAGATATTCTTACACAAAACTCAAAAAATGAACTCATTATCATTGAAATACAAAGCAGCTATGAAATAGACTTTTTTCATAGAATGGCGTATGGCGTTTCTAAAACTATTTCTGAGAATTTGAATATAGGACAAAATTATTCAGAAATCAAAAAAGTAATTTCTATTAATATCGTTTATTTTGATCTTGGGCAAGGACAAGACTATATTTACAAAGGCAAAACAGATTTTATTGGACTTCATCAAAGAGACTTATTAGGTCTTTTTGAAAAACAAAAAACAACATTTTTGAAAGAAGAAGTGTCGGATGTTTTTCCCGAGTATTATTTACTGAAAGTCAATCAATTCAACGACATTGCCAAAGATACCCTCGATGAGTGGGTGTACTTTTTGAAAAAAAGCGAAGTACAAGACCATTTTAAAGCTAAAGGGCTAAAAGAAGCAGGCGAAGTATTGGATATAATGCGACTTCATAAAGACGACCAGTATGGCTACAACAGATATTTGGACAGTTTACACCTGAAAGCAAGTGAAATGTTTACTTTAGAAACTGAAGCAAAATTTAATGCAAAAAATGAAAGAAGTCTTGAAATAGCTCAAAATCTAATACAGCTTGGTTTATCTGTCGAAAAAATAGCCCAAGCAACAGGTTTAAGCTTGATTCAAATAGAAAATTTAAAATCCAAAAAATAAAAGCTTACAGTCACCATACATCAGCAAAGATTTTAAACCTAAACCTGCTATTTTCAACTCTTCGCCTTACCTTTGTGTATGAATTATTTATCTGCAGAAAACATTTCAAAAAATTATAACGAACGTTGGTTGTTCAAAAATATCAACTTCGGCATACTCAAAGGCGACAAAGTAGCTTTGGTAGGGCAAAACGGTACAGGCAAAACTACCTTGATGAATATCCTTGCTGGAATAGTACCAGCCGACGAAGGTACAGTGAGCTTTCGCAAAGGTATATCGGTGGGTTATTTGTTCCAGAATCCTATTTTCGACGAAAACTTATCGGTTATAGACACACTTTTTGCAGGAGACTCAGCTGCAAATAAAGCACTAAAGCTTTACGAAAAATCGCTATTGCATCCCGAAGATATGGATTTGATGGCAGATGCACTCGAACAAATGGATTTGCACCAAGCTTGGGACTATGAAAGTAGAGTAAAGCAGATTTTAGGTAAACTAGGAATCGCAGACGTAGAAAGAAAAATATCTCAACTATCTGGCGGGCAACGCAAAAGAGTAGCCATGGCGAAAGTCTTGATAGAAGAGCCAGACTTTATGATATTTGATGAGCCTACCAACCACTTGGATCTCGAAACCATAGAGTGGCTGGAACAAATACTTTCTGCACAAAATATTACATTACTTTTGGTTACTCACGATAGGTACTTTTTAGATAAAGTTTGTAATAATATCGTTGAACTGGAAAACGGTAATATTCATACCTATAAAGGAAATTACGGTTATTTCTTAGAAAAAAAAGCAGAAAGAGAAGCCTCTGAAGCAGCAAGTATAGACAAAGCAAAAAATACCTTACGTACCGAACTAGAATGGATGCGTCGCCAACCCAAGGCACGTGGTACCAAAGCACAATATAGAATAGACGCTTTTCATGACCTGAAAGACAAGGCATCTCAAACCAAAGACGACTCAAAAGTAACTTTGAACGTGAAAATGAGCAGACAAGGGAGTAAGATTCTAGAAATAGACGACCTTACAAAATCATACGGAGCCTTGAAAGTAGTACAAAACTTTTCGTATGTATTTCAGCGTAAAGACAGGATAGGTATTATAGGTAAAAATGGTATCGGGAAATCTACTTTCTTGAATATGATTACCCAAGTGCTGAAACCCGATTCTGGCAAAATCACCACTGGCGAAACCGTAGTTTATGGCTATTACACCCAAGGCGATTTGGAGTTTAATCCTTCCGATAGAGTTATAGACGTAATCACCAATATAGCCGAAGT
>JAGNSI010000169.1 GCA_017988135.1 Pseudarcicella sp.
CTCTATCATTTCATTAATTTCAGCTTCTGTTCCTTCACACTTAACTATTTTGTTTGCAAGTTCGATTAATTCATTTCTTGTCATAGTGATGTTGTGTTAAATACGATCCAACAAGTGTACAGGCCCTCTATTTCACCATAATTAATTAACTCTATTTTCAAAAGTATATAAACTTTACTGAAAAACAATATTCTCAAAGAACTATAAAAATCGATAAAATATCAATTTTGAAGTTGAAATCTTACGTATGAATATTTTTATTGAATTGGCAATTTAAATGGCTCATTTTCCCTCCATCAAATGCTTGTGAGAGCCGTCGCAACTCGGCATTTTTTTTGAAAAACCACAGGTACAATCGTTGATGCCTTTCCCATTTAAAATTCGGTTTCTTACTTTTAATATTCTGTCTATTTTTGTTTGAGATTGTTTGGCTGACGAAAAGTAAATGTGGTAGCCTCTTTGCTTGCCTGCTGTCAGTGTCTCGAATGCGTTTTTGTATTCTTCGTCTTTTTCTAAAATGTCAGTCAATTCTTGGTCGAAGTTGAGTTCTTGAATGGGAGTGGAGCTTACTTTCAAACCCTTTTTTTCGTTTTCAATGGCTTCGTTGATATATGCTTTGAGGTATGTTTTGTTGGCAATGAGGTCGTCTAAGTTGGTGAATTTTACCAGTCTTACGCCATTTGAATTTTCGGTTTGTTTTACCAAAATATGGTGTGGGTCTTTTAGTAAAACGCCTTTTACGAAGCTGATAAAATAGTATTCTTTGAAAGCATTGATGAGTACAATGTTTTTTCCCTTATAAGTGTAGCAGGGAACTCCCCATTTTAGTTCTTCAGTGAGCTCGGTTTCTAATATTACAGACCTTAAAGCGGTAATTTCGGTTTGAAATTTATCGATTTTTTCAAAGAAAGTATCTAGCTCAAGCTTTGTTTTCATGCTATACATTTAAAAAATTCAAAAGGATAATTGGAGATATTTCAAATCTCATCATTATCCTTTTGTGGGTGTTTTTAGCAAGGAATTTTGTCTATTCTTAGTTGATGGCGACCTCCTTCAAATTCGGTAGTTAAAAATACTTGTACTATTTCTATGGCTTCTTCTATACTCACAAATCTGGCAGGAATACAGAGTACATTGGCATCGTTGTGCAAGCGTATGAGTGACGAAACTTCGGTATTCCAAGCCAAGCCAGCCCTGATTCCTTGGTGTTTGTTGGCGGTCATGGCTACGCCATTTGCACTGCCACATATCAAAATACCGTATTCCGCCGTTTTTTCTTCTACTGCTTGGCACACTGGATGAGCAAAGTCTGCATAGTCGCATGAGGTATTACTGAAGGGGCCTAAATCTTTTACTTCGTTTTGTAAGCCATTCAGAAATTGAATAAGTTGTTCTTTGTATTCGAAACCTGCATGGTCGCCGCCGATAGCAATTTTATTTTTCATATTCTTATTTGTTTTATATTTTTTTGATTAATCAAAAATTACGTAATTGCTACAATCAAGCTCTAAACCCAATTTATTTGTCAATAAAAACTACATTGATTTGGGCTTAAAGATTAAATTCACTATTTTAAATTGTGTAATTTTAAATACTAGAAACAAAGTTACATTTTCTTATTAATAAATTTACGGAATAAATTTTCAAAATAATGACAGAAAAAGAATCGGAGAAATACCTAACCGAAGAAGACAAAATAAAAAAATCGTTTTTAAATCATAGCTGGTCGGAAATACATTCGGAAGAATCGTGGCGAATATTTAAAGTAATGTCTGAGTTTGTAGAAGGTATCGACAAGTTGTCTAAAATAGGGCCTTGCGTTTCTATATTTGGCTCGGCAAGAACCAAACCTGATAACAAATATTACCAATATGCCGAAGAAATAGCAGCAAAATTGGTACGTCATGGTTACGGTGTAATCACGGGTGGTGGACCTGGTATTATGGAAGCTGGAAATAAAGGAGCAAAACTACAAGGAGGTAAATCGGTAGGTTTAAACATAGAATTGCCTTTTGAACAAAAACCCAACGACTATATCGACAGGGATAAAAGCATAGATTTTGACTATTTCTTTGTCAGAAAAGTAATGTTTATAAAGTATTCTCAAGGTTTTGTGATTATGCCAGGTGGTTTTGGCACAATAGACGAAATGTTTGAATCTTTGACGCTCATTCAAACCCAAAAAATAGGTCGATTCCCAGTTGTATTGGTAGGAGTAGACTATTGGAGCGGACTTATCGACTGGCTAAAAAATACCATGCTTACCTACGGAAATATAGGTGCTGCCGATTTAGATTTGATATCTTTGGTAGAAACACCCACAGAAGCAGTAAAAGTAATCGACGATTTTTATGCCAAATATCTACTAAAGCCTAATTTTTAGAAAATGTCTAAAATCAATATCAATAAGCAACAAGCCCTTGATTATCACTCATTTGGTAGACCAGGCAAAATACAAGTATTGCCAACCAAACCAACTCAAAATCAGCGAGATTTGTCTTTGGCTTATTCGCCAGGTGTAGCAGAGCCTTGCTTAGCGATTGCTCAAAATCCTGACGATGTGTACAAATACACAGCCAAAGGTAATTTGGTAGGCGTAATATCAAACGGAACAGCTGTGCTGGGTTTAGGGAATATAGGTCCAGAAGCCAGTAAGCCAGTGATGGAAGGTAAAAGCGTGTTGTTTAAGATTTTTGCAGATATAGATGCTTTTGATATTGAATTGAACTGTACAAGTGCAGACGCTGTGGTGGCAACCGTGAAAGCCTTAGAGCCAACATTTGGGGGGATAAATTTAGAAGACATAAAGTCGCCCGAATGTTTTGAAATAGAAGAACGACTCAGGCAAGAATTGAATATTCCCATTATGCACGACGACCAGCACGGAACCGCTATTATTTCGTCTGCAGCTTTGCTAAATGCCTTAGAGCTCGTAAATAAGCCTATACAAAATTGCCAGTTTGCAATAGCAGGGGCAGGAGCTGCCGCTATTTCATGTGCCAAACTCTATTTGTCTTTAGGAGCAAAGCTCGAAAATATGCTGATGTTTGATGTAGAAGGTTTGATTTCTAACAAAAGAACCAATCTCAACAAATATGTGCAAATGTTTGCTTCAAACAGAGAAGGCATAAGCTCTCTTGCCGATGCTATGAAAGGTGCAGATGTGTTTTTGGGATTATCGGTAGGTAATATTGTTTCTAAAGAAATGATAGAATCTATGGCCGAAAATCCTATAGTTTTTGCCATGGCAAATCCAAATCCCGAAATCAGCTACGAAGATGCCACTTCAGTGAGAGAAGATATTATCATGGCAACTGGCAGGTCTGACTACCCCAATCAGGTAAACAATGTTTTGGGCTTTCCTTATATATTCAGAGGAGCATTAGACGTAATGGCAACTGATATTGATGACAATATGAAACTTGCCGCCGCTAAAGCTTTGGCACAACTTGCCAAAACGGCCGTACCAGAGGTGGTAAATATGGCATATAATACCAATAACTTAGTTTTTGGGAGAAATTATATTATTCCAAAACCCTTAGACCCACGGTTGATAACAACCGTAGCTCCAGCGGTAGCCAAAGCAGCTATGGCTTCGGGTTTGGCAAAAAAACATATTACAGACTGGAATGCTTATGAAATAGAATTGAGTAAAAGATTGGGACTGGATAATAAATTGATGCAATATGTGATCAATAAAGCCCAAAAAACACCTCAAAAAATCGTTTTTGCAGATGCAGAAAACTTAAAAGTACTCAAAGCAGTACAGCAAGCCAAAGACGAAAATATATGCGTTCCTATATTGTTGGGCGATAAAAACACCATATCAACACTCATCAGCGTCAATCAATTAGATTTACAGGATGTAACTATAATAGATGTTCGCTCTCCAGAAGAAAACCAGAGATTAGAAAAGTATACTTTACTTTATTATGAAAAAAGAAAAAGAAAAGGGCTGAATCTGGCAGAAGCACGAAGGCAAATGCAAGTGAGAAATTATTTTGCCGCCATGATGGTAGAAACTGGCGATGCAGATGGCATGATAGGTGGTTTGTCAAGAAACTATCCAGATACCATAAGACCCGCTTTGCAAATTATCGGTAAACAGACTCAGGCTCAAAAAGTGGCTGGTATGTATATTTTATTGACCAAAAATGGACCAATATTTTTTGCAGATACCACTATTAATTTCAATCCAACGGTAGACGAAATGGTAGAAATAACGGAGCTAACCTATCAGGCTGTTGAAAATTTTAATATAAAACCTCAAATTGCTTTGCTTACCTACTCCAACTTCGGTTCTGCCTTGGGAGAAGATGCACTGAAAATGAAAGAAGCAACCGCAGTTTTACAAAAAAAACATCCTCAGTGGATAGTTGAAGGCGAAATGCAAGCTCATTTAGCTTTCGACACAGCTTTGAATAAAGAGTATTTTCCTTTTTCTAAATTTGCCGAAACGGGAGCCAATACCTTGATTTTCCCCAATCTTTCTTCGGCAAACATAGCCTATAATTTATTGAAAGAAGCCAGTGAAATAGAATATATTGGACCTATTTTGTTAGGACTGAAAAAACCTGTTCATATACTACAAATGGGAGCATCTGTAAAAGAAATCTTCAATATGATAGCCATAGCTGCCGCCAAAATTTAACAAAATGCCCATAGAAAACCATAAAATAGTGGTAGTAATACCCGTTTACAAAAGTACTTTAACGCATACCGAAGCTCT
>JAGNSI010000170.1 GCA_017988135.1 Pseudarcicella sp.
GACATTCCCATATTTACGGTTTCTATTTCATAAAGATGCTTTGCTATTTTTACTTTGTTCGCACCTTGAATTGTCATACTAAAAATTTGTTGTGTGTAACTTGATTCTCGTTTTTAATTCTTCAGGCCACCACATTGCAGCCTTTGTTTTAAGTTCCGTTATATTTCTATTGTATTTAGCCATTGTGAGTTTTTATGTATTTAATTTTGCCTTCGGCAACCTTTAAAATATTCAAATCTGTTTCCTCGTTTAAAATTTTATAAACGATTTGGTCGCTAAGAAATTCATCAACCAATTCTTTTTCTTCAACTTTAAAAAAGTCAGCAAGTTGTTTTATTAGTTGTCGAGTTGGTTGTCTTTCGTTACGTTCTATTTTTGCAAGAAGTGATGTGTCAAGAGCTAAACTCGCTGCAACTTCTCGCAAAGTCAAGCTATTTAATTCTCTTAGTGTTCTAAGATGTTCACCGAAAGTTGTAAATTTTTTCACGACTGTCAATTGGTTAATTTGTGTCCAAAAATAGGCAATATTTTCTTTTGGTCAAAAGTAGTCCACAAGATTTTATTCACATAGTCGGTGCGGTGGGAAATTTTAGTTCTTTTGGTTGCGAAGCGGTCTGTCTAGTGTCGGGCAAACAATTTGCTAAAATGTGCGGTCTGCTGTTTCGTTTTCTTGTCGAAGTCTGTAGGTTTGCACGGTCGCCCAAATATGAGGCACAACTCCCCAACATCCGAAAGTTTTGCAGTACTTTTTGTGTTTATTTGTATTAATCAGATAAAATTATAATTATTCTAATTTTAAATCTGGGTCGTCAAATGGATTTCTAATGTTTTCGATAGTTCTATTGCTGACATGAGTGTATTTCAATGTTGTTTTAATATCATTATACTCTTACGCTCATGCATTTAGTTGAATCGCTATGTCGAAGGCTAGGGTAACACTTGGCGGACTTCTTTTTTAAATGAAAGACAAACCTATAGGATTTTTAGTTTTTCAATTTCACTACAACATCAATCCCAAAGCAAAAGCTCGATTTTTTCTAAATCAACACAAACCACTTTTTTTATTCCCATATTTAGGTTAAATTTACAACACTTTAGGGGTGCCATAGTGCTGAGATTATACCCGTTGAACCTGATACAGCTAATACTGGCGAAGGGAAAAGTTTCGATAATAGCGTGTAATCTTCACTCAATTATTCCTAAAGCAATATTTATCATTAGGAATGAACATTACCATCAATAGCAAATTTTTAGAATTACCCAGCAATGCTACACTTAGCCAAGCAATACTCTTACACATAGGTGAGAGTGCCAAAGGTTTGGCTGTAGCCCTAAATGCCGAAGTAATACCCAAAGCAAATTGGGATACACAAATACTTTACCCCAACGATCAAATACTTATCATAAAAGCAACGCAAGGAGGATAACAATGAGCAAGCAAGACAAAACACCCCAACAAAAAAGTATTTCTACAGGAGCCATCACAGGTTCTAAAAAGATTTATGTAAAAGGGAAAATTCACGACATAAACGTTGCCATGAGAGAAATAACACTCTCACCAACCAAACTTGTAAACGGCAAGCTAGAGCAAAACGCTCCTGTAGTTGTGTACGATGCCAGTGGACCATACACAGATGATAACTTTCAGATAGACATACGCAAAGGGCTACCCCGTATACGTCAAGAGTGGATCGTGGGCAGGGGAGATGTAGAAGAACTTTCTGATGTTTCTTCAGAATATGGTACCCAACGCAAAAACGATGAAAAGCTAGATCACCTACGCTTTGAACACATCGCCAAGCCATTGAGAGCCAAAGCAGGAGCCAATGTTTCGCAAATGCACTATGCCAAAAAAGGAATTATTACCCCAGAAATGGAGTACATAGCCATACGTGAAAACCAAAAAGTAGATGAGCTACGCCAACAGCTCAATGGTCAATACGAAAGCCTTTGCCATCAACATGTAGGCAATAGTTTTGGAGCAAATACACCAGTAAGTCATATTACACCCGAATTTGTAAGAGACGAAATAGCAGCAGGTAGAGCTATTATTCCCAATAATATCAACCACCCAGAAAGCGAACCCATGATAATTGGGCGTAATTTTTTGGTAAAAATTAATGCCAATATAGGTAACAGTGCCGTTACTTCAAGCATAGAAGAAGAAGTAGAAAAAGCCGTTTGGGCTTGTCGTTGGGGAGCAGATACCATTATGGATTTGTCTACAGGAGACAATATCCACGAAACCCGTGAATGGATAATTCGCAATTCGCCCGTGCCAATAGGTACAGTACCTATTTATCAGGCATTAGAAAAAGTAAACGGCAAAGCAGAAGACCTTACATGGGAAATTTTCCGTGATACACTTATAGAACAAGCCGAGCAAGGAGTTTCTTATTTTACCATACATGCAGGCGTGCTATTGAGATACATACCACTCACCGCCAAACGTATGACGGGAATCGTATCTAGAGGTGGTTCTATTATGGCAAAATGGTGTTTGGCACATCACAAAGAAAACTTTCTTTACACACATTTTGAAGAAATTTGTGATATAATGAAAGCCTATGATGTAGCATTTTCTTTAGGCGACGGTCTTAGACCAGGTTCTATAGCTGATGCCAACGATGCAGCCCAATTTGGAGAGCTCGAAACATTGGGCGAACTTACCAAAATAGCTTGGAAACACGATATTCAAGTAATGATAGAAGGGCCCGGTCACGTACCAATGCACCTTATCAAAGAAAATATGGACAAACAATTGAAAGAATGCCATGAAGCACCTTTTTATACCTTGGGACCATTGACTACTGACATTGCACCTGGTTACGATCATATTACGTCGGCTATTGGTGCGGCAATGATAGGTTGGTTCGGAACAGCCATGCTTTGCTATGTAACCCCAAAAGAACACTTGGGTTTACCCAACAGAGAAGACGTAAAAGTGGGTGTAATTACTTACAAACTAGCCGCTCATGCTGCCGATTTGGCAAAAGGACACCCCGGTTCGCAGTACAGAGACAACGCCTTGAGTAAAGCACGTTTTGAGTTCAGATGGGAAGATCAGTTCAATCTATCGCTCGATCCCGACACAGCACGTGAATACCACGACGAAACTTTACCGGCTGATGGTGCCAAAGTAGCACATTTTTGTTCAATGTGTGGGCCTAAATTTTGCTCAATGAAAATTACCCAAGAAATAAGGGAATCAGCAGAAAATGGTATGTTTGAAAAGTCAGAAGAATTTAAACAAACGGGAAGCGAAATATATTCTTAAACAATGATTTTAATAAGCAATCCTACGCCAGTCATAGACGAAACCATCAGAGTGAATGCTATGTTTGATGCAGGATTGCCTATTTTTCATTTGAGAAAACCCGATAGTTTACCCGAAGAAATAGATGATTTTTTAACAAAAATTTCACCAAAATATTTATCACAAATAGCCATTCATCAGTATCATTTTTTGGCAGAAAAATGGCATTTGAAAAGACTACATTTTACTGTAAAACAAAGAAACAGTACCAATATTACCGATTTTGAAAACTATCGAAACCAAGGTTTTATACTTTCTACTTCAGTGCATAGTGTAGAAGAATTTAATCATTTAAATTTCAATTTTGACTATGTTTTTTTGAGTCCAGTTTTTGATAGTATATCTAAAATAAATTATACATCTGTTGTTTTTGATTTGAGTAAAATAAATAACTTTTCTTTTACAAAATTGGTAGCATTGGGAGGAATAAATATTTCGAATCGTCATGAAATATACAAAATGGGTTTCGATGATTATGCACTTTTAGGGAGTATTTGGCAAAGTGAAAATCCTTTAAATGCAGTGAAAAGTTTTATACTGAAATGACATACCAAAGACCCATAGCCTTAAGTATAGCAGGTTTTGACCCAACAGGCGGAGCTGGCATATTGGCAGATATCAAAACGTTTGAGCAAAACAAATGTTTGGGATTTGGGGTGATTACGGCTAATACCATTCAAACAGAAAGCGATTTTTTGAGTGCCAATTGGATGGATATAGAGCAAGTTTTGGCATCTTTGAAGCCTTTGTTTCAAAACTATGTTATAAATATTGTAAAAATAGGAATTGTACAAAATTTAGAAACATTAAAAGAAATAGTTTTATACCTTACAAAACAAAATCCTACTATAAAAATAGTTTGGGATACCGTTTTGGCAAGTAGCAGTGGGTACAATTTGTTGGATGGTTTTACACAGTCAGATTTAACAGAAATACTAAAAAAATGTTATTTGATAACGCCCAATTTCAACGAAGTAAAACTGCTAGCAAACAAACAAGATGCACAAGAAAGTGTCGATTTTTTGAAAAAATATTGTAATGTTTATTTAAAAGGCGGACACAATCTATCAGAAATAGGTGTAGATTATTTGTTTTACAACCAAACAAAATTAAAAATTCAAACCCAAGCCAGCTTATTGTCTGCCAAACATGGCTCAGGCTGTGTACTGTCTTCGGCAATAGCTAGCAAGCTGGCTTTAGGTGAAGAATTAGAAAAAGCATGTATGGAAGCTAAAATTTATGTAGAAAAAATTTTAGCAAGCAATACACAATTATTAGGCTATCATGTACAGTAAACTACAATATATATCGCAAGGCGAAACATTAGCATTGCATCAGTACAATATTCAAGAGGCTTTAGATGCAGGTTGCAATTGGGTACAATTGAGGGTGAAAG
>JAGNSI010000171.1 GCA_017988135.1 Pseudarcicella sp.
TTCTTAATAAACAAGATAAATTTTAATCTTTTTTTACTCCTACTTTCAACTTAAATTTCCGAGCTTTTTCGGAGTGCAAAGGTAAATGTTTATTCTTATTAAACAAGATAAATTTTAATCTTTTTTTAACTCCTATTTCCAAATTGAATTTCCGAGCTTTTTCGGAGTGCAAAGGTAGGGAGATTTTTAACATTAATACAACAAAATGAAGTGTTTTTTGATGAAAATTTACAATGTACTGATAATGAGATTGATTGAAATTTCAAAACTCTATTAAGTGAAGATGAAAACCGAAAAAGTAGTATCAAATGGCATTAAACTTAAATTTTAAATATGATTTTATTAGTAATATTATCTTTCTTGTGTCAGAAATTCGTATTCTTTGGCTTTTGATTTCTTCAAAATTATATGTTTTAATTTTTTGAAATAACTTTATATAATAGGTATATGCAAGGTATACTCCAAGTTTAGCTCCATTGGGTAGTTTTTTTATGCCTTGTAATCCAGCTTGAAAGTCTAAATCTATGTCATTTTCTATAATTAGCTTGTCTTTTGCGGTAACATTCTTAAAATCGATTGTTGGGAAGTAGGTTCTGCCTCTTTCTTCAAAGTCTGAACTCATATCTCTTAAGAAGTTTATCTTTTGAAATGCTGAACCTAATTTTTGTGCTGAAGGCTTTAAATCCTCATATTCTTCTTTATTTCCATTACAAAAAACAGATAGACACATTAAGCCTACTACTTCTGCTGAACCATAAATGTATTTTTGATAGTCTGTTTGGTCATAGGTTGTTTGTTCTAAATCCATTTCCATGGATACTAAAAATGCTTCTATCAAAGCGTGATCAATTTTGTATTGATTTACGATCAATTGAAATGAGTGTAATACTGGATTGAGGCTTATTTGAGATGCTATTGTTTTATAGGTTTCTTCTTTAAATTCTTTTAGTAATTGACGTTTATTATATGTGTGAAAGGTATCTACGATTTCGTCTGCATATCTAACATATGCATAAATAGCATAAATAGGACTTTGAAGCTCTTTAGAAAGGGTTTTTATGCCTAAAGTAAATGATGTACTGTATAATTGGGTAATAACTTTGCTACTTTCTAGTGTTGTTTTATTGTAAAGTTCCATTATTTAATCGTAATATGTTTTTCTTTGAAACTCAAAGTATATTTTTAAAAGAAAGTAAATGTAACAAGAAATGCATTAAGGTTGTTTTATTGTTTGGAGCTTTGGGTTGTTTTTTTTTGTGAGTTGTGGTGCTTATGAGGTATTTTTGGGTTTATTTTTAATTTCAAAGTATGGATAATTTTGTTGGTACAGATATAAATAATGAGCTAAGCGAAGAGGTGACAATGTTTGCCAGTGTGATTTTGCCTGTTCCTATCCCCAAGTTGTTTACTTACAGGATTCCTAGAAGCATGTCTGATACTATAAAATGTGGTGCTAGAGTTGTGGTGAGTTTTGGAAAAAGTAAAATATTAACGGCTGTTGTTGTTGAGATTCATAATTTAGCTCCTAAAGAATATCAGGCAAAATACATTTTGGAGCTTTTGGATGATGTTCCTTTGGTTGGCTTGGGTCAGATAAAACTCTTTGAATGGATTGCAGATTACTATATGTGTAGTATTGGTGAGGTTTTGAATGTGGCTTTGCCTTCTGGATTGAAACTTTCGAGTGAATCTAAGGTCCAGATTAATCCTTTTTTTGAGAATATTGAAAATTTGAATGATGATGAGCTATTAATTATAAATGAATTGAAAGAATCTGATTCATTGTCTTATAATGACTTAGAGAAGAAAGTGACATTGAAAAACATTTTTCATTTATTGAAAAATTTGGCAAAGAAACAAGCTATTATACTTTTTGAAGAAATAAAGGAAAAATACACACCTAAATTGGTCAAAAAAGTACGTTTAAAAAAAGCTTATGAAAATGAAGCAAATTTAAAAGAGCTTATAAATTTTTTAGAGAAGTCGCCAAAGCAATTAGATGTTTTGTTACAATATTTACGAAATGTACCTGTTTTAAGAAACAGCGAGCTAAACAATAAAGGTATTGAAAAAGGTATTCTCACTAAAAGTGGCATTTCGGAATCGTCTTTGAATACGCTTTTGAAAAATAACATTTTTGAGGTCTTTGAAATAATTGTAAGCAGATTTGAAGCGGTAGATGTCAGTCAAAATGCTGAAGAAATAAATTTATCTTTAGAACAACAAAAAGCTTTTGAAGAAATACTTAATGAATTTCAAGACAAAAATATTGTTTTGTTTCATGGAATTACTGGTTCTGGAAAAACAGAAATCTATATAAAATTGATTCAGCAAGTTTTGGATGGCGGTTCACAAGTTTTATATTTATTGCCCGAGATTGCACTAACTACACAAATTGTAATAAGATTACAAAAAGTGTTTGGGTCTAAATTAGGAATATATCATTCTAAGTTTTCGGATAATGAGCGTGTAGAGGTATGGAGAGGAATTATTGAAGGAAAATATCAGTTAATTATTGGAGTACGTTCGGCTGTTTTTTTACCATTCGACAATTTGGGGTTAATAATTGTGGACGAAGAACATGAGCCTTCTTATAAACAATATGATCCTGCACCAAGGTATCATGCAAGAGATGTCGCATTGGTGATAGGTAAAAGTCAGTCTGCTAAAGTATTGCTGGGTTCGGCGACGCCTTCTATAGATAGTTATTTCCATGCGATGGAAGAAAGGTACGGTTTTGTTCAACTCAAAAAAAGATATGGTGATGGTAAATTGCCGTTTATTGAGTTGATAAATATTAAAGAAGCAAAAAAAAATAAAACGATAAAAGGAGATTTTTCAAATAGATTATTATTTGAGGTAAAAAAAAATTTAGATAACAAACTACAAACAATTTTTTTCCAAAACAGAAGAGGTTATTCTCCGTATGTGCAATGTGAAGATTGCGATACTATTCCAAGCTGTGTGAATTGTGATGTAAGTTTAACTTTTCATGCCAAAGAAAATGAATTAAAATGTCATTATTGTGGCTACAGAGAAAGTAAGTCAAAATTATGCAATGCTTGTGGTTCGATAAAAGTAAGCACTAAAGGATTTGGCACTCAAAAAATTGAAGAAGAGCTTGCTGAGATTTTTCCTTCTGCGAAAATTGCGAGAATGGATTTGGACACAACTCGAAGTAAGTCTGCTTTTCAGTCTTTGATTAGCGAAGTTGAAGCTGGAGAGATAGACATGCTTGTGGGTACTCAAATGATTTCCAAAGGTTTAGACTTTGAAAGAGTGAGCTTGGTTTGTATTTTTGATGCCGACAGAATGATTCATTATCCCGATTATAGGGCACATGAAAGAGCTTTTCAATTATTAACCCAAGTAGCTGGCAGGGCTGGGCGTAGAAAAAACCAAGGCAATGTTTTGATTCAAACGAATAACCCTGAAGATGAAATTTTCGATTTGATAATTAGAAACGATTATGAAACTTTTTACGAAAAAGAAATCATTGAACGTGAAAGCTTTCAATTCCCTCCTTTTGTACGTATTATAAAAATCACCATAAAACATTTTGAACAGAAAGACTCACTAAAAGCTGCTGAAATGTTGGCAATGCTACTTTCCGAACGTTTAGGGAAAGAAAGGATTTTGGGGCCGTCAAAACCTGCAGTAAATAGAATAAGAAATTTATTTTTGCACGAATTAACGATTAAGCTAGAGAAAAGTTTGCACCTAAAGGCTGTAAAAGGATTCATTCTTGAACAAATTCAGGATTTGATTGTTTCAAAAAAAGCAAAAGGCGTTTCTTTTAGTATCGATGTTGATGCTATATAAAATACCTTTTGCTTTTTTATTAAAACCTAGTCAAATATTTGTTGTATTGTTTTGTCTTTTAATGATTTTACAGAATAGCTAAATCTTATTTTTTTGGATTCAGAAGCCGACAAATTTACTTCCCAAGCTAACTCACCTGTTTCTGTGTTTGGATTTGCTCCACTGGATTCGAGCAAAGAAACTTCTATTTCTTTGTCGTCACTTATTGGAATTTGGTCTTTTAGTGTTACAACAACTGGCTCTTTCTTGTTGTTTCTTAGTATCAAATCATAGGTAAATACTTCTGTTTTGTAAGATGACATAAATTTTACTGCTTTTTTTTCTGATACTTTTTGTTTCAAAACTGTAATTTTCTTGTCTGAACCAAACGAAAGTTCCAAGGTGTCGTCTGTCTGGTTTAAATCAAGATCAATTTTACCAAGAAACATATTTTCTAATATAAGATTGGCTTGACCGTTCAAGAGATTATACTTTCCAAAATCTATAACTTCTGCCACAAGTATTACCTCTTCTTTTGACCTTGGTATTGATAAATATTTGAAAGTTGCAGGTATTTTCAATTCTTTCATCGTTATTAAATGGTCTAAGCCATTTGACAAAACATCGTATGGAATGCTGATATCGAACGAAATATTAATATCATTGTCATTAATGGCAAAATATTTATCCAATGTTGATTCTTTGTTTCTCTTAACTCCATATCCTTTTATAACTACTTCTTTGGGTGCTGAAGCATACATATCTGCATTGGCTGGTGGCAAAAATCTAGTTGCAGCTACATTAACAACGTCGTATTGAAGGTGTTCTGAGTTCAATTTTGGCATTTCATTCTTTACATTTGGCGTATTGCTAGAAAGGGTTAGTTTTATTTTTTTCCAATCTATGCCT
>JAGNSI010000172.1 GCA_017988135.1 Pseudarcicella sp.
CATAGCCGTCAAGCTAAGCAATTTACTGGTAGTAAGGTTGTTGTAATATTTGATGCTGTTTTTTTCTGAAAATTACAAATTTTACCCACAGGAAAAGAAAGAAATATCGTTTTTGGAGCGAAAAACTCCTTCCCTTGGGTCGTGTCCTCACGACCCAATACTCCTCACAACCCAATACTACTAAATAATCTCAAATGAAATTTAAAATTAGACAAGTTTTCATATTTTTAAATTATGTTAGAAAATTTTGAAAGATAATCACATATAGAACTTGGAAATCTTTATTTTTGGACTGCCTTCCCTTGGGTCAAAAACTAGCAGAAAACTGTAATGCAAAAAGTCCACCTCATCTATCACTATATTGTTTAAGCAAATAAATATGTATTTTTGTTTAAATTTCATATTTATATAAGCCTAAAAATGGAAATAGCACTTTATTTTTTAATCATTGGAGTAATTTTTGTCCTTGTACAACTAAATAACCTAGACAAAAAATTAGACAACCAGCAGTCGAATCTGAAAGACTTAAATGGAATTTTGAATAAACTATCTGAAAAAATATCAGAAAATAGTATTGTTCAGAGCGTAGATTATTCTAATAATAACTCCGACAGCACAATTATCGTTCAAGACCTCCATGTTAGCAAAAATAACAACCCAATTGTTATTAATACAGCTCCTAACGAAGATATTATCATCAACACTCCTATCGAAGACCACACCAGTCTTACCCCTATTCAAAACATTGAAACCGATATAGAACCTGAAAATCTTTCTCAAAAAACACCGATTACGACACAAAAAATCCCTAAAAAAACATGGTGGGAAAGTTTTAGAGAACAAAATCCAGATTTAGAAAAATTTGTAGGTGAAAACTTAATCAACAAAATAGGTGTACTTATTTTAGTATTAGGTATCAGTTATTTTGTAAAATTTGCTATAGATAAAAATTGGATAAACGAAACAGCAAGGGCAGGCATTGGCATATTGTGTGGAGGAATAATATTGGGTTTTGCACATAAACTAAGAACTGACTACAAATCTTTTAGCTCAGTTTTGGTAGCTGGAGCAATAGCTATTTTTTATTTCACTATAGGCATTGCTTTTCATCAGTATCATTTATTTAGCCAATCGGTTGCTTTTGTTTTAATGGTTATCATTACCGCATTCAGTGTGTTTTTATCTATTTCATACAACCGCATGGAACTGGCCATTTTATCTCTAATAGGTGGATTTTCGGTTCCTTTTATGTTAAGTACTGGAGAAGGAAATTATCAAACATTATTTACTTACATCATTATTTTGGATTTGGGAATTTTAGCCATTGCTTATATAAAAAAATGGAGTTTAGTAAATGTATTGGCTTTTATTTTCAGCGTATGTTTATTCAGTAGTTGGTTGTTTAGCAAAGTATTAGACTTTCCAGAAGCTCCTTATTTGGGTGCATTTGTGTTTGCAACTTTGTTTTATATCATTTTCACTGCTACAAATATCATAAACAATTTACGCACACAAGGATTGTTTTCAAAAATAGAATTGTCAATATTAATCGCAAATACCTGCTTTTACTTTTCGGCAGGAATGGTTATTCTATCTAAATTTCACCCAGAATTAAACAGTTTATTTACCCTTTCCTTGTCTATTTTCAACTTGATTTGTGCATGGTTTTTATTTAAAAAATTTGGACTCGACAAAAAAGCCATATACCTACTCATTGGCTTCACACTTACCTTTATTACGCTTACAGTTCCTTTGCAATTCAAAGGCAATTACATTACTTTATTTTGGGCAGCCGAAGCTGTATTATTGCTATGGCTTTCACAAAAATCTAAAATGGTTCATTTTAGATTGGTATCTATAGTGATACATTTTTTAATGCTGGCTAGCCTAATTCTAGACTGGAAACAAATATATTCAAACTCAACATTCAAGCTTCCCATTATTTTCAATGAAGGATTCATTGCAGGTATTTTTGCTACTTTGTCTTTCATAGCAATAAGACTTCTTTTGCAAAAAGAAACAACAATTCAAAAAATATCAACGATTGAAATAAACCCTTTCATATACAAAAAAATAGCTCTATTGTGTGGCATAATATTACTTTACTTCACGGGAATATTTGAAATCTCTTATCAATCACAACAGTATTACAGTGGTTTTTATTCGCCTATTTCTACAGTTATAGCATTTCATTTATTCTTTTTTGCCATATTGTATTGGGCTATCCAAAAATACCAAAAAGTAAGTGCTCAAAAATCTATCTTTATTTTATCATTGATAAATATTGCTTTGTACGTTGTATATTTTTCGGGTATAGCATTCGAAGAATTCAAAGAAAACATTGGACAGGCAAACTCCACTCAAATAGCTTTCTGGATGCATTACATTTCCTTAGCAAGCATTATTTACTTAGCTATTTCGGTTTGGAAAGAACACAAAAATGTAATTAATTATACCGAAAATATACAAAAATGGAGCATGTGGATATTGATTTTTGTACTGGTTTTTATAGCGAGCAATGAAGTATTATTACATGGCGTAAAATTATTAATAGAACCTACAACGATTACAAACAAAAGCAATCAGGCTATTCTAAATTATCAGAAAGCATCAAAATTAATGATAAAAGTAGCTTTCCCAATTCTATGGGGAATACTTGCATTTTCATTTTTGATAATTGGAATCAAGCAACAAAGCAAAAAACTAAGGATAATAGCTCTTACTTTAATAGGAATTACTATACTGAAATTATTTGTTTATGATATTTCGAATGCCTCTGAAACAGGCAAAATCATAGCTTTTATTCTATTGGGTATATTGATTTTAATAATGTCATTTGCCTATCAAAAAATAAAAAAAATAGTACTTGACAATGTGCAACCAGAAGAAACTCAAAACAATTTGCAATAACACTATATTGCTATTTTTTATATTAACAAATAGCCTTTTAGCACAAAAAAAACAAGCTAGCACATCGCTGCCTGAAATAAAAACAAACGGACTTCATAGTATAGCTATCTCTCCTTCTATACGTGCTTTTGCAAAAGCCGACATGAGTGATGTTAGAATATTTGATACTAAAAACAAAGAAGTACCCTATTATTTTTGGAAAAGTACAAGAAACCAAAAATTTCAAATATTGGATGAATTGCCAATTGTTGCCAAGGAAGTTTTATTAAAAATTTCTTCTGATTTCACTATAGAAAACAATACACAAAACTCAATCGACCAAATTGTGCTAAATATAGCCAACACCAAAATAAATAAACTTTGTAATGTAAGTGGCAGTAATGATAAAAAACAATGGTACGGACTAATCGATAAATATAAAATATATGCTTCTGAAGACAATACCAACACTGATTTTTATGTAAACATACCTTTACCAAAGACTAATTATAAATACTTAAAACTTCAAATAAATGATACAAAATCAGAACCAATAAATATTTTAAAAATTGGCACATACAAAATTTCTACTTTCGAAAATAATCTAACAACTCTAGAACCAATTGCTATAAAATATAAGTCTATTCCAAGCCTAAACAAAACCCAAATATTCATAGATTTCAAAGGAAAACAAACCATTGAAAACATAAGCTTAGAAATACTTGAACCTAATTTTTACAAAAGAAATGCACGAATTTTAGCCCCAAGATTTCCAACAAACAAAGTCAATAAAAAAGAAAACTACCTTGAACTACTCGCAGATTTTGAAATAAACTCAAGCAAATCAAACCATTTCGAGCTACCAAGTTTACATGAAGAAAATATTGTATTAGAAATAGACAATGAAGACAATCAAGCTTTAAAAATAGACAAAATACAGTTTTCCCAACTACCTGTTTATATGATCGCAGACTTAAGGGCAAACGAAAAGTACCAAATAGAAGCAGGTAATTGGACATTAAATCCACCCAACTATGACATAGAAAACTTCAAAATCAGTGATATCTCTTCACTACCTTTAATTACGCACGGTATTGTAAAATCTAAAGCAACCACAGGTCTACAACAAACAAAAAATATTTCTTTATGGCAAAACCAATGGTTTTTATGGATTTGCATTGGACTTACTGGCCTTATAATTCTCTACTTTTCAAACTCTTTATTGAAAGATATAAAAAAAGGCACTGCTAATTAAAATAAGCAAAAGAAGAATCTCAAAATAGGTAAATGCCATAATTTAACAAAGGTTTTTTTGTCTATGAAAATCAAATTGTAAAACATAAAAAAGAGACAAAATGCAAAATTCTTAAGTAATAATCTGTACAAATGAAGGAGTTGAATTTGAAAAGAAAAATCGTAACTTTGAAATGATAAATCAACAGTAAAATGAGCAAGAAATTAATACGATTTGACTGGGCGATAAAACGGCTTTTAAGAAACAAAGCAACTTTGTCGTTCTTGAAGGTTTTTTAAGTGAACTTTTGTTCGACAATATTACAATTGAACAAATTCTAGAAAGTGAAAGCAATCAAGAAACAGACGAAGACAAGCGGAACGCCGCCCGATTTAATCGGGTAGATATTTTAACCCAAAACTCAAAGAACGAGTTAATCATCATTGAAATTCAAAGTAGCTACGAGATTGATTATTTCCATAGAATGGCTTATGGTGTTTCCAAAAGTATTTCTGAAAATTTAAAACTTGGACAAAGTTATTCAGAAATAAAAAAAGTGATTTCTATAAACATAGTAT
>JAGNSI010000056.1:0-5089 GCA_017988135.1 Pseudarcicella sp.
TAGACGTTTATCCAAAAGCAGAGATAGCTCCAAGATCAGATGTGTTTGTGTGTAATGGAGAAGTATCCGGAGGCATAACATTAGTAAGCACAAATGTACCTACAGCGACAATCAAGTGGAGTATCGACAATGGATCTATAGGATTAAGCCCATCAAGTGGTACCGGTAACGTAGGAAGCTTTACAGCCATCAATACAGGTTCACTCCCAATCGAAGCGATAGTAACGGCAATATCGTATGTAGACGATTGTCCAGGAGATACTTTAAAGGTTAAGATTACGGTAAATCCGACGCCAAAAATTGACCCTATCAATGATATATCGGTTTGTAACAACACGGATACTCCGCTTATCAATTTTATAGGTGTTCCTGCAGCAACTGATTTTATTTGGAATAGTGATATTACTTTACCAAATCTAGGTAATTCTGGTTCAGGTGATAGTATTCCTTCTTTCAAAGCGATTAATAATGCTGAAACGTCAATTGTTGCAAACATTACTGTTAAATCTAAAGCTAAAGGTTGTCCAGGAGCAGACGTTAATTTCACTATTACGGTGAAACCAACGCCAGTTGTAGCTAAACCAGATGACCAAGAACTTTGTAATGGTGAATTAAGTAATCCAGTTGTTTTTGAAAGCCTTACGCCAAATACTGTGTTTGATTGGACAAATTCAAATGTTGCTATTGGTTTATCAACACTTGCGGATAACAAAGATATTCCATCATTTACGGCTACAAATTTAGGTTCTACCCCGATAGTTTCAACTATCACTGTAAAACCAACAGCAGAAAGTTGCCCAGGATTGCCAAAAACATTTACCATAACAGTAAATCCTTCACCAAAAGCAACAGTGACTGGTGGTGCCGTAGTTTGTAAAGATGCAACATCTCCTAAGTTGGTATTCAAAGGTTCTAATGGTAAATCTCCATATAAAATCACTTATAATATCAATGGTAATTCTGATATATCTGTATTTACAGAAGCAGGAGATAGTGTTCAAGTGGTTGTTCCAACTAACGAAGCAGGCATATTTACATATAATTTATTATCTGTAACAGACGCTAGCACAACTTCTTGTAATAGTGTACAAACAGGTACTGCAGTCTTTACAGTAAATGCACCGCCAACAGCTACAATTTCAGGAGATGCTACCGTTTGTTTAGGTGAAGTTCAACCTTTGATTACTTTTACAGGAGCAGTTGGTTTAGCTCCTTATACATTTACTTACCAAGTGAATTCAGGTGCTAATCAAACAGTAACAACGACTTCTGGAAATAATAGCGTTACTGTTCCTGTAAATACTACTGTTGCAGGTACTTTCTCTTATCAATTGATAAGTGTTTCAGATGCAAACGTTTCATCATGTAGCCAAAATCAAACAGGTATAGCTGCGGTAACTGTAAATCCAAAACCAGAAGCAACAATTTCTGGAGCTACTCAAGTTTGTGTAAATAGTACTGAGCCATTAGTTACTTTCACTGGTAGTGGTGGTGCTGCTCCATATACATTTGAGTACACTGAAAATGGTGTTGCTAAAGTTATAACAACTACTTCAGGAAATTCAGTTACTGTAGCTGTTTCGACAAGTACAGCTGAAAAGTATTCATTTGTTTTGAATAAAGTAACTGATAACTCAAGCACCCAATGTAATAATTTGGTATCAGGAAATGTAGATGTAATAGTAAGTCCAGCACCAAAAGCTACTATAACAGGAAATGCAGAAGTATGTTTAAATACAACTTCTCCAGTTATTACATTTACAGGATCAGAGGGTACTGCACCATATACATTTAACTATACAATAGATGGTATTGCAACAAGTACAACTAGTCAAACCAATATTCTTCAATTACCAGTAAGTACGTCAATAGCTGGTACTTCAACTTATATTCTTACTAGTGTTACAGATGCTGCTACATTTAGTTGTTCGTTGCCTGTAAGTGGTTCGGCTATAGTAACAGTAAACCCAGCTCCATCGGCAACTATTTCTGGCGATAAAACAGTTTGTATGAATGAAACTAACTTGCCAGTTGTAACATTTAAAGCTTCAGGTGGTGTTTTGCCTTACACATTCAATTATACATTAAATAATGTACCAGCTTCAGTAACAGCTTCTTCAAGTTCTGAAACAACAGTAACTGTTTCAACAACCAATTCAGGTAGCAATGTATTTGTTCTAACTGGTGTTACAGATGCTAGTTTAACGCAATGTACAATACCAGTTTCTGGTACAGTAACAGTAAATGTATCTCCAGCTCCAATTGCATCAATTGCTGGAGGCGGAAGTGTTTGTTTAAATGCAGCTTCTCCAGTTGTTGAAATTAATGGTTCAAATTCAACAGCTCCTTATACATTTACTTATACAGAAAATAGTGAGACCAAAACAATCACTTCTGTAGGTGACAAAGCTATCATTAACGTTCCAACTAATGCAGCAGGAACGCTTATTTATACTTTGGTTGAAGTAGCAGATGCAAGTGGTTTAGCTTGTAAAATGCCAGCATCTGGAAATGCAGTAATTAATGTAAATCCATTGCCAACAGCTAGTATATCAGGTACAGCTTCAGTTTGTATTGGAGGTTTATCACCACAAATTACCTTTACGGGTTCTGGCGGTACTAAACCATACACATTTACGTATAAAGATACTTTAGGTGTAGTGAAAACTATAACTTCAGTTGGAGTTAGTGACCAAGCTTCGGTTTCTATAGCCACTTCAAAAGCAGGTACATATTCAGTAGAATTAATGAGTGTATCAGATGCTAGTTGTTCAAATAATGCTAGTGGTACTGCATCAGTTACCGTGGGTACAGCACCCACTGCAACTATTGCTTATGGAACTTATTGTAAATCAGTTTCAGATCCTCAATCAGTAGTACTTACAGGTTCTATTGGAGGTACATTCAGCGCATTGCCAGCAGGTTTAAGCATAGATCCTACCACAGGAGCTATCAACCCAAGCTTAAGTTCAATAGGTAATTATGTGGTTACTTATACAACACCAGTAAGCGGGGCTTGTCCATCGGTTTCAACTACAGCAAACGTAAGTATTCAAGACAAACCAACAATATCTGTAAATAGCGGTACAGTATGTTTGGGTAGTTCAATTGCATTAACAGCGTCAGGTTGTACAAATGGAACATTAGCATGGTCTAATAGTATACTTACTAGTCCTACAATTGTAGTTTCTCCGGTAGTTAATTCAAACTTCTCTGTAACTTGTACAGACAATGCTTGTACTTCTGAGCCAGCAAATGGTATCGTTGTAGTGTCTAGTACACCAATACCAAATGTAAGTCCGAATACAGCTAGTTGTGGAGATTTGACAGGTGGCTTAACTATTAACTCTCCAACAGGTGTTGGTTATGAATATTCTGTAGACAATGGAACTACATTTGCAAGCAACAATGTATTTACAGGTTTAAGTTTTGGAACAACTTATAATATCATAGTTAAAAATGATATTGGATGTAAATCTGGAGTTCAAACAGCTAGTATTACAGGTAAAGCTGCAGTAGCTAAACCAATACTTGCAGTGACGCAACCAAACTGTAATAATACATTGGGTAAAATTGAAGTTAAGTCTCCACTAGGATTGCAATATCAAATTGACAATCAAACGGCACAAACAACTACAATTTTTGATAATTTGCCAGCTAAAATTTACACAATTAAAGTAACCAATGCAGATGGATGCTTCAATGATGAAACAACCACAATTGATTTAGTTGAAAAAGTTCCAGCCTTGTCAACTAGTGTAGTACAACCAGATTGTATCAATGGTAATGGTAAAATTACAGTAAATACACCAGTAGGTGCAGGTTATGAATACCGTTTAAATGGAAATGGTACTTACCAACCATCAAACGTGTTTGAAAATTTAGCACCGAATTCTTACACTGTAGAAGTGAGAAATGCGACCAATTGTACAAATACAAAAGCTGAAACAATTTTTGCTCAACCAAATGGTGTAGGTCCACTGAATGCAACTGTAGATCCAATAACATGTAAACAGCCTAAAGCAATTATCACAATAGGTAACATTGGATTGAATTACAGCTATAGTTACACCAAATTAGACGACAATACTACATTGTCGCAAGCAAGTAATGTGTTTGCAAATCTATCTTATGGTAACTACAAAATAGAAGTAACCAACGGAAATGGTTGTAAAAGAGATACAACCATAGAAGTATTACGCAAAGAACCAGTTGAAGAGCCTGTAAATAAATTGACTCAACCAACATGTGACAATGCACTCGGTAAAATAGAAGTATTGTCTCCAAGTGGAGTAGAGTATAGTATTGATACAGCTCCGACAGTATTTACTTCAAATCCAGAGTTTGGTAATTTAATACCAGGTACTTATACAATTACAGCACGTAATACCTATGGATGTACAGCTGAAAGAAAAGATATCATCTTGCCACAACCAAACGGAGTAGTAATACCAACTCCAGTAGTAGTACAACCAACGTGTTCAGTACCAACAGGAAGTATAACTATTCCGCAACCATTAGTTGGTTCAGGTTTTGAGTATTCAAAAGATGATGGTTCAACATTCCAAACTACAGGTGTTTTCACAGGCTTAGCTGCAAGTGAGTATAAATTTGTAGTTAAAAATGGAGCTGGTTGTAAAGCAACGACTACAGTGACGTTGTTACCAAAAGTTCCTGTTTCAGCTATAGCTACAACAGTAACGCCAGCCACGTGTACCGAAGGAACATCGACTATAGAAATTACCGCACCAATAAGTTCAGGTATAACCTATAGCATTTTCCCAACTGACTCGAGCTCGTTTAGTGGTAAATTGGCTTACGATAAATTGACAGCAGGTACTTATATTTTGATTGCTAAAAATGCAGATGGTTGTACTTCAAGAAAAGTAGAGCAAATGTTAGCTGCACCAAACGTAGTTACCTTAGATGCCCCAGTATTGGAAGATGCTACTTGTAGTACACCAACAGGAAAAGTAACGATAAACGTTAAATCAGGTTCAGGCACAGGTTTCACCTATTCAAAAGATGGAGGAGCAACGACCCAGCCATCGAATGAATTTGCAAACTTGCCAGCAGGTGATTATACTTT
>JAGNSI010000056.1:5189-15914 GCA_017988135.1 Pseudarcicella sp.
AGTATCGAGCAAAACTAAGCCAGATGCCATACAGACATTGGTTACACCAGCATCTTGTTTAGAAGGAACAGCGACAATCAAGATTACTGCTCCATCAAATTCAGGCATAGAATACAGTATTTTCCCAACTGACTCGAGCTTGTTTAGTAGTAAATCGACTTACGATCAATTGACTGAAGGTACATACATTTTGAAAGCTAGAAATGCGGATGGTTGTACTTCAAGAAAAGTAGAGCAAATTTTAGCTGCACCAAATACAGTTACCTTAGATCCAATATCGTTTACAGATGCAACTTGTGATAAAACAACAGGAAAAGTAACGATAAACGTTAAATCAGGTTCAGGCACAGGTTTCACCTATTCAAAAGATGGAGGAGCAACGACCCAGCCATCGAATGAATTTGCAAACTTGCCAGCAGGTGATTATACTTTCTTGGTAGAAAATGGAGCAGGTTGTAAAGCTACCGCTACTGCAAAAGTATCGAGCAAAACTAAGCCAGATGCCATACAGACATTGGTTACACCAGCATCTTGTTTAGAAGGAACAGCGACAATCAAGATTACTGCTCCATCAAATTCAGGCATAGAATACAGTATTTTCCCAGCTGACTCGAGCTCGTTTAGTAGTAAATCGACTTACGATCAATTGACTGAAGGTACATACATTTTGAAAGCTAGAAATGCGGATGGTTGTACTTCAAGAAAAGTAGAGCAAATTTCTGCTGCACCAAAAACGCCAACATTTACCGCTTCGGCTACAAATGTTACCTGCGGATTCTCAAGTGCTAACAGTGATGGTAAAATTACTTTAGCTGGATTTGCAGCAACGGAAAAATTCGATATCGTAGAAGGTGCTACTTACACAGGTAGTGCAACATATGCTACTGCAACGTCTATTCCAGTAAATGGTGTTGTAAGAAATAATATCGAAAATGCCAATAAAACGTTTACAATCAGAGTATTCAATGCTACAAACTGTTACATAGACAGAACGGTAACGTTGAATTTGATGAATTGTACTTGTCCAGCTATAGAATGTGTTCCGCTTAATGTAGAACAAACTATATTCGGTGAAAAACGTTAAAAATTATTAAGTGCGAGTGGGAAAGGTGAAATAAAGCGTGAGCGAAAATAACCTTAAACCATTATATGGGCAAATCCCCCGGTCTTTGACTGGGGGATTTCTGTTTTGTTGTATTGAATTTTATCCCAATTTGACTGGGGGATTTCTGTTTTGTTGTATTGAATTTTATCCCAATTTGAAGGGGGATTTCTGTTTTGTTGTATTGAATTTTATCCCAATTTGAAGGGGGATTTCTGTTTTGTTGCGTTGAATTTTATCCCAATTTGAAGGTGGATTTCTGTTTTGTTGTGTTGAATTTTATCCCAATTTGAAGGGGGATTTCTGTTTTGTTGTATTGAATTTTATCCCAATTTGAAGTTTTATTTCTGTTGTGTAGGTTTGATTTCTTTATTATTCATCATATTGAATTAGCTTTGTTTAAAAATATTAATTATGTCAAATAAAAACGCTATTCAAGCTTTTTTGAAACACCTAGAAGAAAGCTTTTTGAATGATACTTTTGTGAAACTAACCCTTGGGTCTTATTCAGGGGGAGAAGCAGAATTGAAAAATATTTATATTAAAAAAATAATACTAAAATCTAAGCCATGTTTGAGCTTTGTATTGAGGTATAAAACAAAAGATATTACTCAAAATTTTGAATTGAATAATGCACTTTTAGAAATTGAAAAACAGATAAAAGAAGGTTTTAGTATAAATACATTGTTTTGTTTAGAAGCAGATTTTGTATTAGAAAATAAAAAAAATACCGTTTTGAAGCAACTTAAGCCCACTTTTACTGAGTTAGAAAAGGCGAGGCAAAGTCACGACAAAATCAAAAAAAGATTGATTGATGTTAAAGATAAGTTGTACTTGACAGATTTGAAAATTACAGATAACAAGGGTAATGTCTTTCAAAAATCGCAAGATAAATACAAGCAAATAAATAATTTTGTAGAATTATTACAACCATCTTTGCTTAAAATAGCTTCACAAAATCGACTTCAAGTTGTTGATATGGGTTCTGGAAAAGGCTATTTGACTTTTGCATTGTACGATTATTTACAAAACAACCTAAAAATAAACGCACAAGTAGTAGGGGTGGAGTTTCGAAAAGATATGGTTCAGCTTTGTAATCAAATAGCTCAAAAAAATAGCTTTGATGGCTTGAGTTTTAGAGAAGGAACCATTGCAGATTTTGAGCAGCCAAACATAGATTTATTGATAGCCTTACACGCTTGCGATACTGCTACTGACGATGCAATATTTAAAGGCATTCAATCAGATGCACAAATGATTGTAGTTTCGCCATGTTGTCATAAACAAATAAGGCGTGAAATTGAGAAAAATAAAGTCACCAATGATTTAGACTTTATTACCCAATACGGAATTTATCAGGAAAGACAAGTAGAAATGATCACAGACAGTATGCGAGCTTTGTTGCTTAATCATTGTGGTTACACTACCAAAATTGTGGAGTTTGTATCGGGCGAACATACTCCCAAAAACATACTGTTGATAGCTACTAAAACAAAAATGGCAAAGTCAAACCCTGCCATTTTAGAAAAAATTAATCAGATAAAAACATACTTTGGAATAGATTTTCACCATTTAGAACGCCTTTTGAAGCACAAATCAGTTATTTGATTTTGATAGTAAGCAATTGTTTCGATTTATCAGTTACTTTAAAACGATCATCAATTCTTAATCCAACTACCCAAACTATAGAGCCATTTGAAGTAAGCACATAAACCTCTTTTTTGAGGTTTAAAGGTGTTTTTAAATCAGTTAAAAAATCACTTAAAAGCTTTTTTTTGTTCATTCCCAAAGGACAAAACCAGTCTCCTGTTTTTACTTTTCTAAGTTGAAGGGGGAAGCGCACTTTTTCGGCATCCAAAAGAGCCATGTTTTTATTTGAATCTATCTTAAAACCTTCGTTTATTTCAGAAAAAGTAAACATCATATTTTTATCCCCAAAATCGAAGCTAGTGGTTTCTTTATCAATATTATAACTCTGAAATTCTTGTAAGTTTTTAGGCGTAATTACCAGTTCGTTTCTATCTTTTACCAAAATGTGTGTAGGTGAAATGAAGCTTCGTCCAGCTTCCAAATCAAAAGCATTGTAAATTTCGGTAGATTGGGCAAAATTGAAATGATACGTTTTTAACAACTCAGAAAGCATCACAATGCCGTTTTTGAGCGATTGAATTGCTTTATAATTCACATAAACAGCATTGTTGTCAGTCCAAATTACTTGTTTTTTTAATAATTCTATTTCTTCAAAAAACAAATCTTCTGCAGTTTTAACCCGTTCTATAGTAGGCATTAAAGTTTGCTCAATGTTTGGGTTTATTTGTTTTAGAAGTGGAATTACTTCATTTCTGATCAGATTTCTTTGGTATTTATTCGATTCGTTTGATGAATCTTCACGCCAAATTATTTGATTTTCAACAACATAGTCGAATATGTCATCTTTTTTAGTAAACCAAATTGGGCGAATGATATGTCCATTTTTTATTTGAATACCATGCAAACCAGCTATTCCTGTACCTTTAGTGATATTTAAAAGTATCGTTTCTAATACATCATTTTGATGGTGAGCTGTGGCTATTAAATCATAACCAAAGTTTTGCCTTGTTTTTTCGAACCACTCATAGCGTAAAGTTCTTGCCGCCATCTGTGTAGAAAGTTGCTCTTTTTCTGCAAAAAGTGCTGTTTCAAAAGTAGTTACATGAAAGGCTACTTTGTATTTGATTGCCAATTTCTTTACAAACAATTCGTCTTCATTTGATTCTTCACCACGCAAACCAAAATTGCAGTGTGCAATGCCAAAGGGTATTTTAGCCTTAGAAAAAAGGTCGCACATTACCACAGAATCCATTCCACCGCTTACTGTCAATAATATTTTGTGATGTGGTTCAAATAAATTTTGATTATTAATAAAAGTTAAAAAATCATCCAGCATGATAATATGTATTAAATTTGTGGTGCAAAGTTAATTTATTTTTACCATTGTATTTTGTAAAAACAATTCAATCAACACAAAATTGATAACCAGACTTTTATATACCTTAATTATTATAGTTTTTATAAATCCATTTATAAAAGCCCAAAATACTTTAATTACAGGTGCAGCACCCAATCCAAGTCAAGTAGAAATAGTTTCTGCTGATAGTTTAATAGGTATCAATCAGCCTTTTATGGAAGTGCGTAGGTTGATGGGGAATGTAAAGCTTCGTCAAGGAACATCTACCATGTACTGCAATTTGGCTATATTGAACTCCACTACCAATAATTTAGAGGCATTTGGCAACGTAAAAATTGTGCAAGCCGATACCGTAACCATAGTTGGCGATACTGCTTACTATTTTGGCGATTCTCGCAGAGCAATCATTAGCGGCAAGACTACAAAGCTAGACGATAAGACCATAACGCTAACCACCCGAAAGATAGACTATGACCTCAATTCGCACCTTGCTTATTATAACACTGGAGGTAAAATTGTTGATAATAAATCTACACTCTTGAGCAAAGAGGGTTATTACAACACAGTTTCAAAAATATTTTTGGCAAAATCAAGGGTTAAAATCACCGACAAAGATGGAGGTACACTCGATGCCGATTCAATTAAATATAGTACCTTGTCTAAAGAAGCATATTTTTTGGCACCAACCAAAATTATTCAGAAACAAGATACCATGTATGCCAGAGCTGGTAGTAAATACAATACCGTTACCAAGCTGTCTAATTTTGTAGGGCGATCTACCGCAGTTACCAAAGAATATGACATTACAGCAGACTCATTGTTTTATGATACCCAAACTCAAATAGGTGTGGCAAAAGGAAATACCGTTTTTGTATCGAAAAAAGAAAATGTAATATTGCTTGGCAATCAGGGGCGGTACAATGGTACCACAGGTTATACCCGTATATTTGAACGAGCCTTAATGAAAAGCGTATCGGACGATAATGATACGCTATACCTCGCAGCAGACACTTTAGTTTCGTTCGAAAACAAAGCAGCCAATTACAAAAATCTTTTTGCCTATAAACATGTACTGCTTTATAAGTCAGACTTTTCTGCCAAATGCGATTCGTTGAGCTATAATACTTCAGATTCTACCATATTTTTTTACCAAAAACCAATACTTTGGAACAGCGGAAGCCAATCAGAGGCAGATTCTATCAATGTATTTTTGAAAAACAATAAAGTAAATGTGATGAATCTGAAAGGAAAGTCATTTGTGATTTCAAAAGATACGTTATCGCAGTTCAATCAAATAAAAGGTAGAAAAATTACCGTAAACTTTGATCTTAATTCTAAAATAGATAAAGTACTGGTAGATGGAAATGCCGAAAGTATATATTTTGCTGTAGATCAAAAGAATACTTACAAGGGTATGAATAGGGTAGAGTGTAGTAAAATGAATATGTTTTTTAAGAAAAGCAAAGTGAAAAAAATAGCCTTTATAGATAGCCCTGAAGCCAAATTTTATCCTCCCAAAGATGCCCAGGGAGATGTAAAAGAGTTAGATGGTTTCAAGTGGAAAGAAGCTGAAAAACCTACATTGCAACTGTTGCTGGCAAGTAGTTTTCAGGTCGAAAAAAATGAAGAACAAAGTGTTGAGCAAAAAACTGTGCCAATTTTGTTGCCAAAAGTCAAAATTGAAGCTCAAAAGGTTCAAAAAGAGAAAGTTGAACGAAGAAAAGTGAAATAAATATTTGGTTTTAGGAAATAAAAAATATATATTTGTTTATAAAAAAAATACAATAATTGTAATGAGTAAACATTTACTAAAATACTATTTCTTAAACACAATTCTTCTGTTAGGAGTGATGTTAGCGAAGCAGTCTTTTGGTCAAGATCAAAGTGCTAAACAAGGTTCTGTAACTAACCCCAATATAGTCACTCAGATTTTGAAAAATACACCTTCTAAAGAGTCAGCTCAGCAGATGGCAAACAAAATGTTTTTTAATGATAAATTGGTAGTTTCTAATGTTTTTCCAAATCCTTCAAACGAATCCGCCGAAATACAATTCACAATTTCTTCATCAGTAAACGAGGCAAAAATAACTTTCTTCAGTATTTTAGGAATGCCCATAAAAACCATTCTGCTCAATAAAGAAGATAAGAAAGTAAGAATACAAACCAAAGAAATGCAAAATGGTATTTATCTCTACCAGCTTATTGTAGACGGTAAAACTTTGGCGACCAAAAAACTCTTTGTAAAACACTAATCAGAATTATTTCTCGTTTTAGTTTATGAAATGCTTCGTGCATTTTTTTTTGTTTTGGATCAATACATTTTTGAAACTATACTGCTAAATACTTCTTATTATTAATCAAAATGTTTTCAGCAAACCATAATTTTGTTTAAACCATTCTATTTTATAATAGTCGAATGTTTTTATTCCGTTTAAATTTTAAACTTTTCTATTAAAAAAACTACACAGTGAAAATAAATCGAATTTTATTACTTGCCCTAATTTTATCTTTTTCTGTTCTGAAATCATTTTCTCAAGTTTCGTTTGAGGGTATAGTTTTGGATTCGGCCACTCAAAAACCACTTAAAAATGCTTATATAAAACTTCAGAATAAGAACGATTCTACAATTGTTTTTATGTCTAAAACTTCACAGTCAGGTATATTTGTTTTCAAGCAATTGCCTCAAGCAAGCTATTCTATAAAAACCACTTATGTAGGTTATGAAGCCAATTATTGGTCTTTAGATTTTACTTTAATTAAGCCTCAAAAATATACTATTTTTATGCACAAAAGTAGTCAAGAATTAGAAGAAGTTGTGATTGTTTCTAAAGTACAAACTGTTGTACAAAAGCAAGATACCTTGCAGTTTAGTTCAAAAGCTTTTAAGGTGAATCCTGATGCCAATGCAGATGAATTAATAGAAAAAATGCCTGGGACAACTATTGAAAGCGGCAAGCTGAATGTTCAAGGCGAAGAAGTGAAACAAGTGATGATAGACGGAAAATTGTACTTTGGTAAAGATGCAACCGCAGCTATGAAAAATTTACCCGCCGAAGTTATAGATAAAATTCAGGTTTTTGATCAGCAAAGTGAACAGTCGCAACTTACTGGAGTAGACGATGGTAATACTACTAAAACCATAAATATCATTACTAAACCAGATATGAGAAATGGTATTTTTGGAAGAAATCACTTAGGGATAGGTACTAATAAAACTTATAAGTTTAGTTCAAGTATCAATAGATTTATAGGCGATAGTAAATTGACAGTGCTAGCTCAAACTAATAATGTAAATCAACAAAACTTTGCTTCGGAAGATTTAGTAGGCTTGTCTAGCACCGCTTCTTCAAGTTCACGAAAGCGAAGTTCAGAAAGAACTAGTTCTGGTGCTAGCTCACATTCGGTATCCGATAACAGTAGCAATTTTTTAGTAGGAAATCAAGACGGATATAATATTACCAATGCTATTGGTTTGAACTATAGTAATGAATGGAAAAGTGGGATTAAGCTTCAAGGCAGTTATTTTTTTAATAACGCTACCAACGATTTGGTAGAAAATTCATTTAGGCAATATTTTATTACAGAAGCTCAAAAAATATCTACTAATAGTTCAAGAATTCAAGACAAATACACTGAAAATAATTACTCAATTACAGAAAACTACAATCATCGAGCTTATGCTCGCATAGAATGGCAAGTTAATGATAAAAATACTTTTATTTTTACGCCTAATTTTAGTTATCAAACTGGCGTTCATGACAACCGCCATTTTGGATTGTATCAGCTATTAGACAGTAGTTTTAACAAAGTTTCAAGTGATCAAAATTCCACCAATGATGCCTATGTTTGGAGCAATAATGCTATGTTTCGCCATAAATTTGGCATATTAGGACGATCTCTTGTCTTAAACTTTAGTATAAATGGAAATGATAAATTAGGTGATAAGTATATGAACTCAGAAGGTGTTTTTCCTTTAAAACAATTCTCTAATTCGTTGAGTAATAGTATAGGTTATGGTACAACATTGTATTATTCAGAACCACTAAGTCAAAATGTGTTTGGTTTTATAAGTGCAGCTTATTCTACCAATACCAATGAATCAAATAAGCGTGCTAGCAATTTTGACGAAAGTGTCAAAGACTACACTGTTTTAGATTCACTTTTTAGTAATGTTTTTGATAGCGATTATTCAAATTATCGTTTGGGTACAGGTTTTCGTAAAGTTTCAAAAGTTTTTTACTTTTCTGCAGAAATACGCTACCAACAAGCTGTGTTGAACAATCAACAGTTTTTTCCTGCTTTGTATCAGTTAGAACAAAAATCATTTAGTAATTTATTGCCATCTTTAAGCTTTAGATATAATATTGACGGGAAAAATAAAAGTTTAAAATTTAATTACCAAACCACAACTCATCAACCAACTATAGCACAATTACAGGAAGTGCGTAACAATACCAATTTGTTGAAATTATCTATAGGTAATTCGAACTTAAAACAAGAATATCAACACCAAGTTACCTTTAGGTATACTTCCACAAACCCTAAGAATTTTGCTTCATATGTAGCTTTGTTAAGTGGCAGTATTGTAAAGGACCATATTGCCAATACTACTTCTGACACATTTCTTTTGAATAGAGATAAAAAAATGGTGGCAGGGCAAATTGTAAGACCTATCAATATGAATGGTCAGTATAGTATAAAGGCTTTTACATCTTTTGGTTTTCCTTTAAAATTGATAAAGTCGAATTTGAATACTAATTTGACGAGTGTTTGGGCTAGATTGCCAGGTTTTATCAATAAAGATAAAAATATTAGTTTTACTCAAAAGTATACAATGGGTGTGGTCTTAAGTAGTAATATTAGCTCTAATGTTGATTTTACTTTGTCTTCTAATACTAATATTAATTTGTTTCAAAATTCTATTGCTGGTGATACAATTACTAAATACAATACCCAACAATATAAAGCAAAATTGAATGTGATATTCCCGTATTCGTTTTTGTTGAATATTGAAGCTACCAATATCTCAAACTCTGGTCTTTCTGATTCTTTCAATCAGAATTTTACTTTGTTAAATATTGCTATTGCTAAAAAGTTTTTGGCAAAAAAACAAGCTGAGATTCGGTTATCGGTTTTTGATTTATTGAATATGAATAAAAGTATAGATAGGCATATAGTAAACAATTTTACAGAAGATATGCAGTCGAATGTTTTGAAGCAGTATTTTATGCTTACTCTTAGTTATAATCTAAAAAAATATTATAAACAATAGTGTTGGATTTTTAGTTACAAATAAAAATATTTTACATTTATTTTTTATTTTTTAAAAATGTTGTTATATTTTCAATAAGTTTAGTTTAAAGCCGCCATTTTTAAATTGATTTTCTCGAATGTTTCATTTGATCATCTAAACGTAGGTGTTGTTTAATCAATTATTTAGATTGGCATATTATTTTTTTGTTTTTTAAATATTAAAATTTTATCACTATGCAAAAATCTACATTTACCGATAGGACGGTAGTTTTTGAGGAAATAGACGAAAGTCTGTACCATCAAAAAACATTTGGTTTTGATTCATCCATGTGTCTAAAAATCAATAAAGTGTGTAATCATTCCCACATTTCTAATAGTAAAAAATTATTTTCAACTTTTTTTCTGATTTCTTTTTTTATTGGCATTGTATTGCAACAATCTCATGCACAGACAAAGTACACCTATGCTATTGGGCAGATATTGGATGCAATGCCTGGTGGTCTATTGTTGCCAGATGGCACTAGAGCTTTTGCTAAAAAAGTAGGTCTTGGAGATGCAGCTTTGGATCCCGCTTTAGGTCATGCTCCTTTGTCTGGTCAGTGGAACAATCCTTTAGCTCCTTTTGGTGGTGCCAATTATACAGGAACTGCACTGCCAGGCTACGATTCTAGCTATTATGCAAGTGGTACGGTCGAAGAAAAACTTTTTACTCGTGTGGCATTTAATCCAAGTACTGTTGTAAATGGTAATACTTTAGCTTATCGAAATGCCATTGGTTATAGAATTTGGTTCAGTAGAGCGATGAGTATTGATCAGTTTTTGTTTTTAGATATTGATGGTGGTGGTGTAGGAAGTAGAGAATGGTTGACAGCTTTTGGTTATAGTGTCAATACAAGAATTATGCCTTCAAGCACCTCTATTTATACTGGATCAACACCAGCTCCTGAGGTTATCATAAGAAGTGATACAGCAGTTAATGCATCTTGGAATACATTGATAGATAATGAAATTGGTGTTGCTGCGGATAATTTTAATACTACAGGTACTAATACAGGTTTGAAAATTATTAAAAATATTATCTTTGGTGGTACAAACAATCCTAGTGATTTGCAAAATCAGGCATTGTTTAGTTTTAATTCACCAATGACTGATTTTTTTGTTTTGACCGGAAATCAAGGAAATCCAAATACAACTGTACCTCAAAATTCAGGAATTTCGCCATTGTCGTTTACAGTATATTTTGATGGAGGTGATGCACCAAGTACTTATTTGACTACAGCTACCGAAGGAGGTCCCACGCATGGTATCGCTAATTATGTGCCAGCGAGTAATACTTCTACGTTATCTATAGGTCCTAAAATTAGTTCAGACCCCAATATTAACGGTACTCCTGATACTTTTGATGATGGTTTTCCATCTGGAG
>JAGNSI010000173.1 GCA_017988135.1 Pseudarcicella sp.
ATGCTGGATATGAGACATTTAAAGATGATTCTATTCACAATAACGAACTCACAAATGTGAGCAAAACTACCAATGAAATAGAGGCAAGTAGAGTACCAGAAGAAGTGCCTAAAATGGTTGCTGAAAAAGAAATTCCAGAGCAAAAAGACAAAGAAATAGAAGAAGAAATAAAAGCAGCTCAGGAAAAAGAACAAAAGATTCAAGATACAAATAAACAAGAAGAAGCTAATACGGAAGAAGCTAGTTCTACTGGACTGACTATCAATCATAAAGTGCAAAAAGGGGAAACATTTTTGGGAATAGCCAATAGATATAATTTATCTCAAAGTAAGTTACAAAAAATGAATACCGACGTAATGCCAGACAATCTTAAAATTGGCGTTACTACTTTGAAAGTTAAAATTCAAGCCATGCACACGGTAGGAGCAGGAGATGTATTGCGAGTAGTAGCCCAAAAATATGGTGTTACAAAGCAAGCAATAATGGATGCAAATAACAAAACTAAAGATTTTGCAGCAAGAGGAGAAAAGTTAATTATTCCTATAAAGTAAAAAGCTATATTATTACAGTTTATACAAAATGTTTATTTTGTATTTAACATTTTCGATGGATAACATACAAATACACGAATTGCCAAATGGCATAAGATGGGTGCATCGACAAGTTTTACACACAAAAATTTCGCATTTAGGTATCATGTTTGATATCGGTAGCAGAGACGAAAAAGATAATCAACAAGGGCTTGCTCATTTTTGGGAACATTTGGCTTTTAAGGGTACTCAAAAGAGGTCTAATATTCAGATTATCAATCGTTTGGAGGTAGTAGGAGGTGAGTTAAATGCCTATACAACCAAAGAAAAAATATGCTTTCATGCGTCTATTCTTACAGATTATTACGAAAGAGCCTTGGATTTGTTGGTAGATATTTCTTTTCAGTCTGTTTTTCCTGAAAAAGAAATCAACAAAGAGCGAAATGTGATTTTAGAAGAAATGGCAATGTACAACGACTCGCCAGAAGATTCTATTCAAGACGATTTCGATGAAATGATTTTCGATAATCATCAATTAGGTAAAAATATTTTAGGTAATCAAGAAAGTGTAAAAGGGTTTGGAAAAAGTGATTTAGAAGCTTTTATAAATGAAAATATAGACACCGAACGAATTGTTTTTTCATCAATTGGCAATTTTAGTCATAAGCAAGTAGCTAAGTTGGTGAATAAATATTTTGAAAAAATACCATCTAAACGGTCAAAAAAAGTTCGAACAGCTCCAACAGAATACATTGCCAAATCTAAAATTATTCTTAAAGACAACGCCCAAGCGCATGTTACAATAGGTAGGCCAGCTTTTTCTTTGACAGATTCTAAAAGATTGCCATTTTTCATGCTAACTAATCTTTTGGGTGGAGCTGGCATGAATTCAAAACTGAATTTGGCGATAAGAGAAAAAAATGCGTTGGTATATAGCATAGATGCAGGCTATACACCTTATGTAGACTCAGGTTTTTTTGGGATATATTTTGGTACAGAGCAACGTCAAATAAGTAAGGTTAAATATTTGATTTATAAAGAGTTGGATAAGCTTAAAGGGGTGAATCTTTCTTCAAAACAATTGCAAAATACCAAAGATCAACTGATGGGACAAATGGCAATATCAGAAGAAAGCAACATGAGTTTTATGTTGATGATGGCAAAAAGTTTATTGGATTTAAATAAAATTGAAAGTTTAGAGGAAATTTTTATTAAAATAAACAATGTTACTTCTCAAGTACTAAGAGACTTGGCAAATGAAATGTATCAAGAAAAAGATTTTAGTACACTAGAATATCATCAAATAAAGTAAAATATTTGTCACAAAAAATAAAGCCCAATCAATACAATTGATGGGCTTTTTTTGTTGATTATTTTCTGTTAAAAATTATCCTACAGATCCTTCTAGTGATACAGCTAATAACTTTTGTGCTTCTACAGCAAATTCCATTGGTAATTGATTGAGTACTTCTTTGGCGTAACCATTTACTATCAGTGATACGGCAGCTTCTGTAGAAATACCTCTTTGGTTGCAGTAAAACAATTGATCTTCACCTATTTTTGAAGTTGTTGCTTCGTGCTCAACTGTGGCAGTTTTATTTTTTACTTCTATGTACGGAAAAGTATGTGCACCACATCTGTCACCTAAAAGTAGTGAGTCGCATTGTGAAAAATTACGAGCATTGTCTGCTCTTTTCATTACTTCTACTAAGCCTCTATATGAGTTTTGAGACTTGCCAGCTGAAATACCTTTTGATACAATTCTTGATTTGGTATTTTTACCAATATGAATCATTTTTGTACCAGTATCTGCTTGCTGATAATTGTTGGTAACAGCTACCGAGTAAAATTCACCAATAGAATAGTCGCCTTTTAGTATCACAGACGGGTACTTCCATGTTACAGCCGAACCAGTTTCTACTTGTGTCCACGATATTTTTGAGTGAGAGCCTTCACATATACCACGTTTGGTTACAAAATTAAATATACCACCTTTTCCTTCTTTATCGCCAGGGTACCAGTTTTGCACGGTCGAGTATTTTACTTCTGCACCGGCGTGAGCTACTATTTCAACTACAGCAGCATGCAATTGGTTTTCATCCCTTTGTGGAGCTGTACAGCCTTCTAAATAACTTACATAAGATTCTTCGTCGGCAACGATGAGTGTTCTTTCAAATTGACCTGTATTGGCTGCGTTTATTCTAAAATATGTTGATAATTCCATAGGAGATCTTACTCCTTTGGGTATGTAACAAAACGATCCGTCAGAAAAAACAGCTGCGTTTAAAGCCGAAAAATAATTATCCTTTACAGGAACTACTGAACCTAAATATTTTTTGATAAGTTCTGGATGTTCTTGTATGGCTTCAGACATTGAGCAGAAAATAATACCTCTTTTAGCTAAATCTGCTTTGAAAGTAGTTGCTACAGATACAGAATCTATAACGGCATCTACAGCTACGTTTGATAATCTTTTTTGTTCGTTGAGCGAAATGCCCAATTTTTCGAAAGTTTTTCTTAATTCAGGGTCTACTTCGTCCATAGAGCTGAGTACTTTAGCTTTTTTGGGGGCAGAATAATATATAATAGACTGAAAATCAATCTCTGGATAATGCACATTTGCCCATTCAGGTTTTTTCATAGTAAGCCAAGTACTGTAAGCACTTAGTCTCCATTCTAGCATCCAAGATGGTTCATTTTTTTTGCTTGAAATAAAGCGAATAGTATCTTCGGTGAGTCCTACAGGTGCTTCATCTGCTTCTAAGTCAGAAGTAAAGCCGTATTTGTACTCCGAATTGGTGATTTCTTCTAATATGTCTATTTCGTCTTTTGCCATTGCAATTTTAATCTTTTTTGTGGATTGAATAGGTGTGGATTTTAATGCAAAATTAAGCCAAAAATGGCGAAAAATCTATTTTTAGTTTGTAAAAAAACAATTTATAAAATCTTATTTTCAAATTTATGTAACACCGACGTTGGGAAAAAATTCAGAAAACAGTCGAAGTTATTGGTCATAATACTACAATTCCCTTCAAAATTTACGGCTAATTCGGTCGGATTTATTTTTAAATTATCTACTACCGACATCAGATAAAACAGCATGTCTTGTGCTGTTTCGAAGTTGAAAGTATTGGTAAAAAGTAATTTGTCTATGTCTGTTATTGCAATCATAAACGATTTGTTTTCGCAATAAATTTGAGCATTTAATTTCTTTGTTTTGAATGACTTTTCTATCAAAGTGCTTATTTTGGGTGTAAAATGTACATTACAAAAAGCATATTTATTTAGAAACCACTCATATAATTGTTCCGAAATGCTATAAATATTTATACTTTCGGCGTGTTCAAAGTTTAGAGTGGTTTGTTGTGTTTTTTGTGTTTCGCTAAGCGAAAGATTTAAGTAACTTTTGTTGTATTCTTTCTTAAATACAGTTTTGGGCACCAAGCAAAATTGTTTGCTGTCTACAATGATTATAACAGCACTAAAGTTGTTTGAGTTCAAAAATGGATGATTGGTATAAATTTCTGATAAATTCAAGAATACATTTTTAGGCTCAATTTTATAAGCACTTTCATGTATAATTGGGTAATTGTTTTCGTTAAAAAAAAGATAATTGATTGGAATAATATCTTGATTGTCAGTGTTGTATATTTTTATCTTAAAAGTAGTGTGGAGAATTTCTATCAACAATACGTATTGGTGTAAATGATTTATATTTACAAAGTTTATGTCGCCTTCTTCGGGCTTTATTGATATTTCTGGATAATTTTCCAATATTAATTTTTTTAAAATATTACAAAGAATATATTCTTTAACGATGAAATTGAATGTAATTTAATTATTTAACTCAAAAAATTTCCTTTCAATGCCCACAGCGATTTTTGTGAATCACACAAATTCAAAATTGCATGTTTATTTTTCGGAGCAATCAGGTTTATTTCATCAAAACTCATCCATTTTACTTCTTCAATTATTTGTATTTTATGTTCAGGGTCAATCCCTTTTGTCAATTTACCACTTTCTATTTTTACTTCAAAATATAGCTCGATGGCGTGCAAAGGTTTTTGTAAATGTTGGTTGACAAACATAAAATCACCTACCGAAATTGTCAGGCTACACTCTTCTTTAAAC
>JAGNSI010000174.1 GCA_017988135.1 Pseudarcicella sp.
AAAAGCTTTTAAATATTCCTCAAAACACTCTAATCAAGAGATTTGTAACACTGAGTAAAACGTGAAGTTTTTAAAGAAGCAAAGTTATTGATATGTGAAATTGTGATCTTTATGGAAGTGCCGAAGTAGAAATAATCAATAAGAGTTTACCACAAAAAAATGTGATAGATTAATGTAATCAAAGTCTATAAATTACAGAAATATTGTTTTTTAATATTTAGATGTTTGCAATATGCCCAAGCTCTCTTTGTTTTAAACAATTGGGTAAACAATTTAAAATTATAATCTACAAGGCATAAAAAAAGCCTGCCGATAGTTTTCGGCAGGCTTTTTTGTGAAATCAGAAAAGAATTAAGCTTTAGCTTTTTTCTCTAATTTTTTCTTAGCTTCGTCACTTGCAGATGCTTCCATTTTTTCTTTCAATGCAGAAAGAGCATCAATGTCACCCATTGTAGATTTTTCTACTGGTTGGCTTGCTGCTGCAGCGTTAGCTTTTTCAGAAGGTTTTGCACCTTTTTTCTTTTCTTCTACAGGAGCTTCTTCTTTGCTTTCTGTGTGAGTTTTGAAGTGAGAAAGTACAATTTTACGATCTTCTTTGTTGAACTCTGATACTTTAAAGTCAAGAGCTTCACCTACTTCAGCCAATGTTCCGTCTACTTTAGCCAATTGTTTTAGCAAAGCAATACCTTCAATTCCGTATGGAAGTTCAAGGGTTGCATTTTTGTCGTTTTTAGCAGTGATAGTACATTTGTGTACAGAACCAACTGTGAAAATAGACTCAAAAGTATCCCAAGGATTTTCTTCTAATTGTTTGTGTCCAAGAGCTAAACGACGATTTTCAGCATCTAATTCAATGACTGTAACATCTAGTTTTTCGCTTACTTTTACGAATTCTGATGGATGTTTGATTTTTTTAGTCCAAGATAAATCAGAAACGTGTACCAAACCATCGATACCTTCTTCTAGTTCAAGGAATAAACCGAAGTTAGTAAGGTTACGTACAGTACCTGAGTGCTTAGTGCCCACTGCATATTTTGCCAAAAGATCTTGTTTTGTCCATGGATCTTCTGTCAATTGTTTGATACCCAATGACATTTTGCGTTCAGAACGATCTAGTGTCAAAACTACTGCTTCTATCATGTCACCTACTTTTAAGAAATCTTGTGGGTTTCTTAAGTGTTGTGACCATGACATTTCTGAAACGTGGATCAAACCTTCTACTCCTGGCAATACTTCTAAGAATGCACCGTAATCGGCAACGTTTACTATTTTACCTTTTACTTTAGTTCCGATTTCTGTTTCAGCTGCAAGAGCTTCCCAAGGGTGAGCTTGTAGTTGTTTCATACCCAATGAAATACGTTTTTTGTTTTCATCGAAGTCTAATACTACTACTTGTATTTTTTGGTCAAGTTTCAATACTTCTTGTGGATGGCTGATACGTCCCCACGAGATGTCTGTAATATGTAATAAACCGTCAACACCACCAAGGTCGATAAATACACCGAAGTTGGTCATGTTTTTGATAACACCTTCCAATACTTGACCTTTCTCAAGGTTAGTAAGTATGCCTTGACGTTGTTGTTCTAGGTCTTTTTCTATCAATACTTTGTGTGAAACTACAACGTTATCGTTGGTGTGGTTTATTTTAACCACTTTCACTTCCATTTTCTTACCTACAAAAATATCAAAGTCACGTATAGGTTTGATATCTATTTGTGAGCCTGGTAAGAAAGCTTCTACTCCATAGATGTCTACGATCAAACCACCTTTGGTACGACGTTTTACAAAACCGTCTATGATGATATCTGTTTCAAGAGCTGTTTCGATGTTTGTCCAAGCAGTCATTACTTTAGCTAGTTTTCTAGATAAAATCAATTGACCATTGTTGTCTTCTTGGTTTTCTACATACACCTCTACTGTATCGCCAAGTTTAAGCTCTGGCATATCTCTAAACTCAGAGATGGATACCAAACCGTCAGATTTGAAGCCGATATTCAAAATAACTTCACGGTTGGTGATACCTACTACTGTACCTATTACCACTTGCTTTTCTGCAACATGACTCAAAGTTTCAGTAATCATTGCTTCCATTGAAGCTTTTTGTGCTTCTGAGTAACCTGCTCCAAAGCCTTTACCGCCTACTAAATCCCAATCAAATTCGCCTGCTATATTTTTAGCCATTATAAATTTACCCTTATTTACGTCATTGATTCGGGTTTAATCAATAACTTTTAGTGAAAAAAACTTATCTCTACATTAAGATAAGGGTGCAAATTTAATGCTTTATTGCTGAAATAGAAACTAAATGATTGTTTTTTTGTGTGAAAAGAAACTTCATTTGTCTTGAATATGAAATAGTTAGGTATTTTTTATTTTTATAATTGTGTTTTTTTTGAATCTATTCCAACTATTTTTAATTGTTTTTTGTCATATAGTAAATGAGCCACAGCTTTTTTTATTAAATAGTTTGTAATTCAAAAACTAATTAAACGAGCGATAATACAAAAGATTAAAGTTTTGACGACCGAAAGAGACATATTGACTGCATGCCAAAATGGTGATAAAGCTTCATTTAAAAAGTTTTATCAGTTATACGCAAGCAAAATGCTGGCAGTATGTTGTAGGTATATGAAAAACAAAGAAGAGGCTGAGGATGTTTTACAGGAAGCTTTTATTAAAATCTTTAATAATTTGGATACGTTTCGAGGAGACGCACCTATAATTTATTGGGTCAAAAAAATAGTTGTAAACACAGCACTCAATCAGTTAAACAAAAACAAGCAATGGCAGTACACAGACGAAATAAATGATAAGCACGGTGAAGAATATTTTGAAGAAGGGTTTTCTTTGCAACAGCTCAATTACGAACAATTGATTGGTTATGTTAGGCAGTTGCCAGTAGGTTGTCAAACGGTTTTTAATATGTTTGCTATAGAAGGTTACAAGCATAGTGAAATTGCTGAAATGTTACAAATTACAGAAGGCACTTCAAAGTCTCAATATGCTCGCTCAAAAGAGCTTTTGAAAACTTATTTAATGTCAGAAAGTGTTCGGAACAATGGCTAAATATTATTACTAAACAGTGCAATGTTAATGTTTGCAACATACAAGCATAGTATTATGTATAAAAGATTACGAAATGGAAAATAATACCAATTCTTTTGAAAAAAAATGGCAAGATGCTTTTAGCGAAGAATCTGTGGAGCCATCTAATTCAGTATGGGAAAGTATTGAAAAGGAAATAATTACTAGCCCAACAGTAGGTTTGCCTTCAAAAGGCTTGCCTAAATATTATATTGGTACAGCTTTAGTAGGGTTTGTAGGAATAATAGCATGGCTAGTTATTCAAAATAATAGCAGTAATACAATTCAAAACATTAAACTTCCAAAAGAAAATAGTGAAATTATACAAAAATCGACTCCATTGCCAATTGAAAGCAAAGTAGAGGAAAGTCGTAAAGAAAACAAGTCGTTTGCAAAACCATTAGTATTGAAAGAAAAAATTAAAACTAAAGTAATCCAACCAGAAATAGAATTTCATTGCGATTTGCCAGTAACGGAACATCCACAAGAAAGGATAGCTGAAGAAGAAATAGTACCAATTTTATCTAATCAATCGGTTAAGAATATTTCTTCAAATCCATTGGAAAGACCTAAGATACAATTTCAAGAGCCAACAGAGTCAGAAACTTATTACAAAGAAATGCCTAAGAAAGTAGAAACCATCAAAGACAAACCCAAAGTGAAAGTTGGTTTTGGAATAGGAATAAACTAATTATTAAATTTAAACCATTACATTATGTATCAAAAAATAATAAAAATCTCTCTTTTTGCAATAATAACAATGACAATTGTAAATTGCAAAAAAGACCAAGTTATAGTTCAGGAAAAAGAATCGTTTGAAGAAAAACAAAACAAATTGGTTTTAGAACAAATTCAACAGTCGATTCTAGCCCTGAAATATATAAATTAGTGTTGAAAGCTAGAGCTGATAGTGCTTCATATAGGGGGAAAATACCAATGACAAGGCTGAAAATTCAAGGGAAATACTATTATAATATCGATTATAGCCACAGAAGTTATGATGGTTTGGATTCTTTATATGATTGCGATGGTAAAATACATTGTAGTTTTGGGGGTAAGATCATTAATCCCACTTATGAATGTGAAAATTTTATGCAATCAGCAACAGAAAAAATTTCATTTTATTGATAGTATTTAGCTTAGCAGGTTATTTTATCAAAGATTAATATCTGAATTTAATGTTTAAAGTCCAATGATGTGCAAATGTTTTGCCTGATTTTGGACTTTTTGCTATTATTCACTTGTAGTACTCTAAATGCTTATCCTACAATAGTATTTTTTTTAAATTATTGTTTACCTTTGCACCGTTTCTATGACACAAAAAACTGATTAGTCTGAATATTTTGTTTTATTTATTTCGAAAAAAAAGATTAGTATTTATATGAAAATTACCCCATCTGAAAAAAACAATCAGAATCGTTACCCCAAAGCAATTTTATTTTTTTGTATTTACTTTCTTTTTGCTAATGTTAATTTACTAGCTCAAAACAGCAAAGTAGATGCACTATCAGACGAACAAGTAAAAGATTTTGTCGAAAAATCC
>JAGNSI010000175.1 GCA_017988135.1 Pseudarcicella sp.
AACTCAATAACTGAACATGCTGAAAATAACCAAAACATAGGTATTCAAATAAATCAAGACCAGTTAATGGCAGATTTTCTAAAAGAAAAACAAAATACTATTAGCTTACAACAAGAAACAATTCAAGTTTTAAAAATAACCATAACTGTTTTGCAAGATGAAATAGAAAGATTGAAGACTATGTAGTGTAGGCGGATTTAAATTATAATTTCTGGAATTTCTCTACTAACCCAATTTTGTTTTTATTTCATCCAAAACTTTATCAAAGCTCAATTCGGAGCATGCACCTTCGCTATTTCTGATGATAGTTGCGTTGCTACCATTGTCATAATTTCCTGAAAATGGTCGGTGGTTGTGGTAATTTTTCAATTGCCCGATGAGTATAAATCCGTATGTGCCTACTGCATTGGCTAAGTGAGATGGGCCGCTGTCGAGTCCAATGAAATAGTCGGCTCTTTGGATAACTTCCGCTGTTTCTATGATGCTTGTTTGTTTGCAGAGGTTTCTATATTTTGGGTTTTGGGTCTTTATGGTATTGGCTAATCCTACTTCTACTATGTGATAAGGGCTGGCTATGAAAATCCATTCAATTAGTGCGTTCCAGTTTTGTGGAGTCCAATCTTTGTCGTCCATAAAAGATTGGGTGTGGATAGCGATGTATTTTTGGGGCAGCTTCAGGTCATCTACTATTTTCTTTTGAAATGCACTAATGTGCAATTGAGGTTGCTGGTCATAGTCTTTTGCTGCTTTAAATCCAGCAATTACAGTGTTGTATTCGAGCAAGTTATAGGTTTCGAAGTAATTGAAAATAGAAATATTTACCGCTTCAGCTTGTGAATTTTCTACAAAAACGTTACAAGTTTTACAATGACTATTTTCTTTGAATTGTAGATTTATGATTACATCAAACACACCTGAAAGCATCAATTTTTGACGCCCGTTTTCGCAATATTCTACCCAAATGAGGTCAATAGCTGGGTGGTTTTGATGTATCGTTTTGAAGTTTTCTGAGCATACAAATACAAAGTATTCATTGGGGTATTTTTCTCTGATACGCCTTATCAAAGGTTCTATGGCTACTATGTCGCCCAGTTGTTTGGTAAGTATGAGGGCTACTATTTGTTGGTTTTTGGGTAATGTTATTTTTAAAAAAGCAAAAGTAAGGTAGTCTTTTATAAAAAATAAGTACATACCAAGCAAATGGCTGTATTTATTGATTCTGTGCTGCCAAAGGGCTATAAATTTATTCATGTTACTTCATTTCTAAAGCCAAATATTTTGCGGTATGGCTTTTTTTAGATTTTAAAATTTGTGCAGGAGTTCCTTCTGCAACTATTATTCCACCATTGCGTCCACCTTCTGGGCCTACGTCTATGATGTGGTCAGAAACTTTTATTATGTCTAAATTATGTTCAATAATAAGTACGGTGTTACCTCTATCGGCAAGCTTGTTGAGTACATCTATGAGTAGTTTTATATCTTTGAAATGTAAACCTGTGGTGGGCTCGTCCAAGATATACATGGTTTTGCCAGTGTCTCTTTTAGATAATTCTTCCGCTAGTTTTACCCTTTGGGCTTCTCCTCCAGAAAGAGTGGTGGCATGCTGTCCTAAAGTAATGTAGCCTAATCCAACGTCGTTGAGTGTTTCTACTTTACGTGCTATTCGAGGTTGATTTTCAAAAAAAGTAGAAGCTTGTTCAACGGTCATATCTAGAATGTCGGCAATAGATTTTGACTTAAATCTTATTTCTAATGTTTCACGGTTGAAGCGTTTTCCTTTGCAAGTTTCACATTCAACAAATACATCGGGTAGAAATTCCATTTCTATTTTTTTCATTCCAGCACCTTCGCAAGTTTCACAACGACCACCTTTGACGTTAAAACTGAATCTGCCAGCTTTGTAACCTCTTATTTTGGCTTCGGGCATTTCGGCAAATAGTGTACGTATGTCGGTAAACATGCCCGTGTAAGTAGCTGGGTTAGACCTTGGTGTTCTGCCTATTGGCGATTGATCTACTTCTATTACTTTATCCAAAAGTTCAAGTCCTTCAATACTTTGATAAGGCATGGGTGTTTTTTTGCCGTTATAAATATGCTGGTTGAGTATTGGATAAAGGGTTTCATGTATTAAACTTGATTTTCCTGAGCCAGAAACGCCAGTTACAGAAATCATTTTACCAAGCGGAATTTTAAGTGTTACATTTTGGAGATTATTGCCTGTAGCTCCTTTCAAAACAAGGTGTTCGCCATTGCCTTTGCGAAGTGTTTTGGGGATTTCAATATTTGTTTTTCCTGATAAATATTGAGCAGTGAGCGAGTTGTTTTGCAAGAAATCAGATGGAATACCTTGAGCAACAATTTCGCCACCATGACGACCTGCCCCCGGACCAATGTCTACCAAATAGTCGCAGGCTAGCATCATGTCTTTGTCGTGTTCTACTACCAGCACGGTATTTCCTAAGTCTCTTAGGTCTTGTAAAGCTTTTATTAGTTTTACGTTGTCACGTTGGTGAAGCCCAATACTTGGCTCATCCATGATATAAAGCACGCCTACCAACTGAGTGCCAATTTGTGTAGCCAATCTTATTCTTTGCGATTCGCCTCCAGAAAGTGTACTCATAGATCTGTTGAGGCTGAGGTATTCTAAACCAATGCCCGTAAGAAAACCGATTCGTTTTTTTATTTCTTTCAACACTTCTTTGGCGATAAGATTTTGCCTATCTGTCATGCGTGTTTCTATGTCCGAAAACCATTTTTCTAATTCGGCAATATCCATCATGGCAAGTTCCATAATGTTGGTGTTGTCTATTTTGAAATGCAACGATTCTTTTTTCAGTCTCATTCCGTTGCAAGCCGAACAAGGCTGTGAAACCGAATATTCGCTCAACCATTCTTGTATTCTTGCAGAGCCGTTGTCTTGTTGTTTTTTCAGAAAAGTAATAATTCCTTCGTAGTTGGTGTTCCATTCTGTGCCTTCGTATTTTTTTGATGGCAGAGGTACTGTTATGTCTGTGCCATTGAGCATCATGTCTATTGCTGCTGCTGGAAACTTGCTGATAGGAGTACTGAGGGTTACTTTATAAGGTTTCAACAGTATTTCTAGCTGTTTGAAAATCCATAAGTCTCTGAATTCTCCCAAAGGGGCTATTGCACCTTTGTCTATACTCAAAGTTTTGTCAGGCAAAATGGTATCTTCCGTTATTTCTTCCACTTTTCCTAGTCCGTTGCAAGTTTCGCATGAGCCATAGGGTGAGTTGAACGAAAAGGTATTGGGGGCAGGCTCGTCGTAACTAATGCCCGACTCAGGATCCATGAGTGTTTTGGAGAAATTTTGTATTTCACCTTTTTCGTTTCTCAGCATCATCAATCCTTTGCCTTCGTTGAGGCTAGTTTGTACAGACTGAGAAAGCCTGAAACGGTCTTCATCAGAAACAATGAGGCGGTCTATTACTATTTCTATATCGTGAATTTTAAAACGGTCTAGTTGCATTTTGGATTGAATATCCATCACTACGCCATCTATACGAACTTTTGTATAGCCCATTTTGGCTATTTGTACAAATAATTCTCTGTAATGCCCTTTTCGACCTTTTACTACGGGAGCTAGCAATATCACCTTTTGAGATTTGTATTGGCTTAGTATAGCTTCTATGATTTGATCTACAGATTGTTTGATCATTTTTTTGCCGGTCACATAGCTGTAAGCATCAGCTGTGCGAGCAAATAACAAACGCATAAAATCATATATTTCAGTTACTGTACCAACAGTAGAACGTGGATTGCGAGACGTGGTTTTTTGTTCAATAGATATTACTGGAGACAAACCATTTATTTTATCCACATTTGGGCGTTCCATATTACCCAAAAAACTTCTGGCATAAGCCGAAAAGCTCTCCATATATCTACGTTGCCCTTCAGCATAAATAGTGTCAAACGCCAAAGAGGATTTTCCAGAGCCAGATATGCCAGTAAAAACCACCAGTTTGTTGCGTGGAATGGTAAGGTCAATATTTTTAAGATTATGCTCACGAGCACCAAGTATTTCGATGAATTCGTGACCGTTGTCAGATTGCTTTGGGGTAGACATAAGTAAAAAGCTGAAAGAATGCGTTTGAGCATTTTGTTTAATACGCAATTTACTGATAATGCAAGTAAGGGCAAGCTGATTGGATTAAAATTTTGAATTAAACAGAAGCTAACCAAAGTTTGGAATGAATAGACGTTCTTCAAAAAGTATTTGATTAAAAGAAAAATGATTTTGAGATAAATTTGGGCAAAACCCTATCAGGTCGGGCAGACCTACGGTCGCATTTTCGTATTCGCATATTCACTTATTCTCCCGCTTTTTTTGCTAAAAAAGCAAAAAGAGCTCCGTTCCTATCCCTTTTGCAATGAATTCTTCCGAAAAATGCCTAATCAATTCTTTTTAATTTTCACTATTTTGATAGCTTTTTGTTGTGATAAGCTTTATTTTAGGTATAAGTCACAGACTTGCAACAGTTGGCGAATTAATCCTTAAAAGCTGTAACTTAAACCTACATTTAGACCACTTTCGGCATTTTGGAAAATAACAGGATTTAAGCTTGATTCATTATTACTACTTTTGCTATTAT
>JAGNSI010000176.1 GCA_017988135.1 Pseudarcicella sp.
TGCTAAAAGGAACAAAAGTTGCATTGTTTTTGCTATCTGTTGCAACAACTTCTCCAGAGTAGGTTTTGTTAAAATCTGTGATTTCAAAAGTGTAAGATAAGGTTTTGAGATTGAAAACCAATGGCTTGGTTTCGCCTTTTATTAAAACAGAATAGGTGATAGAATCATTTTCGGGGTCTGTGGCTTTTCCCCATGTAAGTACAATACCATTTTCATCTTGGCTTCTCACTACATTTACTTCAAAAACGTTAGGGGCTAAATTTAGAGGTGCAGATACGTCTTTACCACAAGAATAAACTAGTATACATGCAAAGATTAGCGATAGGCGGATGTACTTTCCCATAGATTGTTATTGAAATAATAGCTTAAAATGATTAAAATGCTTTTGGTTAATTAATTAAAAGCCCAAATTAATAAAAATTTGCGACAATACATTTCAATCCATGAAAATATTCATACAAAAGTTTAAAAAAACTCATTCAATACAGTATTTTCTTGTTAAAACAACATAATAATTAATTGTAAATAAAAAATCGTATTTAATACCTAATCTACGATAACAACAATCAAAATCAGTCTATTCAACAAAATTCAACCCAAACTACTCAAAAAAAAATACTACAAAAAGTAATCCAAAATATTCATTTTCAACAATTTACATCTAAAATATTCGCAATTACATCGCCCGAGAATTGAATATTTAAAATCAACTGAAAGATTGTGTGTAAATATCTCAACCAAAAGTCAAATGAAACGTGATTTTGAATTGAAAAATAAAATATTATTAGTCTTGCATAATATTTTTATTGCATTATTGGAATATTATTTATAAATTTCTTACAAGCATTTATATTTATTCAAAAATATTCATTTATTCAAAAAAATGTTTAAATTCTATTTCTAAAAATCAACAAGCACAAAACACTTAGATTTAAATAAAATCTAGGCAAAAAAATCACAACAAAAAGACATGAATCGCAGCATCAAAAAAGTAGCCGTATTGGGCTCAGGAATTATGGGAAGCCGAATTGCTTGCCATTTTGCAAACATCGGTGTAGATGTGCTTTTATTGGACATCATTCCTAAAGAGCCAAACGAAATTGAGACAAAAAAAGGTCAAACATTAGAACACCCAGCTGTAAGAAACAGAATTGTAAACGAAGCTTTTCAGAATACACTCAAGGCAAATCCTGCTGCATTGTACGCTCCCAATTTTGCCAACAGAGTAAAGCTGGGCAATATGGAAGACAACCTCAAAGAAATTAAAGATTACGACTGGGTGATAGAGGTGATTGTTGAAAACCTAGTCATCAAACAGGCTTTGTATCAAAAAATTGACGCACTTCGTAAACCCGGAACATTAGTGAGCTCGAATACCTCGGGTATACCTATACATTTGATGGCTGATGGCAGATCAGAAGATTTTAAAGCACATTTTTGCGGTACACATTTTTTCAATCCTCCTCGATACCTTAAACTGCTGGAAATTATTCCAACCAAAGAAACATCTAAAGAAGTACTGGATTTCTTGATGCATTATGGTGACAGATTCCTTGGCAAAACCACTGTTCTTTGTAAAGATACACCAGCTTTTATTGCTAACAGAATAGGCATTTACTCGATGATGAGAGCTATAAAAACTGCTTTAGAGCTTGATTTAACGGTAGAAGAAGTAGACAAACTTACATCTGTAGTGGTAGGAAGACCAAAGTCTGGTACTTTTAGATTATCCGATGTGGTAGGCTTAGATATTGCTATAAATGTATCTAACAATTTATATGCGGGGCTACCCAATGATGAATCTAAAGATACTTTTCTGCTACCTCCTGCCATGAAACAAATGCAAGATAATAAATGGCTTGGTGATAAAACAGGACAGGGTTTTTACAAAAAAATCAAAAATGAAGCAGGTAAATCAGAGATTTTAGCACTAAATCTGAAAACTTTTGAGTATCAAGCTTCTGCAAAACCAAAATTTGCTGTTTTTGAACAAACTAAAACTTTAGCTCTTAAAGACAGATTTACTGTACTTTTAGCTGATAAAAGCAAAGCGGGTGATTTTTATAGAAAAACAATTTTAGAAGATTTTCAGTATGTAAGCCATCGTGTACCCGAAATAGCCGACGAACCTTATAAAATAGATGCCGCTATTTGTGCTGGATTTGGCTGGGAAATGGGAATTTTTGCTACTTGGGATGCCATAGGTGTAGCAAAAGGCATAGAACTTATGCAATCCCAAAACCTAAAAGCAGCTGCATGGGTACAAGAAATGCTTGACAAAGGTTGTACGTCTTTTTACAAAACCGAAAAAGGTAAAAAACTATATTATGACCCAAAAACCAAAGCTTACCAAAACATACCTGGAACAGAAAGCTTTTTGATTTTAGAAAATCTATCTGACAATATAGTTTGGAAAAATGACGAAAGTACAGCATACGATCTTGGAGATGGCATTTTAGGTTTAGAATTTAGGTCGAAAATGAACACTTTTGGCTCTAATGTTCTGCAAGGAGTTCAGAAAAGTATAGCTTTAGCAGAAAAAGACTTTAGAGGATTGGTTATTGGCAACGATAGTAACGAAGCTTTTTCGGCAGGAGCCAATCTAGCTATGTTATTCATGTTTGCTGTAGAACAAGAGTTTGATGAAGTGAACATGATGATAGCTCAATTTCAACAAACGATGATGCGTGTAAGGTATTCGTCAATACCTGTAGTGGTTGCTCCGCATACCTTGGCTTTGGGTGGTGGTTGCGAAATAAATCTTCATGCCGATCGTGTAGTTGCTGCCGCAGAAACTTACATGGGACTGGTAGAAGTTGGCGTAGGTTTGATTCCAGCTGGTGGAGGTACCAAAGAAATGGCGTTGCGTTGTTCTGACAGAAATCAGTCTGGCGATACAGAGCTAAACACCCTTCAAAATGCCTTTATGAACATAGCCATGGCAAAAGTAAGCACATCTGCTCACGAAGCACAAGCTATGAATTATCTCCAAAAAGGTGATCAAATAACGGTAAACAGGGCAAGATTACTCAGTGATGCCAAGCAAGCAGCTATTGAAATAGCGGAAGCGGGATACACCCAAGCCAAACAGCGTACAGATATCAAAGTGCAAGGTAAAGCAGGAATAGCACTGTTTAAAGCTGGAATAGAAGGCATGAAAATGTCGAGATACATCTCAGAGCACGATGCAAAAATAGCAGACAAGCTAGCCTATGTACTATCTGGAGGAGACCTCAGCTACGCCCAAACTGTTACAGAACAATATCTTTTAGATTTAGAAAGAGAGGCATTTTTGTCACTTTCGGGAGAGAAAAAAACGCTGGAAAGAATCCAAAGTTTATTGAACGGTGGCAAGCCATTACGCAACTAATGTCAAAATAATTTTTATCAACATCAAAATCAAAAAACATGAATGCATATATAGTAGCTGGCTATCGTTCGGCAGTTGGAAAAGCCCCAAGAGGCGGTTTCAGATTTACCAGACCTGATGACTTAGCAGTAGAAGTTATCAAACATCTAGTAGCAAAAGTACCTGCACTAGACCCTACTCGAATAGATGACCTCATAGTAGGCAATGCCGTGCAAGAAGCCGAACAAGGCATGCAAATGGGCAGATACATTTCATTGATGTCGCTTCCTAAAAATGTACCAGCATTTACCATAAACAGATATTGTGGCTCTGGACTAGAAGCCATAGCAATAGCCTCAGCAAAAATAACAGCAGGTCTTGCCGACTGCATAGTGGCTGGTGGAACAGAATCGATGTCGCTAGTACCTACTACAGGATACAAAATGGCATTAAACTATAAAATTGCCTGCGAAAACCCAGACTATTACATAGGTATGGGGCTTACTGCAGAACAAGTAAGAGAACAATTTAAAATAAGCCGTGAAGCTCAAGACGAATTTTCGGTAAACTCTCACCGCAAAGCTTTAGCTGCACAAGTAGCAGGTTATTTCAAAGACGAAATAGTACCGATAACCGTAAAAGAAACTTTCTTTGACGCAAACTCAGGAAAGAAAAAAACCAAAGAATATATTGTAGACACAGACGAAGGACCAAGAACTGACACCAACTTTGATGCCTTGGCTAAACTTAAACCAGTGTTTGCAGCTGGTGGCACTGTTACAGCAGGCAACTCATCGCAAACCTCAGATGGAGCAGCATTTGTAATGGTGATGTCCGAAAAAATGGTCAAAGAGCTCAACCTAGAACCCATAGCAAGAATGGTAACATACACCACAGCTGGTGTTGAACCTAAAATAATGGGAATAGGCCCAGTTGCAGCTATTCCGCTGGCATTAAAAAAAGCTGGTTTACAAATAAAAGATATCGACCAAATAGAACTCAACGAAGCTTTTGCTGCACAATCATTGGCGGTAATTCAAGAACTAGATTTAGATATTTCAAAAATAAACTTGAATGGCGGTGCTATAGCATTGGGACACCCGCTGGGTTGTTCTGGTGCAAAATTATCTATACAATTTTTCAATGAAATGCGTCGTAAAAACCATACATAGGCCATGGTAAGTGCCTGTGTTGGCGGCGGACAAGGGGCTGCTGGTCTTTATGATTTTTTAAAATAAGTAATAGG
>JAGNSI010000177.1 GCA_017988135.1 Pseudarcicella sp.
GGTTTATATGTTGTATTTCGTTTTTACAAAAACAGATTTAAGCAAATGGATGGTTTTTGCCATAAGTTGTATCATAGGAGGTGGCTTGGCAAATTTATATGATAGGTTGAAATTTGGCTCTGTTACCGATTTTTTGCATATCAATTTTGTGGTTTTCGATTTACAAACAGGCGTTTTCAATGTCGCCGATATGTCTATAATGCTGGGTATGTTTATATTTTTGTTTAATGGTTTTTTCAACGAAGAATCAAAAGCATAATTTTTATTGTTGATTTTTAGAATCAAGCAATATCGTAACAGGTCCGTCATTGGTGAGGCTTACCTTCATATCGGCACCAAAAATACCCATCTTTATATTTTTGCTTAAGGCTTTGCCCAATGTGACACCCAATGTCTCGTAAAGTTGTTTTGCGATTTCGGGTTTTGCAGCATTTACGAAGCTTGGTCTATTTCCTTTTTTTGTGCTTGCCAAAAGTGTAAACTGACTTATTAGTAATATTTCCCCTTGGCAAGTTTCCAAGTTTTCGTTCATTTTGTTTTCATCATCAGCAAAAATTCTCAAACCAATTATTTTTTTGCTAAGCCATTCAATATCACTCATGTTGTCTTCTTGTGCAATGCCCACTAAAACCACCATTCCTTTTTCTATTTCACTTATTGTTTGGTTGTCAACTACAACTTTTGCACTGCTTACTCTTTGTATAACTGCAATCATGAACTTTTTTTTGATAAATATATGTTAAACTTGTAATTGATTTAGGCTAAAAATAGTCAAAAAAGATAACCATCAAATACCTATGCAATATAAAATATTTACATCAGAAAGTAGAGGAAAAGCCGACCACGGCTGGCTAAAAACCGCTTATAGTTTTAGTTTTTCAAGCTACTATAATCCAGACAGAATCAACTTTGGTGCTCTTAGGGTGCTGAATGACGATTTTATTGCCAAAGGAATGGGTTTTGGCGAGCATCCACATCAAAATATGGAAATCATTACCATACCTCTCAGAGGCGATTTGGCACATAAAGATTCGCTGGGCAATGCTTCTGTTATTAAACAAGGCGATATTCAGATAATGTCTGCAGGTTCGGGGATTTATCATTCCGAAAAAAACAATAGCACAACCCAAGATGTAGAGCTGTTTCAAATTTGGATTTTTCCAAAACTGGAAGAAATTACGCCACGTTATGAACAAAAAACTATCGATACCGTATCGATGAAAAATGATTTGTTGAGGGTGGTGTCACCTTTTTCGGAGCCGAATGCCGTTGTTATCAACCAAGATGCTTATTTGTATTTGGGTAACTGGGATTTGGCTCATCAACAAAAATATCGCTTGCAATCGCCACAAAATGGTTTGTTTATGCTGGTGATAGAAGGTGCTGTGTCGTTTCAAGAAAAAAGCTTGCAACGCCGAGATGCTATTGAAGTTTCAGATTTTGAAACCATTACATTTCAAGCCTTGCAAGCTGATACACGAGTACTTTTTATAGAAGTACCTCTTTGATTTTATTTGAACGTCAAACTAAAAGGAATGCGAGCTTGTATTCCTTTTAGATTTTGTAAACGATTGGTCTCTTTGAAAATTGGGTAAAGCACACCCATTTTAGACTTTAACATACTTTCTTCTATGTCTTCGATAGAGCTTTGCGTAAGGTTTTCTAACCAACTTTTCGGTTTAGGTAAATAGGTTACAGCGAATTCGTTTTCTTTCAGCTTTGCCGATGAAGCTGCTATTTTAATGGCATCGTTTAGTCCGCCCAATACGTCTACCAATCCATTTTCTTTTGCCTGTAAGCCCGTCCACACTCTACCACCTGCCAATGTTTTGAGCTTTTCTAAATTCATTTTTCTTCCTAAAGCTGCTTTGGTTGTAAAACTTTCGTAACCATCTTCTATCATCTGTTGAAACCAAATTTTTTCGCTTTCAGTCAATTCTTTGGTTGCCGATGGAAAGTCTGCATGCGTGTTGGTTTTTACTACTTGTGTAGAAATGCCTAATTTGTTTTTCATGAAGCTTTCGAAGTTGAAAAATAAGCCAAATATTCCAATAGAACCCGTTATGGTAGTGGGTTCTGCTACTATTTTATCTGCACCCATTGCCATGTAATATCCTCCAGATGCGGCATAATCTCCCATCGAAGCTATTACGGGTTTTACTTTTTTGGCTAATTGTATTTCTCTCCACATTATTTCAGATGCCAGAGAAGAGCCTCCTGGCGAGTTGATTCTCAGTACAATTGCTTTTACGTCGTTGTCGTCTTTTGCCTTTCTGATAGCACGGGTAAAGTCGTCGGAGCCGATGGTTCCTTTTTCTGCTTTTTCGCCAACTATTTCTCCTTCGCTTACTATTACAGCTATTTTGTTTTTACTTTCAGCAGTTACTTCTTCGTTGTCTAAGGCGTTGTTTGAAATATAATTTATATTTTTATCGCTACTTTTTAAGGCTTTTTTAATGGTGTTTTCAAACTCGTCTAAATATCCAATGTCTGTAATTAATTTGTTTTTCAATGCACCGCTAGGTTTCACGCCACTCAATGAATCTGCAACAAGCATCAAGGCTTGTGAAGTAGTTTTTCTTGAAATAGCTATTTTTTGCATTAAAAAATTGTTCACAGACTGGTTGAGTGACGATAGTTGTTCTTTGTTTTCGTCGCTCATATCATCCCTTAAAAAAGGTTCAACCGCAGATTTATAAGCACCTACTTTGAAAACAACGGGTTTTATCTCTAATTTGTCAAAAGCTCCTTTCAGGTAAGTGATTTCTGTAGAAAGCCCTTGAAAAGCCAGCATTCCCGCAGGGTTAAGGAACAGTTTGTCGGCAACCGAAGCTACGTAATATCCTTTTCCAGAATAAAAACTGCCATAAGCATATATGAATTTTCCTGTTTTTTGAAACGCCATCAATTCTTCTCTGATTTCTTCTAAAGTTGCGTAATTGCAGCTGGGATTTTCAGATAATAAATATATTCCTTTGATGTTTTTTTCGGCAGTAGCCCTTTTGATAGCTCTTTTTATCTGAATTAAACCAGCTTTGTTTTCTTCTTTGGTGATGAAATTGAGCATATTTTCGTCTTCCCCTACTGTTTCTAGAATTTCAGTATTGAGGTTGAGTTTCATTACGGAGTTTTCTTTGATAGAGGCACTTTCGGTTTTACTTTCCCCAGACATGGATGCTACTCCTGCTAAAATGACAAACCCGAAAAATACAAAAAACATAATGCCAACTATTGTAGCCAAAACATATTTTAAAAACTGTAACATAAGGATTATTTTAAAGATTAATTGATGTACTAAAATTAACAGATATATGTTTTAAACCCAACAACTATTAAAATGATTGTTTAAAAACAATAGTTGCTATCCTTTTGAAATCTATATTAAACAAAGATTTAAGTGTTTCATAGACAAAAAAACCTTTGTTAAATTATGGCACAGACCACTGATGCAGAGTTAAAGTTTAAGCTAAGTGCTACATTGGTCTTTAATGGTATCAAGTTCAGGTAGAGTATAGGCTACTTTGGTCTGTTGCTTTGACCAGTACTATAAGTTCCCCAAAATATTGAAAAGATGCTAAATTCATTTTCGTATATTCTTTTTTGGGTTTTGAAAAATAGAAAGAGATATTTTACTGTTATATAAAAGAAAAATAAATAACTAATAAAACCAAATAAAAGCCATAATGTAGATTTGAAATATAAATGTGAATAATAAACTAATAGAGCCCTTGAAAAGGGAAATATGATGTGATTGATATAATTAACGAGGCTTTTTTTTGATTTGATGATCAAAAAATAAATACAAAACAAACTGTGAAATTTAAACAAAAAAGGAATAGTAAAATACCATCGATAATGTTTTATCAAAAGCATACTAAATAATGTGAAAATGATCATTATTGTCACAGCTTTTGCAAAATTATTTATTCTTGTTTTTAAATTCATTTTCTATTTAGTTTTAAAAACAACATAAGTTAAAAAATCATCATAATGAGAATTGTAATTTAATCCTCCACTTACATCATCACAACCTTCTCCACTTTCAAGGAAAATATCGAAAAAACTAAAACAACCAGGTCTATAATTTCTATCCATTTCCCATGTTTCTTCGTAAAAATATTGTCGATATGTTTTTTTATAGCATACTAAACTGGAAATGTTTTTGTTTTTCAAGAAAAATTTATTGAATTTATCTATTTCTGTTTTTAGTTTTTTTTCATCATTCCCATTATAATTATCAACTACAAAATAATTTTCACAACTATAACCGCTATTAGAAGTGAAGTCTAAAAGATATATTTCAATTTTTCGTTCAGAGGAGGAAAAATTGTACAAAATAAAACAAATGCTAAATATTGTTATTCGGAAATGCATACAAATTCAATGTTTGATTTGGTGTAGTCCGATGAAATCTGTTTTTCCTTTGTAAATATAGTCTTGTCCTTGTCCAAGGTCAAAGTATACTATGTTTATAGAAATCACTTTTTTTATTTCTGAATAACTTTGTCCAAGTTTTAAATTTTCAGAAATACTTTTGGAAACACCATAAGCCATTCTATGGAAATAATCAATCTCGTAGCTACTTTG
>JAGNSI010000057.1 GCA_017988135.1 Pseudarcicella sp.
AAATAGTAATCAAAAGAAAATCTGTATTCTATCTGCTGCATTCAACGAAAACGTCAATTTGGCTTATTTTTACAATAATGTAAAAAAAGTAATTGAACTACTTCCATACGATTTTGAAATAATGCTTGTTGATGACGGCAGTAGCGATGGTACTTTGGAAATAATAAAAGATATTGCTCAAAACGACGCCTCGGTAAAATACATTTCGTTAGCTCAAAATTGTGGTCAGCAAGTAGCCTTAAAAGCTGGAATTGACCATATCAATGCTGATGCTATTATTATGATGGATTGCGACATGCAGCATCCACCCGAGTTTATTCCAAATCTCATTGAAACTTGGCTCAAAACAGGTGCAAATGTGGTGAACACTATTCGTGAAGAGGATTATGAATTGAGTTGGTTTAAACGTATTACTAGTAAATACTTCTATAAAGCCCTTAATCTTATCAGCGATATTAAACTGGAAGCTGGTCAAGCAGATTTTAGGTTGATAGACCAATCTATTACTAAAAATCTAAAAAAGGTAAATAGAAAAGATATTTTTTTGAGGGGTATGATCAATAGAATAGAGTGCAAAAAAATATTGATCAACTATAGCCCTCAAAAAAGATATGCTGGTACAACCAAATATACTTTTCCCAAAATGTTGAAACTAGCATTGTCTGGGATTACATCTTTTTCAAACAAACCACTTTATACAATTATTTATACTGGATTTTTTATAGCATTCTTATCATTGTTGTATTTACCTTACGTAATCGTTACCGAAATCAACGGGAATGCCGTTAGCGGTTGGGGTTCTTTATTGATGTCTGTTGCTTTCTTTGGGGGCTTCAATCTTGTAATATTGGGTATTTATGGCATTTATATTGGAAAAATACTTTTTAGAGACAATGATATTCCTTTGTACGAAATAGACGAAAAAAATTATTAAAAATTTAACTTAATTATTATTTGATTAGAAATTTACACTCATGAAAGTTGTTGTTTTGAGTTTTGATGTGGAAGAGTTTGATATGCCTTATGAATATGGAGGAGATTTAAACTTAAAGAATCAAATAGAAATTTCATCAAAAGGACTCGATTCAATAACAAAATTATTAGACGAAAATAATATTAAAGCCACTTTTTATTGCACTGGTGTGTTTGCTCAAAACAAGTCAGAAAAAATAAAAGATTTAAGTGTAAATCACGAAATTGCTTCACACAATTTTTATCATTCAAGTCACAAAAATGAAGACTTACTCTCATCAAGATCGTTTCTACAAAACATAACAGATCAAAAAATAGCAGGTTTTAGAATGCCTCGTTTAGCAAAAGTTGACAATGCAATTTTAGAAGAAGCTGGTTATCAGTACAATTCGTCTATAAACCCTACTTGGCTACCTGGCAGATACAATAATCTAAATATTTCCAGAAAGGTGTTTGTGCAAAATAATCTAATACAATTTCCAGTTTCAGTAAGCCCAAAGTTTAGAATACCGCTTTTTTGGATAGCTTTTCACGTTTTACCGCTTTGGATGTATTTATATTTAATCAAACAAAACTTACGCTCTGACGGTTATGTGCATTTTTACTTTCATCCATGGGAATTTACCGACTATCATTTAGAGCAAAATGGTGCTAAATATCCTTTTTATTTGAAAAAAAATAATGGCAAAAAAATGACCGAAAGATTTGAAAAACTAATAAAATTTCTTCAAAAAGAAGGCTGTGTATTTCAAACTACTTCTGAGTTTTTAGCGTTAAAATAATATCAACTTTCTACTTTTATGCCGTGATAATAAGCTTGGGCTTGGTAATCTTTACGTAAAGGATGCCCTTCCCAGTCGCTTGGCAATAATATTCTTCGCAAATCAGGGTGATTTTTGAAAGAAATCCCCATAAGATCAAAAATTTCTCTTTCGTGCCAGTTTGCAGTTCGCCAAATATGTGCAACAGAATCGGTCTCAGGTAGAGATTCTCCTGAAGCATTTCTTGGCAGATTAACTTTTAATGTCAGTTTCTGATTATAGGGAATAGAATATAAACTATAAATCAGCTCCATAGTTCCTTTCTCTGACCCATTATCTATAGCAGTAATACAAGAAAGCATATCGAAATAAGTTGCCTCATTTTCGTACAAAAACTGACAAATCTCTACAAGCTGATTAGGCAATATAGTCAGTTCATTTTCTTTGATTGATACTAAAGTATTTTCCCCAAATTTAGAGGTGAGTAAGCTTGTTATGTTTTCCATTTTTATATCTCAACGTTTTCGTTCAAAAGTAAGTCTGCGTCCCAATCTAGCGACTGTATCTCTCCTATCGATGAGCCTGCTATCCCTTTTACAGAGCCATACAAATCTATTGTACCCAAAAGCACCTTTTCCATTTGTTTTTCCCGTGTTTTCCAAATTCTTTGCATGGCGTTTTTTTCTTTTTCAAGGTCAGATTTCAAACTATTCAAACCATCTACTATGGTTTCAATATTCATCCTAAAACTATTAGAAGTCATATATTCATAAAGCAAGGCTGTTTTTTCTACCCTTCCTACCTGCGAAATTGCCACTTGTTGTACCCTCAAAAGACTGTCTCTCAATACAAAAGACAATGCTTTGAAATCCTCAAATGTACATATCCAAACGCCTTCTTTTTGTGCAAAATGTGTCAATTCTTTGGGCATAGTTTGGGTTACTATAACTCCTATTTCTGCACCATTTTCTCGAAGGTCTTCTTTAAACTTATCTATCCATGAAGGCTGAAAGTCTTTGGTTCTTTTGCTTTCGTAGTATATTTTCCCACACTCTGCCCCAAGATTGTTAATGACGGTTTGTACGCAGTCTGCCCCTCTTACCCCTTTTTTGATTTCTTCTAGTTTATCAAACGGAAATTTGCTTTTTATCCATTCTTCTATGGCAAGCTCTTGTACTTCGCCTTGCAGCTGCATGCTACCTTGCTCTTGTTTGCGGCGCATTTCTTCTACCAACTTCTTCTGGTCATCCAGCTTTTTTTCGTATTCTTTCAGTTTTAATTCATTTTTTTCTTCGGCATCTTTGTGAGCTTTTTCAGTGATTTCTTTTTCCATCTCAAAAGCTCTTTTTTTCAAATTCAATTCCAACTCTTCCGATTGTCTTTTCAAACTTTTTTCTTTGTCTAAAAAATCTATCTCTTGTTGCTTTAATCGTTTTACCAAAAGATTTTGCTCTTCGTTTTCTTTTTTTAGAGAATTGATAACTGCTTCGTTTTGTGCTTGCAAGCTATTTTGTATTTGCTCTCGCATAGCAGCTCTTTCTTTAGCCAACGAAACCTCAGCTTCTTTTTTTTGAAGCTCAATATTCTTTTTCTGTAAAGCCAACTTTTCAACTAACTCTGCTTCTTTTTCTTTTTCTTTAGCTTTGAACTCCGCTTCTTTTTCTGTTTTCCAAGAAGTCATTTTATCATTTAGTTCTTTTTTTATTTTTTGTTCAATCTCAACTGTAAGCGCAGATTCTAAAGCAAAGTTATGCTGACATTTGGGGCAAGAAACGGTATTTGAAACAGACATTTATATTGATATGATTGGTTTGAATAAACATTTAATATGACACTCAAAGATAGATGAAATCAATTAATTTTCTTATTCTTTCAAAAAAATACTACCTTTATTGCTCACTAAAACTTGATTAAAAAAATGTCGTACGCACTTATTACAGGGGCAAGCAAAGGTATAGGTAAAGAAATAGCTTTACAATTGGCTCAAAAAAAACATAACTTATTATTGATAGCTCGTTCTGAAGAAATTCTCCACCAACTGAAACTAGAAATTGAAAAGAAATATGGCGTAAAAGTAGACTATTTGGCCATAGATTTAACTCAAAATAATGTTGCTCAACAAATATTACAATGGGTTGAAACAAAACAATACAAGGTAAATATTTTAATAAACAATGCAGGATTTGGATTGGCTGGTCGTTTTGAGGCGTATCCGTACGCAAAAACAGCCGACATGATGCAAATAAACATGCAAACTCTCACAGAACTTTGTTATGTATTTTTGCCTATGCTCAAAGCCCAAAGCAAATCTTACATTCTCAATATAGCTTCGTCTACTGCCTACCAAGCCATTCCTAATATGAGCGTATATGCTGCTACAAAGGTATATGTTTTGTATTTTTCGAGAGGACTCAAAATGGAACTAAAAGATACTTCAGTTTCGGTAACGGTAATAAGCCCTGGGGCTACAGATACCAACTTCAACGATGTAGCACAAATAGGCGAAAAAGCCCGTGAGCAAGCTAAAAAAGTAACCATGAGTCCACAAGAAGTAGCTCAAATAAGTATAGAAAGTATGTTTGCAGAAAAGACTGAGGTAGTTCCAGGTTTTATCAATAAATTAGGAAAACTTTTGGTTTGGCTTGCCCCAAAATCATTGACAGAAAAAGTGGCAAAAGGTATTTACGAATAAAAGGAAAATGAAATGGAAACTAATAAATTGAAATTCGACGGTAAAAATCTTTTCAACATAAAAAAAACAGACACCAAGCTGGATGACTTTTATGAATCTGAAGAAGATTACCTTTCACAACTATCTGATTTTCAAGACAAAATAGACCAATTGCAAAGCATTATGTATGCCCACAATAGATATGGATTATTGGTAATACTACAAGCATCTGATGCAGCAGGAAAAGACGGAACAATAAAAGCCGTTTTTTCGGGAATGAATCCCGTTGGTCTAAAAATCCATTCATTCAAAAGACCCTCTGAAGAAGAACTCGACCACGATTATCTCTGGAGAAGCATGACCAAAGCACCAGAGAGAGGCATGATTACTGTTTTTAATAGATCTTATTACGAAGAAGTTTTGGTAGTAAAGACCAATCCTACTTTACTGACAGAAGGTCAAAAAATTCCCGAAGAGCTTACCGATAATATTGAAAAAGTTTGGAAAAACAGGTACCAAGACATGGCAAACTACGAACAGTATTTAAGCAATAACGGTATCAAAATTGTAAAAGTTTTTCTAAATGTTTCTAAAAAAGAACAAGGAGAAAGGCTAATAGAAAGAATAGAAGACCCTACTAAAAATTGGAAATTCGACGAAAACGACGTAAAAGTACGCTCACAATGGCAAGAATATCAGCAAGCTTACCAAGACATGATAAACCAAACAGCTACGCAACAAGCACCTTGGTATGTAATACCTGCCGACGACAAAAAAAATATGCGATTACTTTTAGCTAAAATAATTTTAGAACAGCTCAAAGAAATGAAAATGAGCTATCCTGAATCATCACCTGAAAGGAAACAAACATTGAATGATTTGGTAGAAATAATCAATCAACAAAACGAGGAGTAAGCAACAAAACACGATTGAACTTTAAATATTTTGATTTAGAAAAAAAAAATCAATTCTGAAATTCAATCAGAAAACTAGTCAATTCTCAATTGTTCAGTATTGATTTCAATAAATGAAAAAATTAACTGATAAATATTTCAGCAATTATGTTTCTATGCTAAATGTAAACATAGAAAAAGCATTGGAACTGATAAAAGAGCGAAATTGGACAACTGACAGCTTTCGTTTTTACACAGCAGTTTCAGTCATGTCATCCGCTAGAATTGAAGGTGAGACCATGGAAATAGACAGTTATTTGAAACATAAACTTCAAAATATTGCTTACTTACCAACACTTACCGAAAAACCAAACGATTTGTTCGAAGCCTATGAATTTGCAAGTGATAACGCATTAACGCTTGAATTTTTTTTAGAATCACACAGAATTGCAACCAAGCATTTATTGCCAGAAAACTTAAGTGGTGCAATAAGAAAAGGTAATATATTGATTATGGAACAGCAAACTCAACAAGTTCAATATAAAGCTGCATTAGCTTCTGTTGTAACAAATGAATTTGAAAGTTTTTGGGTGGAATTAGATGAGTTAATCCAAAAAAAACTAAATCCTAAAGAAATATTTTATTATGCTTCATTAATTCATTTGGTATTTGTAAAAATCCATCCTTTCAATGACGGCAATGGACGCACTGGACGATTGCTAGAAAAATGGTTTATTGCTTCAAAGTTGGGCGAAAAAGCTTGGTATATTGGCAGTGAGCATTTTTATTATAAAAATCTGAAAGATTATTATCTATAGTAATCTTAGAAAAGTAGGTATGTTTTATGAAAATTTAAATTATGAAAATTCAATTCCATTTCTACTTATGCTACCCAATTCTTTGCTATTTGACTAATAGAATTCGGTTTCTAGAAATTGAATCTTTGAAAAAAACACCATTAATTACTTGTTATAAGTGTACAAGGTCCAAGAATTATCAGTAGAAAATACTTTCTGATTGATTAATTTGACAACATACCCTTTATCATTATATTCATAAGTGTAAAACTCTAAAGTACCTTCAAACAAATCCCCAAAATACATAGCTTCATCTTTATACATTTCTCCTAAAAAGCCCATTCCTTTTAGTTCGTTTTTAAGGAAATTTGGTTTTGGATTATACATAAAACCACTAGTAGATAATTTCACACCATCATTATTAGTTTCTATTTCTTCAATATTACCATCTTCATCATAAATCCAAGCTGTAGATGCTTCCTTATTGGCAACAACATCTAAAACAACTTCTTTAACAACTTGCATTGAATCGTTGTACAGATATGTTTTTTTGAAAGTAAAAATAGCATTTTCATATACTTCTAAATTTACTAAAAGACCTTTGCTGTTCAATATACCTTTAGATGTAATGGTATTTACATTAAAAGAATCGAATTCTTTGATTTCAATTTTTCCGGTAGGATACGAGTATGTTTTATATGTTTTGGCTTGTAAATTATTAGATCTTACAATTCTACCAACATTGTCGTATTGATAATTTTCAATTAAGCCATCACTATTTGTAATGCTAGCAATTCTTAAAAAATTTGTTGGAGGCTCAACTACTTTGATCGAATCTTTTGTTTTATTGCCAATTTTAATAATTTCACAATCGCCTGGTTCTACAAAAACTGGCTGACAAGACACTAAAAAGCTAAAAACAAAAAGAATAAAACTATAAAAGATATTGTTCATTTTCGAAAAACATGAGGACTAAATAAATGCTTAGAGCAGGTATTAAATAGATAATTATAAAGTTAGTATAAATACAGAAAATACACAAGCATTTGCAACAAACAAGGAACAAAAAAATGAGGTAACTATTTCAACGCTACCTCATTTTATACTTTTAATATCTAATTTTACTTCACCGTCATCGTACCTCTTTTAACACCTTTGCCAAAATATTTTTGAGCTTCAGGCATTAGTTTATTGATGTTTGCTATACGAGATTCGTCACTTGGGTGTGTCGAAAGCCACACTGGAGGCTTTGCTCCTCCTCCTGACTTCGCCGCCATTCTTTTCCAAAACTCTGGAGCTTCGCTTGGATTGTATCCAGCCATAGACATGAATATCAAACCCAAATGATCCGCCTCAGACTCTTGGTTTCTCCCATGTGCCATCATTCCCAATTGCGCACCTATTGGCATTGCCAAGCCATAAACATTATTCCAAAGGTTTTGTGTAGCTTGAGGCTTGCTTTGCATGGCAATTCCTAATCCTATTTGACCTGCAGTAAGTAATCCTTGTGCAAGCATCCCTTGGCTCATGCGTTCGGCACCGTGCTTGGCTATGGCATGCGATACTTCATGACCCATTACCACTGCCAAACCAGCTTCAGTACTACAAACTGGCAAAATACCAGTATATACTACCATTTTACCACCTGGCATACACCAAGCATTCACTTGGTTTGACTTGATGAGCTCTGTTTGGAACTGATAACCATTTAAATATTCTGAATGACCGATGCTAGCAAAATAATTTTTAGCAGCATTGGCAATATTATCTCCCACACGCTTCACCATTATTGTACTTGGGTCACTTGCACTTACTACACTGCTGGTATCCAAAAATTCTTTATAACTGCTAAAAGCCATGGCGTTCATTTCAGAATCCGATACCAATAAAAACTGGCTTCTGTTTGACAAAGGCACTCGATGGCAAGCCACCAAAATTGTTGCAAGTAGCAACGAATAAATAAACATTTTTTTCATCTTGAATTGTTTTGTTTGTCAGTATTAATTTTTAAGCTTGAACTTTCTATTTGATAAAATTTATAATAAAATAACGAACGTGGAACTTGAAATAATATTTTTTTTTTCAAGTAAATAATTTACAACAAAAAATCAAATAATAAATTACAACTATTTCCTTTTTTAGTACAATACAATTTGTATTTCTTAAAAAAGAACTTTCTTCTAATAAGTTTGTGAATTTAAAGCTATAATTTTGTAAAAAAAACATTGTTTCTGTTTTTCAAAAAATAACACATTAGATTTTTTTTGTTTTACAATAAAATTAAACTTTCACTTTCGAGCTACGAATTAAACAAATAATCATGAAAATATTATGTATTGGTCGTAACTATGCAGCTCATATCAGCGAACTAAAAAACGAAAAGCCTGATGCTCCCATGCTGTTTATGAAGCCAGATACGGCTATTCTAAAAGACAATGCACCGTTTTATCATCCTTCTTTTACAAAAGAAATTGATTTTGAAATAGAAGTAGTTCTAAAAATAAACAAAATAGGCAAAAATATAGATGCAAAATTTGCTCATAAATATTACGACGAAATTGGCATAGGTATTGACTTCACAGCTAGAGACCTACAAGACAGTCAAAAAGCAAAAGGTATGCCTTGGGAAATTGCCAAAGCTTTTGACCATTCATGCCCAATATCAGAGTTTATCCCCAAAACATCTTTCGAAGATATTTACAATTTGAATTTTCACTTAAATGTAAATAATGAAACCCGTCAAGTTGGTAATACTGCTTTAATGCTTTGGAACTTCGACGAAATAATAGCTGAAATGTCACGTTATTTTACTTTAAAAACAGGTGATATTATTTATACAGGAACGCCAGCTGGTGTAGGTAAAATAAATATTGGCGACACGCTAGATTGCCATATAGAAGGAAAGAAAATGCTGAGTTGCACAATCAAATAATAAATACATTCTTTACAATACTTTTTAAATAATGTCAAAAAACAAATCTTTATATACTTTATTACTTATTATTGTTCTTTTTTCTTTAGAAACATTTGCACAAAGAAACAGCCTAGATTACCCCAAAGGACAATTTATGTTTCCTATAAAACCAGGGCAACAAAACTTTCTTTCAGGTGGAATGGGCGACCTAAGAGCCAATCATTTTCATGCTGGTATAGATATTAAAACAGATGGGAAAGAAGGTTTACCTGTATATGCTACCTTCGACGGCTATGTTTCTGAACTTCGTGTACAAACTGCTGGATATGGCAATGTGGTTTTTATAACTCATCCCAATGGATATATTTCGGTATATGGTCACCTCAAAACATTTGCCGAACCATTGGCAACTTTTATCAAACAGAAAAGAATTGAAAACCAATCTTTTGAAATAAAACTTAATCCTAATAATCAACAATTTCCAATCAAAAAAGGACAAATCATAGGATTGTCTGGCAATACTGGTGGCTCTGGTGGGCCACATTTACACTTCGAAATCAGAGATTTAGCCAATAATATTTTAAATCCACTATATTTTGGATTCAAAGAAATAATAGACAATATACCGCCTATTTTCAGGGCTTTGCAGATAAAACCATTAGATATAAACGCCAAAGTAAATAGTGAGTTCGCAAAAAAAACCTATTTCCCACAAAAAAAGGATGGCAAATACACCATAAGCTCTCCTATAAAAGCAATCGGAAAAATAGGACTTAGTCTTGATGCAATAGATAAAATGAACGGTGCAGACAATTCTAACGGTGTATCGTGTATAGAGCTAATTGTAGATGGCAAAGAAATATACAATTATCATCTCGAAAAATATTCAAATGACCAGTCCATAGACATGAACGTCCATACCGACTATGCAAACGAAAAAAATGGTGGCAACAGATTACACAAACTTTTTATAGAAGACGGCAATATAAATCTCCCTATCTACAAACGATTTGGCAGCAACGGAAAAATAAACATTGAAGAAAACAAAACACACAACGTTTCAATAAAAATTTGGGATGCCTACGAAAACGGTAGCGAACTAAACTTTGAAATCGAAGGCAAAAACACCCCAGATTCAAGCACTTTTGTTCCAAACAATATAGCCACAAGCATCAAAACTTCAATAGAAGAAAATACACTCATCATTAAAGCCCTAAATCCAAAACAAAATTATAATAACATACAACTTAAAATAGAAAATTCTTTTGTAACCGTTCCTTTAAACTACCTAAAAAACAAAGAAGCTGTGTATCTTTGGGACTTAAGGAAAGGTTTGCCAAAATTATTAAAACTAGATACACTACAAAAAAACTTAAGCTTAACTAAAGTTATTAATCCAGCAATCAACGAAACCTTTCATTCTGACGCATTAAACATCAGCTTTGAAGAAGGAACTTTGTACGATACACTGTATTTAGAAACAAATAAAACAGGCAAAAAAAACACCATTAGTAATGCCAGCATACCTATAAAAAAAGCCATTAGTATTAGTCATAAAGTAGACACATTGCCTGCTATACCTAATAAATCTTCTGCATACTACGTATTCAGAGATAGAAAGAAAATGCTAAAGAGCAACTGGAATGGACGTATGGTCAATTATAAATCTACCGAGTTGGGTAATTTTGAAATATTAACAGACATAACACCACCAGCAATAAAACTAAACAGCTGTAGTGGGAATTATTTTTCGGCAAATATCAGCGACGATTTATCTGGAATAAAAGAATTTAAAGCTTTTATAGACGGAAAATTTGTATTGACAGATTACGATTTCAAAAAAGCATTGATTTGGTCAGTAAAAAAAGATAGTAGCGAGAACTTTATTGGAAAACTCCAAATAAAAGTAACAGACAACCAAAACAACGAAACTATTCTAGAAAAAGAAATCACACAAAAAACAACGATTGAAAAAAAAGCAATTGTTAAAGAAAAAAATACTGCAAGTAAAAAGTCCCAAAAACCTAAAAAAGAAATTTTAAAAAAAGAAAAAAAGAAAAAAAAGAAATAGATATGACACTAAAAATCGGCGACAAAGCACCATTATTTAGCCAAAAAAATCAATTTGGAGAATTAATCAGCCTAGCTGATTTTTTAGGAAATAAAAAAGTAGTTCTCTATTTTTATCCAAAAGACAATACACCAGGTTGTACAGCCCAAGCTTGCGACCTCAACGATAATTTAGAAAAACTTACTCAACAGGGCTTCGAAATAATAGGTGTTAGCACAGATAGTGTAAAGTCTCACAAAAAATTTGTAGATAAGTTTGACCTTAAATTCAATCTATTGGCAGACGAAGAACAACAAATGGTAAACCAATACGGTGTTTGGGTAGAGAAATCAATGTATGGAAAAACTTATATGGGAATAGCCCGAACTACATTTATTATAGACACAGAAGGTACAATTACCGATATCATCGAGAAAGTAAACACAAAAAGTCATACAGAGCAAATCATTTAAGCAGAACATTACAACAAAAAGACTAAATAAAAATTAGCAATTAATATATTTATGGAAATTTCACAATTAGAAAAAGTAGCCTCTCAAGTAAGAAGAGACATTGTACGCCAAGTACACGCTTGCCAGTCGGGTCACCCAGGTGGATCATTAGGATGTACAGATTTATTGGTAGGTTTATATTTCGACCAAATGACCTTAAAATCAGACGCATCTGGTAAAAAAATATTCGAAATGAACGGAATTGGCGAAGATCTTTTCTTCTTATCAAACGGACATATCTCACCTGTATTCTATTCAGTGTTGGCTCGTGCAGGTTATTTTGAACCAGCAGAATTAGCTACATTCAGAAAATTAAATTCTAGACTACAAGGTCACCCTACTACGCACGAACACCTCGAAGGTATAAGAATAGCCTCAGGCTCTTTAGGTCAAGGAATGTCTGTAGCAATAGGTGCTGCACAAGCCAAAAAACTAAACAAAGATAATTCTTTGGTATTTGTATTAATGGGAGACGGTGAACAAAACGAAGGACAAGTTTGGGAAGCCGCCATGTATGCACCACACCACGAAGTAGACAACCTTGTAGCTATCATAGACTACAATGGACAACAAATAGACGGCCCAACAGACAAAGTAATGAACAACCGTGACTTAAAAGCTAAATACGAAGCTTTTGGCTGGAAAGTAATTACTATGAAAGGAAACGACATGACAGATGTAGTAGCTGTTTTAAACCAAGCTCGTGAACTATCTGGCAAAAAACAACCCATAATGATACTTATGACTACCGAAATGGGTGCAGGAGTAGACTTCATGATGGGTTCACACAAATGGCATGGTGTAGCACCAAACGACCAACAATTGGCAGACGCATTGGCTCAACTTGAAGAATCGTTAGGCGACTATTAGTCTTTTGAACAAATGGAAAATAGTTAATTTATTTTACCATAAATTCATCATAAAATAAAATTTTAAATTTCGTCTTGATTTGTAATAAATCTTCAATTACAAACAGACATATAAATATTCAATTAAGAATAAAGGAATGAAAAAATATACATTCACAGAGAAAAAAGACACTCGCTCGGGCTTTGGAGCTGGTATGGAAGTTTTAGGAAAAACCAACCCAAACGTTGTAGCACTTTGTGCCGACTTGGTAGGTTCACTAAAACTAGACGCTTTCATAAAAGATAATCCTGAAAGATTTTTTCAGACAGGTATTGCAGAAGCCAACATGATATGTATAGCTGCTGGGCTTACAATTGGTGGAAAAATACCATTTGCTACTACTTTTGCAAACTTTGGAACAGGTCGTGTTTATGACCAAATCCGTCAGTCAGTAGCCTATTCAGACAAAAATGTAAAAATTGCATGCTCGCATGCAGGCTTAACATTGGGTGAAGACGGAGCTACTCACCAAATATTAGAAGACCTTGGAATGATGAAAATGCTACCTGGCATGACAGTAATCAATCCTTGCGATTACAACCAAACCAAAGCTGCGACTATAGCAGTAGCAGCTCACGAAGGACCAGTTTACCTACGTTTTGGTCGTCCAGTAATACCTGTATTTACAGATGCAAACCAAGAATTTGTAATCGGTAAAGCTTGGATGGTAAACGAAGGCACAGATGTAAGTATATTTGCAACAGGTCATTTGGTATGGGAAGCAATACAAGCAGGTGAAATATTGGCAGAAAAAGGCATCAATGCTGAAATAATCAATATTCACACCATAAAGCCATTAGATGTACAAGCCATTTTAGAATCAGTTAAGAAAACAGGCTGTGCAGTATCTGCAGAAGAACATCAAGTAAACGGAGGTTTAGGTGATTCTATCGCTCAAGTTTTGGTTCAACATCACTATGTACCGTTAGAATATGTAGGCGTTCAAGATTCATTCGGTGAATCTGGTACACCTGCTCAATTGATGGAAAAATATGGACTTACAGCTGCAAACATTGTAGAAAAAGCACTGAAAGCTATTGAAAGAAAAAAATAACAGTAAAATCAAGCAAGGTGAGTTTTAACTCACCTTGCTATTATTCAAAAACAATACATTGACAGACAAGGAGATTTTAGAAATGTTTTCGAAATCAGAAAGCCAAAACAATGCTTTCAATATCCTTATTGAGCAATACCAAAGAAGAATTTACTGGCACGTCCGCAAACTGGTAATAGACCACGACGATGCCAATGATATCACTCAAGATACATTTATCAAAGTTTGGAAAAGCCTAAGTAATTTCAAAGGTGAATCACAACTCTTTACTTGGATATACAGAATAGCTACCAACGAAAGCCTCAATCATTTAGCCAAAAAGAAAAAAAACCTGCATCAATCCTTAGACACCATGTTTGAAACAATCTCCAACAACTTAGAGAGTACAGATATGATATCAGGTGAAGAAATACAAATAAAACTTCAAAAAGCACTCCTTCAACTTCCTGATAAACAAAGAGCCGTTTTCAATATGAAATATTATGACGACTTAAAATATGAAGACATGTCTGAAATTACAGGTACATCAGTAGGTGCATTGAAAGCCTCCTATCATTTAGCAGTCAAAAAAATAGAAGATTTTTTTAATAAAACAGACACATAATAGATATTTAATTATCTATCGCTAAACTATTTAAGTTTAAAATTGTCTTAACATTATAATAACATTGATAACAAAAGCATGAAACAAGCATTTAGCTTTGACCAAATTTCAAAACAAAATATTTTTACTGTTCCTGAAAATTATTTCGAACAGCTTGAAAAAAATATTTTAGACAAAACAGTCTATGATCCCAAAACAATTCACGTTAGTTTTTACAAACGTTATTTTGGTATTTTGGCATCTGGTGTGGCGGCAAGCTTGTTCATAATGGGTTTAAGCTATTATATCTTTAAAGAAGAAGCTAATAATCTTTCAATAGATGCTCAATTAAATGCTGTTAGCCAAAAAGACATTATTCAATATTTACAAGAAGATGACTTAAGTATGGTTGAATATCAATTATCAAACAAAAATGTTATTCAAATCAACGACAAAGAAACGCTTTATTTAAGCAATGAAGAATACCAACAAGTAATAGATTGGGAAGGTATGGAATAACAATTAATAAATTAAAGTTCTACTAAAGAAATATAAAATTAACCAGATAATAGTATTCCATTTTATACTTTATCATTATAAAACAAACAAGATGAAACAGAACATACTATACACAATTGTTCTTCTTGCAATCTTTAATATTACAACTTTCAGCCAAAGTGTAAATTTACAAGCGAAAGAAAAAATTAGATTAGCTAAGATAGCATACATAAAATCAAGAATTAACCTTACAGAAGAGCAATCAGAACCCTTTTGGAGTGCTTATAACGACATAGATAAAAAAAGAATTGACTCTAGAATCAACAGGGCAAATCTAATTTCATCTTCATCAAACATGACCAATTCAGATGCAAAAATATTGGCAGACTTAAAGGAAACGTTTACTCAAAGACAAAGAGAACTTGATTTAGAAAAAGAATTATTTAATAAATTGCAAAAAATAATCAATCCTCGCCAAATAGCAGAATTTTTCAAAGCTGAAGTAGAATTTAGAAATAAGCTACTCAATAAAACACAAGATTTTGGAAATAAAGAATAAAATCTTTTGCAATAATAAAAAAAGAGGCTAACCTTTCTAGATTAGCCTCTTTTTTATTCTTTAGGAATACTTTTTATAAAACCATACATACTTAAAAAAATAAAGAGAAGACTACAAATAACAGTAAACCAAGGTGTTTTCATCTGTAACCATTCATCTATTTTTATTCCCACAAAAACCCCCAACCCTATAGTTACCAACATCTGCATACCTGCACCAGTATATTTGGCAAATTTGTTGGATTCATTTTTAGAATTTTGTGGATTCATAATATTTTTTTTTTAGTAAGCTCTGGCAAAAATCACCCTTTGGTTAGATGGATTTCCTGTCAGCACACATGTACCATTTTCAAGTTCATTATTCAATGG
>JAGNSI010000058.1 GCA_017988135.1 Pseudarcicella sp.
TTTTTTTGAGCAACTTTTTTATTGTGTTGCCTACACCAAAGCTAATTCTACTTTTTGATATTGCTCTTTGCTGGCATCACATACGGAGCAACAATAATCATTGGGCAAATCTTCAAAACGTACACCTGCAGGAATTTGATTATGAATATCGCCAAATGTTTCATCATAAATGGTAAAACAAGTTTGACACTGGTACTGATGAGCTTTAATTTTATTTGATTCCTTTTTAGATTTTTCTTTTTTTGTTTTTTCTACTAAATCACTTTTAGAAGCTTGTGCATAAAAACGCTTGGTAAGCCTTTGAAGCATTTCTGCCAAATGAGCTTTGTTTACACCTTTTTCAAAAAGCACCAATTCACGGGCATTAGGATTGAAGTCTTGAGAATGATAGATATCATAAACAAATGATAAACCTGCAAATATCAATCGTTTTTTTACCAATACAGCTCCAAACAGTTCTGACTTAGCTTTGGTTTGAATAGCGAAACTCAAGCCAAATGTTCTCACATCTTCATCATCAAACTCTCGAATAACGGCCTTTTTAATATTCAAACCTTCTTCGCTGAGATCTTCTACTTGCCAATTGAGCTCATTGGCGGCATGCCTTACATTGATGGCATATTTACCTAAAAGTTTATCCCACAATGTTCTGTCTTTGTTTTCTATTCCTTTTATAATGAGTGACTTCCATGGTGTGGTACATATTTGTCCTATTTTGGTATCTAAACATATCTTGCAGGCTTCAATCAAAAAGTCTATGTCAAAAACTTCGTTGCGACGATAGATTCCCAACCATGTTTTGTTGCCATATCTGTTGAAACCTTCATAATATGGCAAAGAAAATTTGGGCAATTGCAGTTCACTTTGTATTACCTGAGAAATTATTTGACCTTTTGCTATTACTTTTTCGTATATCAAATGCTCGTCGGTAACATTTTCGCCAAGCAATACTTCTTCCAAACGTTGGCATAACTTAGGTATTTCTAAAGTATAAATAAGTATAGGAAACAAAAAAACTTGATTGGACTGTTTCGGACGAACGTACAAATACCAAAAGTTGGCGGTATCTGAAGCAATAAAATTAAGATTTCCTGTAAAAAATGGCGTAAAGGATTGCTCGTGGTCAGAAATATTAACTTTTAGCTTTGGACTAAAGTCAAAACCATCAAAAATATCTTGATATATTCCCTCAGAAAGCCATTGACCTGTAGGAAATACTTCTTCGGCACAGTATGACGAAATAATATTTGGAAAAACGTCGGTTTCGGTTTCGTATTCAATATTGTTTTCGTCTAATTTTTGCTTAAACTCTATCATGGCATTTCCTCTTACAGTTTCAGACCTCATCCATAGATACAATTGCTGGCGAGCTCCAAATCGCACTTCACGACTTCCTCCGTTTTTTGCCAAAACTAAAATGTCTTGCAAAATACCTGGCGATACGATACCTCCTCTGAGATTGATTTTGATAAGTGAGTAATCTTTCATGATTATAAATGTTGTTTTATATAAAATTACAATATTTTTTGTAGATAACAAATAGATTAACCTGTGTTAATGATTTGGTAATATGCTGATTTTAAAGCAGAAACAAAGTTTATTTTTTGTATATGATTTTTTTGATATAAAATATAATTCCAAATTTTAAAATTGCATTATTTCAATATATATGATTTTTTTAAGAAGAACTTTCTTGAAAAAGTCAAAATACTTGCCTTTTATTAACCGAGTTCTCAAAAAAATCTATTAAGTTTACATTGTATTTGAGACGACAAGTACTCAACATTGCAAAGAATACTTTGAAATGTTTTCAGAAAAAAGAATCAAACTTTTACAAAAAACTTTAAAATAAAATGTGACGTCCATTGAGTTTTTGAGTTTAAATACAAAAAGTATTTCTTTGAAAAGTACAATTTAATATTTCACTTAAAAATAAAAAAAATGAAAAATATATCATTAAAAACAATTGCTTTATTTATTCTAGTTGGTTTGTCTAACTTAAATTCTTTTGCTAGAATTCACGACGAAAACGAAATCAAAATTCAATCTAGAATTGTAAATCAAAAGAACTCATTGAATTTCAATGTATTTGTTAAAAATGCAGTAAATTCTAAAGTTTATGTAGTAGTAAAAGACGAATTTGACAACTACTTGTACAGCGAAAAAATCAACGCTAAAACTGGTAAATTTCAAAAAACGTTTGACTTAACAGATCTTGCTGATGGTAACTACAAAATAGAAGTTTTGGGTGCTGATGACAAAGTAATAGAGTCTAAAAAATTCAACATCAATACCAGCGAAAATCGTTCTGTAACCGTTAATCAATAATTTTTATGAAGTCAATTTTAGTAGAGGTTAATAATTTGGGATATTTCTTATAAAGATCTATCCCAAATTTTTTTTATGCCTATACTACTTCTTCTAGTACTTCTTTTAGGTCTGTTTCCAAAATTCCTCTTACTTCGGGCCTACAACTTCCACAACCCATACCCGCTCCCGTAAGATTACATAAAGCCGTAAAATCTGTACAGCCATTTTTGATCGCATTTTTGATATTTCCTTCGCCTACATTATTGCACGAACAAACTAATTTACCCATTACTGGATCTGCTTTATTACCACTTCTGAGCAATTCTAGTCTTTTTTCGGACAACTCTATTCCGTCGTTGATCAATCCTTTGTATTCCAAAAATTCCGACTTATCGCCTATCAGTATTGCCCCCACCAGTTTGTCTTTGTGAATAATACATTTTTTGTAATAACGCTTGGCTTTGTCTATAAAAATAATTTCTTCGTATTCGGGCGAGTTGGGTGTTTCTATCATACCAAGAGAACATAGCTGTACGCCTTGTATTTTCATGATATTCATAGAAAGTGATCCTTTGTAATAACTTGCATAATCGCCTGCTATAAAATTGGCTATAACTTCGGCTTGTTGCTCGGCTGCGGCTGTGATTCCCCACATTTGACCTTTCCATTGGGCTATTTCACCTGCTGCAAAAATGTCGGGATCAGATGTTTGCAAATAATCATTTACTACAATCCCTCGATTTACTTCTATGTTTGCATTTCGAGCTATTTCAACGTTTGGAATTGTTCCAATGGCAAAAACAGCTACTTGTGCATCTATTTTTCGACCCGATTTTAGGCGTACTCCTTCAAATTTTTCGGTACCATAAAATGCCGCAACTTCATCATTGAAAAATACTTCTATACCAAGATTTACGATTTCGTCTTTGAGTAAATCTGAACCAAGCTGATCTAGTTGCCTATCCATAAATCTGCTGATACGCTGAATAACGGTCACTTTTACGTTCATTTCTCTTAACGATGCAGCCAATTCTAAGCCCAACAATCCTCCGCCAACTATAAGTGCGTGTGGATTGGGATGTTTGAGATGAGGCATCAGGCTGTCGGCATCTAGTCGAGAGCGCATATTGAAAATACCTTGCATTTTAGGAACAGATGGTGGCATAAAAGCACGGCTTCCCATTCCTAAAATTAGCTTATCGTAATGGTGTTTTTGACCGTTTGAATCGGTGATGATTTTATTATCACGATCTATGTGAGTTACTTCTACACCTTTATGCACGTGAATGTTGGCATCTGTAAATTGGTCTTCTCGTAGCTTTACCAGCTGCGACCAATCTTGAGCTCCCGAAATATAATCGGGCAACATTACACGGTTGTAAAAAGGATAAATTTCTTTTGAAAAAACATGTATTTCGTCTTCTGTGTTTAGTTCACGGTATTTTTTTATAAAACCTAAACCCGCAGAACCTGCACCTATAATTATGATTTTTTCTGTTGGCTTTTGATATACATTTACCTCAACGGCAGAAAACTTAAAATCTGGCTCTTTGGAGCGTGGATCATACAAGCTATTGGTCAGGTTGTTGGTTCTGCCAAAAGTTCGGTTCATAATTTTGCCAAAATGCATTGGCATAAAGCATACACCTTGTTTGATATCGCTGGTGATTTTAGCTTTTACTTGGGCTGTGCCTCGGCGACTTTTTATTTCTACTATTTGGTTTTCGTGAATATTTCTTTTTAGAGCATCAATAGGATGAATTTCTAAATAGGGTTGATTGATGTGCTGATTGAGCTTATTGACCTTGCCTGTTTTGGTCATGGTATGCCACTGGTCACGAATGCGCCCTGTTGTTAATATCAAAGGAAACTCGCTATTTATATTTTCAGACTGATTGGCATCTGGTACTGCATGAATTTTGGCTTTTTTGTTTGGAGTATAAAACTCTTTATTTTCGAAAAGTCGCTTTGTTCCTTTGTCTTGTTGTGTGACATTTTCTTTTGTAAATGGCCATTGAACGCTTCTTTCTGCCTTTAGTATGTCATAGTTTAGCGCTGTAATATCTATGTTTGTACCTTTGGTAGACTGGCAATGCTCGTCATATACATCTGCAATATTCTGAAAATCAAACGCTTTGCCAAAGCCCATTTTTTGTGCAAAAAGGTTGATGATTTCGGTATCAGATTTTGCTTCGCCAGGTGCGTCTATTACTTTAGGTAGATAGGTAATTCGCCTTTCGGAGTTGGTCATGGTACCTTCTTTTTCGAGCCATGCTGCTGCTGGCAATACCACGTCGGCATATTTGATGGTATCCGAACGGTCAGAAATATCCTGCACTACTACAAATTTGGCATTTTCTAGTGCTTTTTCTACTTTGTTTATGTCTGGCAAACTTACTAGTGGATTGGTGCAAACTATCCAAATGGCTTTCATGCGACCATCTGCCAATGCATCGAACATTTCTGTGGCAGTAAAACCTGGTTTGTCTGATATTTTTACCCCTCCCCAAAAAGCTTGAACCTCGTCACGATGTGCTGGGTTTAATAAATCTCTATGTGCGGGCAACATATTGGCTAATCCGCCCACTTCACGCCCACCCATGGCATTGGGCTGACCTGTTAGCGAAAATGGCCCATTGCCTGCTTTCCCGATTTTTGCTGTGATAAGGTGTAAATCTATCAAAGATAAATTTTTGTTTACCCCAACTACCGACTGGTTGAGACCCATAGTCCACATAGAAAGAAATCCTTTGGCTTCGTGAATGTATTGTGCTGCCAAATGAATATCTGCCGAATTTATTTTGCAAATTTGAGCGTATTCTTCAATGGTTTTTTCCATCACTTGGTTGTGGTAGTCGCCAAAACCATCGGTGTGCTGTGCTATAAAGTCTGCATCTATCCAATTGTTTTCTATCAGAATTCTGCCTATAGCATTGGTCAATGCTATGTCTGTACCTGGTTGTATTTGCAGGTGCAAATCTGCCATGCTGGCGGTTTGCGTTTTGCGGGGATCTACAACTATGATTTTTATGTTTGGATTGGCTTGTTTGTGCGACTCTACTCTTCGCCAAATAATGGGATGACACCAAGCTGGATTGGCTCCAGTTACAAAAAAAGTATCCGCCAGCTCAATATCGTCGTAACAAACTGGCACTGCGTCTTCGCCCAAAGTAAGCTTGTAGCCTACCACTGCAGATGACATGCATAGTCTTGAGTTGGTATCAATATTATTCGAACCAATAAATCCTTTAATGAGCTTATTTATAACGTAATATTCTTCGGTAAGGCATTGCCCCGAAACATAAAAACCTACTGAATCTGGTCCATATTTTTCAATAAAACTTTTAAAAATTGCTGCTGTACGGTCTAAAGCTGCGTCCCAAGATACTTTTTGCAATGGCATACTTCTGTTGTATCGCATTTCGGGATAGAGCAATCTGTCTGATTGATCCATTACGGTATAATGGAGATTCATGCCTTTTGAACAAAGCATTCCTTTGTTGGAAGGGTGGTCTTTGTCGCCTTCTACCGAAAGTGTGCCATTGTGATGCTGTGTAACTATAACGCCGCAACCAACTCCACAGTAAGAACAGGTACTTTTATGTTTGTTTTGAAAATTGACCATTTTGTTTTGTAAATAATAGATATCTTAAAAACATGCTGTGTTAAAAAAAATGTAGCTTCTTGAAATCAAGAAGCTACATTGATAATAAATGGGTTAATTTTATTTTTTTAATCTTCAATAGAAAATTTCTCAAACAACAATCCTAAAAGTTCGTCATGCACACGTACGTACTCAGGGTCATGTGTGATTTCTTTTTTGTTTCGTGGTCTTGGTAGATTGATTTCTACTATTTTTTTAATGGTTGCTGCTGGCCCATTATTCATTACCACCACTTTATCTGACAAAAATATAGCTTCTTCTATGTCATGTGTCACCATCATAATGGTTTTGTTTCTGCTATCAAGATTCCAGAGTTTCAATAATTCTATGTGCATAGACCCCTTGGTAAGTGCATCTAAGGCTCCAAATGGCTCATCGAGTAGCAAAATGCTAGGATTAATAGCAAAAGCTCTAGCTATGGCAACACGTTGTTTCATCCCGCCTGATAACTGACCGGGTAATTTGTCTTTATGAACAGTAAGATTCACCATTTTTAGATTTTGCTCTACCAATTCATGCTTTTCTGCTTTAGATTTGTCTGTAAAAACAGCGTCTACGGCTTCAAAGATATTGTTGTAAACGCTCAACCAAGGTAATAAAGAGTAATTTTGAAAAACGATACCTCTATCTGGTCCGGGTCCTTTAACAATATTATTATTAGCCACTACTTCGCCTGATGTAGGCAATACCATACCCGATACGGTGTTCATTAAAGTAGATTTGCCACAACCTGAATGACCAATTATTGATACTATTTCGCCTTTTTTAACGTTTAAATCTATGTTTTTTATTGCTGTAAATTCTCCTTTTTCTCCTTTAAAAGATACAGTAACATCTTTTAACGATATGGCTAGTGGCTTTTCTTTAGCATCTAAAATTTTATCCACTGAGTACTCGTAAAGTACTGATTCATCTATATGTGTCATATTTTGAATTGATTTAAAAAGTGGCTTTAAAAATTATTTTTTTTCCCAAGAGAAAAAATTCTGCATAGCATTGAACCCTTTATCTAAAATCAGCCCTACACTACCAATGATAAGAATAGCAATTAAGATTTTTTCTAACGAAAGCCCATTCCAACTATCCCAAACAAAAAAACCTATCCCTGCTGCACCTGAGAGCATTTCTCCTGCAACTATTACCACCCAAGCTATGCCTATTGACAATCTTAAACCTGTAAAAATATGTGGTAGAGCATAAGGTAAAGTGATTTTTGTAAGATTTTTCCATTTTGAAAATCCAAATGCTTTTCCTACATTTTTATGATCATCTGGAATAGACGAAACTCCAAAAGCTGTATTGATAACAGTTGGCCAAAGTGATGTGATGGCAATAATAAAGATAGTTGCTCCGCCAGAATCTTTAAAAGCTAATAAACCCAAAGGAAACCAAGCTAATGGAGATACTGGCTTTAGTATTTGAACCAAAGGATTGAGTAACTTCATACCTACTTTTGTAGAACCCATCAATAAGCCCATTGGGATTGCAAACAAACTCCCCAAAACAAAACCTGTAAAAACCCTTCCAATAGTTGTCATTAAAAGATTGGCTATGCCTTTGTCGTTGGGACCACGATCATAAAATGGTTCTGCCATTAGCTCTTTAAAAACTTGCCAAGTAGCAACTGGGCCAGGTATTTCACCTTTGGTAATAGCTGAAACTGTTTGCCAAATAGCTATCAAAATAAGCATACTTCCTAAGAAATAAGCAAAATCTATACTTTTAGTTTTCATAACGAATACAGTTTGATTGTTGTTTATTTCTTAGTTGTCTTAAGATATTCATCTACGTTATTGGGGTCAAACATCACATCGTAGGTAGTCTTGAAAGGCTTCATGTCTAGCTGACCCGGCATGTTCATTTCTGCTGCTACTTCGTTGTATAACTCATCTAAAATTAATTTTTCGGCAACTGCTTTGTAGTTGGGATGTGTTTTTAGCATTCCGAAGCGTACAAATTGCGCCATAAACCATATAGCGTGAGACTTGCGAGGCATAGCTACTTTGCCTGCATTGTAGAAAGTCATGTAGTCGTCTTTGTATTTTTGAACACCAATATCACATCCTAAGTCACTTGAACCTAAAAGTCTGGCTTCTATTACTTGTAAAGGAGCATTTACATAATATGGTTTGGTAAGCCAACTAGCTGCTTTTTTCCTGTTTGACATTACATCAAGCCATCTACTGGCTTCTATAATGGCTTTCATTACTTTCTTTAAATCAGCTTTGTTTGTTTCTGCAAAGTTTTCATTAACAACCAGTGCTTTTTCTGGATGGTTTTTCCAAATATCTTGTGATGCGATGTGCGTAAATCCTACATTTTGCATTGCTGCTACTCCGTTCCATGGCTCACCTACACAATATCCTTCCATGTTGTCTACTTTCATGTTAGCAACCATTTGTGGTGGTGGTATGGTAATTATACCAACAGATTTTTGATTGATTCCAGCGGTTGCCATCCAGTTTCTTAGCCAAATATCGTGTGTTCCTCCCGGAAAAGTCATGGCAAAAGTTACTTCTTTACTGGCTTGTACTTTTTTTACGGCTGCGGCTACTTTATTTACTTCCTTATAACCGACTAATCCGCAAAAGTCTTTTGAGAGTGTAATGCCTTGACCGTTATTATTGAGTACCATGGCAATTTTCATTTCGGATCCCGCTTTGCCTCCAATGCCTGTGTATACTGAAAATGGCATCGAAAACAAACAATGAGCTCCGTCAAGTTCTCCATTGAGCACTTTATCACGAATATTAGCCCATGAAGATTCTTTGGATAGCTCTACGTCTACGCCGTATTTGGCAAAAAGCCCCAGTTCTTTGGCAGCTATTAATGGAGCGCAGTCGGTAAGTGGTATAAATCCTAATTTTATTTTTTTTGATGGCGGATTTATCCCCCATGAAATATTTCCAAGACATAATATGCTTACAAAAAGCATATATTTAACTTTTTCTAACAGAGTTTTCATACGAATGTTCTTTTGTTTTAGCCCTATAAATTAAAGACCCTCATCTTCTATTTATAGGGTTTGAAAAAAAATGCTGTTATATTTTTAATTTAATAACAGCATTTATGATTCTAGCTGGTTTTGTTTTTTTGTAACGCTTATTTTATAGCTACTGGTTTGGTATAAAAAAAGTCTGGCTTGATGTTTACCATTAAATACAACCATGAGCCACTTCTATTGAAAGCTGTTTCAGGATTAGTGGCATTTACCTGACCTTTTGCATAAGCCATACTTTCTGTAGCTTTCATTATTGAATAACCTAGTTCTAGATTAGTAAATTTGTTCATGTTATAATTTACCGCAAAGTCTATTTCTGTACCTAAGTTTTTGTCTAATAATGTTGTACCCGATTTTACAGTGGCTTGATTTAAGGCAAAGGTATGAACGTCTGCACCTATTGTTAAAGTATTACCTGTATATTTCAATTTAAGATAACCATTATTTAGTCCTCCAGCTGGCGAGTTGGTACCTACGTAAAAGTAGTCCATATATCCCCAATGTTTGTGAGGCGTGCCATATAGTGGATCGAAGCGTTGATTTTTACCCGAACTAGCTTTATAGTTGTTTAATGCACTGGCTCCATCATTTCCAGAAAGCACGTCATATCCTAAAGTCAAAGAATATTTGTCTTTTTGGTAAGTGGCAGATGCTGTCCAATGGTAAGCGTCCATTTTGTTGCCTTCACGGTCATCTCCTTTTTGAGCATAATAGGCTGCTTGTATAGCTACTTTTCCAAAAGAAGAAGCATTTCCTAAAGTATGATTGAGCATTAGCCCATAAGTTGAGCGACTTCTTGCTTGATTATAATCGTAAGTATCGGTAAGTCCAGCAGAAATGTATCTTCTGCCATATACTTTTCCAGTTGCATCTGTACCCACAGAATCTAACTTATAAGCAGAAAAATCATCCTGAAAAAACAAAGCTGAGAGTTTTGTTTGTTTGAATTTCTTACTTACATAAAGCGTTTTGAAAGATTTATAATCTTGTGTGGCACCATTTGTTGATGGAGGATTTGCAAAAGCTAATCCAACGCCAGCTCCTGGTTTAGCACTGTAATTTTTATTGTTTGCATTTATTAAAGGTATCATTCCAGCAGGAGTTGGCACTAAAACACCATTGGAGTTCCATACTGTTGGATTGATGTTGGCTGGTAAATATCCTGTGCCAGTATTATTAAAGTTGTCATTGTTTTGGTTGAAAGCCAGCCCTAAGTCTACTTGCCAACCTTTGTGAACGGTTTTTAGCAAGACCATATCGTGCCTGCGAGCTTGTTGTAACCAATCTAAATTGCCTATCAGACGAGCATCGTCATAGGCTAGTTCTTGGCGACCTATTTTGAGTGATAATAAATCTAACAGTTTGAATTTTACAGTTGTATCGGCTTTGTTTGCTAGTGTAACTTCTGCCCAGCCTTCGTGAAGCATAAATTTACTTCCGTCTGCATTACTGATAGAAGAAGCATCTTGCCCCCATACTCTCACATCTTGCACGGCTATGCCAAAGAGTAAACGATCCCATTTATATCCAAAATTCAATCTTGTTCTTTGAGAGGTAAATGCGGCAGATTTTTCGCCATTTTTTACTAAATTTCCGAGTCCGTCCCTTACTTCAGTTCGGGTTCTTAATTGCCCTTGAAGGCTTATTTGTGCAACACTTTTTAGGTTGCTCACAAGTATTACCATTATGCTAAGCACAACAGCTATCGGTTTGATGTTAAAATTTTTGTTCATATATTTGTATTTAATTGTTAAAATTTCTAACAGAGTTTCAGCAATAGCCCTTTCAAGTCCCTCAACTTGATTGGGTTTTTTTATTTTTAACACAGCATGTCAAACAACTTTCTTCTTTTTTTATAAAAAGAACTAAATTTAATTATTCTGGTATTATACTAATTCTTCTTTTAGATTTTGAGCATCTACCAACCTTGCAGCTTCATCGTTTTGTTTGGCAGTAATGGTTCTGAAAATCAAAACAGCAATGCCTACGCCCAAGGTAATTACCCCCAAAGTGAAAAAAGCATCTGTATAATCTATCAAATCTTTTGTTTTCATAACACCATCTTCGGCAACTTCTTTTGTCATTTTCAAAGCTTTGGCTTTAAACATAAAGGCTATCAACATTGCTCCGATATTTCCACCAGCTCCTACTATTCCTGCTTCACTACCTATGGCTTTGGGATTTACAAATGGCACCAAACTGTATGTTGCTCCGTTTGCCATTTTCAAACTTAATCCAAAGAAAAACATCATTGCTATTGCCATTTGTATGTTTCCTGCCTGTGCAAACCAAAGTATTCCCAAACCTTCCAAAATCAATAATACCGATAGCAGTAAAGATTTACCATTGAAACCAAATCGTTTGCCTACTTTGTCTGCTACAATTCCTCCCATAGGTCTTGCAAAAAGATTGATCCATCCAAAAATACCAGCAGCCATACCTGCTATTGCTATGCTTGCACCATGTGTGTCTGTAAAAAATATAGGAGCAAAATTGTCAACTGTAATTTCTACCCCAAAACAAGCAGCGTAAGCGATAGTTAATATCCAAGTTCTGTAATCTTTTAATGCCAATAAAAAAGTATTTTCGCCTGTTTCGTCAGCTTTTTTGATTTCTGTAAAATCACCCGCTGGGGTATCTTGCGTATATCTGAAATATAAAAATGCACAAACCAAAAGCATCACACCTGGTACTATCATTGCGTATCTCCAGCTATCTTCTTTTGTACAAAAGCCCAATGCTACAAATCCACTGGCAATCATTGGCATAAAAAAGTTTGCTGCACCACCGCCTGCATTTCCAAACCCTCCAGCTACTGCATTGGCTGTGCCTTTGATGTTAGGGGCAAACATTACTGATGTATGAAACTGTGTAATTACAAAAGATGCACCGATAACACCAATCGCCAATCTAAACATCAAAAACGACTCATAAGTATTGCTAAAGCCAATCATCAAAACTGGAATGGCACATACGCAAAGCAAGGCTGTATATATTCTGCGAGGTCCAAATTTATCTACCAACCTACCAATAAGTAATCTTGCAATAATAGTAGCAGACACAGAGGCTATTTGTATGTTTCCTATTTGATCTTTAGTAAGATGCAATTGTTCTTTGGCGATTTTCATCAATGGAGCCATGCCAAACCATGCAAAGAAACAAAAGAAGAAAGTAAGCCATGTGATATGAAAAGTTTTCATCTGAATACCTTTCATCGAAAAAATATTAAGTTTCTCTAATGGCTTTGTGGTGATAGTTGAAGTCATGTTGTGTGAATTTTGAAATCTAGATATCGGATTTCTTTGAGAAATCTATCGCCCCCACGATAGACTTTTTTTGGACTAAACCAAAGGGTATTACTCTTTCTGTAATTGATTTATTTTTTCTAAAAAACTAGTATGTAAGCTTACCACGGCTCCTATTACTATTACTGCGGGATTAGAAACCCCTGCTTTTTCTACTTCTTTTACTATACTTTCTGCCGTTCCGAGTACCGTTACTGCGTTGTCTCTGGTGCCATTCTGAATGATACCAACAGGCACGTCTCCTTTTCCTGCTTTGATGTACAAATTCACTATTTCGGGCAACTTGCTCATGCCCATCAATATTACAACTGTTGCTGAAGATTGCACTGCCAAAGGAATGTCTCTTGATAATTCGCCCGCCTTTGTTGTACCTGTGAGCACCCAAAAGCTTTCTGAAAAACCTCTTGAAGTAATAGGAATACCTACCGAAGCTGGCACACCTATAGAAGAAGTAACTCCCGAAACCACCTCACAAGCTATTCCGTGTAGTTTGGCATATTCTATTTCTTCGTAGCCTCTTCCAAAAACAAATGGATCGCCCCCTTTTAGCCTCACTACATGCCCATAAGCCCAAGCGTTATCTACAATCATTTGATTGATTTCTTCTTGCTTGTACACATAATGCCCCAATCTTTTCCCAACATATACCATCCTAACGTTTTCGGATGCGTATTCTAAAATCTCTTTACTCGCTAGTGCATCGTACAATATTACATCTGCACTTTTAATTGCCTTCAGCCCTTTTAGAGTTATCAGCTCTATGTCCCCTGGCCCTGCCCCTACTAATGTCAATTTGGGCTCTGGTTTTAGAAGATTGAGTTTGCTTTTTTTCTCCAAATCTTCAAAATGTTTTATTTCTATTTCCATATCGTTGAGTACAAAATTATATTAATTTTTAATAAAAACAAGCAAAATCAACAAAAATTGGTTTGATTTTAAATATATTTTATCAAAAAAAATGTTTTTTAATAAAAAATTGGTTAATTTTGACTGTCAATAAAATAAATGAGTATATTTGAATTGAAATTATATATTATAAAAATAGTTATATTTTTTAATAAAATCTTTCAAAATTAATCCTAGCATTTGATGTTTTTCATACAAATGTTTATTTTTACAAATAAATAATTCATTTACAGACAGTTGAAAATATTTAATTACAAAAATAGCTTTGTAGAAATTTTTTCATCAATCAAAGTGTAATTAATAATTGCAAGATTGAGCCGTTGCCTGATTTTGTTCGATAAAATAAAAAGCAAAGACAATATGGAAGTTAAGCGAAAAAAAATTGTTGTAGTCGGAAACGGCATGGTCGGTTACAAATTTTGTGAAAAATTAATCACTAAAGACACCGAAAAAAAGTTTGAACTAATAGTTTTTGGCGAAGAACCAAGAGTAGCCTACGATAGAGTGCATCTTTCGGAATACTTTGGGCAAAAAACCATTGAAGAGCTTACGATGGCTCCTCTCAGCTGGTACCATGACAATGGCATAAAAATTCATCTTTCGGATCCTGTTGTAGACATTGACCGTGAAAACAAAACCGTTCGCTCGCACCATGGCATAGTTGAAAGCTACGACTACTTGATACTGGCTACAGGCTCAGCAGCCTTTGTACCTCCAATACCGGGCGTAGAAAAAGACGGCGTATTCGTGTATCGCACCATAGAAGATCTCGATATGATGCAAGACCACGCCAAAAAAGCAAAAAAAGGTGCCGTAATAGGCGGCGGACTTTTGGGCTTAGAAGCAGCCAAAGCCTTGCTAGACCTTGGCATCAAGGATGTACATGTGGTAGAATTTGCCCCAAGACTAATGCCGAGGCAAATAGATGACCAAGGCTCTAAAATCTTAGAAGGAAAACTCAATCAGTTTGGCATAAAAATCCACCTCAACAAAAATACACAACAAATATCTGGAGACGGCATCATAGACGGAATGGACTTTGTAGATGGCTCAAGACTGGAGGTAGACATGTTGGTGATTTCGGCAGGAATAAAACCGAGAGACGAAGTAGCCAAACTGTCGGGCCTTGAAGTCGGCTCAAGAGGCGGAATAGTTGTAAATGACCAATTACAAACTTCAGACCCCAATATTTATGCTATTGGGGAATGTGCTTTGGCACATCAAATGATTTACGGATTGGTAGCACCTGGCTACGAAATGGCAGACGTGGTTGCCTCTAAACTATTGAACGGCGAAAAGGAATTCAAACCTTTTGATATGTCTACCAAATTGAAACTGATAGGCGTAGATGTAGCCAGCTTTGGCGATGCCTTTATTCAAGAACCTCATGCTCAAACCATTGTTTTTGAAAATTCAGCTAAAGGAATTTACAAAAGAATAAATATTTCTAACGACGGCAAGCACCTTTTGGGAGGCATTTTGGTAGGCGATGCAGAGCAATACAACATGTTGCTACAAAATACCAAAAACAAAACACTTTTACCTCCAGACCCTGAAGACCTATTATTAGGCGCAAGAGGAGGCGAAGCTGGAGGCTCAGGCGTAATGGACTTGCCAGATGAAGCTCTCATCTGCTCATGCGAAGCCATTACAAAAGGTGCTATATGCCATGAAATAACAGAAAACGATATCACTACGCTTGACGGAATAAAAAAATGCACCAAAGCAGGAACAGGCTGTGGCGGATGCGTACCGATGGTAAAAGACCTCATCAACGAAACCTTAAAAAAACAAGGTGTATTTGTGAGAAATATCATTTGCGAACACTTCAATTATACCCGTCAAGAATTGTTTGATTTAATAAAAATAAAAGAATATAAAACTTACGAAGAAGTTCTCGACAATTTGGGCAAAGGCGATGGATGTGAGGTTTGCAAACCAGCCACAGCTTCTATTATAGCTAGCCTTTGGAACGAAATGATTCTTGAAAAAGGCAATGCCACCGTTCAAGATTCCAATGACAGATATTTAGCTAATATTCAAAAAAATGGCACTTACTCTATCGTTCCAAGAATACCAGGCGGCGAGATCACACCTGAAAAATTGATAATTTTGGGTGAAGTAGCCAAAGCATACGGACTTTATACCAAAATAACTGGTGGTCAGCGTATAGATCTTTTTGGAGCTCACGTGTCAGATTTGCCTGAAATTTGGGAAATATTGGTAAATGCAGGATTTGAGTCTGGTCATGCTTACGGAAAATCGTTGAGAACGGTAAAATCTTGCGTAGGGTCAACATGGTGT
>JAGNSI010000059.1 GCA_017988135.1 Pseudarcicella sp.
GGTCTTTCTGTCATTTGGTTGCTGTCGTCCTAAAATTGGTGCTAACTCCATAATATACGAAAATTTTGCAGTACTTTTTGTATTTATTTTGTACAAATCTAATGATTTAGTTCATTATTTTAGTGATTTTTTAATGGAATTTTCAAGAAATATTCATGCAGTAGTTTTTGTATTTATTTTTACAAATCAAGTGTAAAATATGATTATTCTTTACTGGTCAAAGTCACAGTCTTGAACCTTTGGGATTATTTATAAAAAAGCAAAAAACTCCTTTTGATGATATTTTCAAAAGGAGTTCTTTGTAATGTTTTCTGCTTGGAGATATTACATCATTCCGCCCATTCCGCCACCGCCATGTGAATGTGAGTGTGGAGCTTCTTGTGATGGTTTATCAGCTATTACGCATTCTGTTGTCAATAACAATCCTGCTATTGATGCTGCGTTTTCTAATGCTAAACGTGTTACTTTGGTTGGATCTATGATACCAGCAGCAATCATGTCTTCGTAACGGTCTTCACGGGCATTGTAACCGAAGTCACCTTTTCCGTCTTTTACTGCGTTTACTACTACAGAGCCTTCTCCGCCTGCATTGGCTACGATAGTTCTTAATGGTGCTTCTATTGCTTGACGAATGATATTGATCCCTGTAGTTTGGTCTTCGTTTTCGCCTGTTAGTCCGTCAAGAGATTTTATTGCACGTATCAATGCTACACCACCACCAGCTACAATTCCTTCTTCAACTGCTGCTCTTGTTGCATGTAATGCGTCATCTACACGGTCTTTTTTCTCTTTCATTTCCACTTCTGTAGCTGCTCCTATGTAAAGGATAGCTACTCCGCCTGAAAGTTTTGCTAAGCGTTCTTGTAGTTTTTCACGATCGTAGTCTGATGTTGTGTTTTCTATTTGTGCTTTTATTTGGTTTACTCTAGCTTCTATTCCGTCTTTTCCACCTACACCGTTTACAATGGTAGTATTGTCTTTGTCGATGATTATTTTTTCGGCTTGTCCTAGGTATTCAATAGTTGCATTTTCTAGTTTGAAACCTCTTTCTTCAGAGATTACGGTTCCGCCTGTAAGTACAGCTATGTCTTCAAGCATTGCTTTACGACGGTCGCCAAAGCCTGGTGCTTTTACAGCTGCTACTTTCAGGGCTCCACGGATTTTGTTTACTACAAGTGTAGCTAAAGCTTCGCCATCTACATCTTCTGAAATAATCAAAAGTGGACGACCCGACTGTGCTACTACTTCTAGTACTGGCAAAAGTTCTTTCATCGAAGAAACTTTTTTCTCAGAAATTAAGATAAATGGATTTTCTAATTCAACTTCCATTTTCTCAGTATTGGTTACGAAGTAAGGAGAGAGGTATCCTCTGTCAAACTGCATTCCTTCTACTGTTTTTACTTCTGTTTCTGTACCTCTAGCTTCTTCTACTGTGATAACACCTTCTCTACCTACTTTATCCATAGCATCTGCTATCATTTTACCGATTGTAGCATCAGAGTTAGCTGAGATAGTTGCTACTTGGGCGATTTGCTGAGAGGTTTCGATAGATTTTGATTGAGATTTCAACGAAGTTACTACTGCGTTTACTGCTTTATCAACTCCTCTTTTTAAATCCATTGGGTTAGCACCTGCAGCTACGTTTTTAGAACCAATCGTGTAAATGGCTTGTGCTAATACTGTTGCAGTGGTGGTTCCGTCTCCTGCTTGATCAGCAGTTTTTGAAGCTACTTCTTTCACGAGTTGAGCACCCATGTTTTCTACCGCATCTTCTAATTCTATTTCTTTAGCTACCGATACACCGTCTTTGGTGATAGATGGAGAGCCAAATTTTTTATCTATAATTACATTACGACCTTTTGGTCCTAAAGTTACTTTTACTGCGTTTGCTAATGTATCAACACCTTTTTTCAGTTTGTCACGTGCATCTGAATCAAAAAATAATTGCTTTGCCATTTTTTGTATTTTCTAATTTTGTTTAATTAATGTTTTTTTTGTAAATAAATAGTTTGATTTTAAACTATTGCAAAAATGTCGTTTTCACGCATGATAAGGTAATCTTTTCCTTCTACTGATATTTCGGTGCCTGAGTATTTTCCGTACAATACCGAGTCTCCTACTTTTACAGTCATTGGTTCGTCTATTTTACCACTTCCTACTGCTACTACTATTCCTCTTTGTGGTTTTTCTTTGGCTGTATCTGGTATGATGATACCAAATGAAGTTTTTTCCTCTGCTGCAGCTGGTTCTACCAAAACTCTGTCTGCTAATGGCTTGATATTTACTGTTGACATATTTTTGTTTTTTTTGTTTTAATTAAAAATACAATGTAATGTGCTTTCTTCACTTTTTGTGCCAAGTTGATAAAGCAGAAATTTTGTCAGATATTGGGCTATATTGTTTGATTTGTATTTGTTTTTACTGACAAAATGCCTTTTTATGGATTTAAATCTAAATGCACGTTTAGCCATTCGCCATCAAAAGTTGCCCCAAATTTTTTATAAAAATCTATGGATGGTTGGTTCCAATCTAATACTTGCCACATCAGACCTGTTGATTTTGAATCTTTGGCTGCTTGAATGGTGGCTTCTAATAGCATTTTGCCGTAACCATTGGCTCTTTGATTTTCTTTTACAATGAGGTCTTCCAAATACAATCTTTTCCCTTTCCATGTAGAATACCTGAAATAATATAAAGACATTCCTACTATTTCTTGTTCATCGTTTTCGGCTATCAAAAATTCAAATAGAGGATTTTCTCCAAATCCGTCTATTTTGAGTTGTTCGATGGTGTTGGTTACTTGATGTAGTGCTTTTTCGTATATCGCCAATTCTATTATTAGTTCATATACTTTTGGAATGTCTTCTATTTTGCCTTTACGAATCATTTTTGGGCGATATTGATTTTATTCATTGTTTACATAAGCTTCCCATTTGTCTAGCAATGCGGTGATGTCGGCTGGTAAGTCGCACTCAAACTGCATAAACTCATTGGTTTTTGGGTGTATAAAACCCAATGATTTGGCGTGTAATGCTTGTCTCGGACAAATTTTGAAACAGTTGGCTACAAATTGTTCGTATTTGTTGAAGCTAGTTCCTCTCAATGCTCTGTCTCCTCCATAGGTAGCGTCGTTGAATAAGGTGTTGCCGATGTGTTTCATGTGTACCCTTATTTGATGGGTGCGTCCTGTTTCTAGATTGCACTTTACCAATGAAACGTATCTAAGCGGTTTTATGGTTTGGTAATGCGTGATAGATTCTTTACCGTATTCTCCATTTGGAAATACAGATTGCATTTTTCTATCTTTTAAGCTTCTTCCAATATGTGCATCTACTGTTCCTTTTTCGGTTTTGGGTTCTCCCCAAACTACGGCATAATAGGTGCGTTCTATGCTATGGTCATAAAACTGTTTGGCAAGGTGCGTCATCGCCAGTTCGGTTTTAGCAATTACCAATAAACCCGAAGTATCTTTGTCTATTCGGTGTACAAGCCCTGGTCTTACTTCGCCGTTACGACTAGTGGGTAAATTTTGGAAGTGATACACAAGAGCGTTTACCAAAGTGCCATCCCAGTTGCCATGAGCTGGATGTACAACCATGCCGGCAGGTTTGTTTACTACCAATAGTTCGGTGTCTTCGTACAAGATGTTTAAAGGAATATCTTGTGGAATAATTTCGTTGTCTCTTACTGGATGAGGAAACGAAACAGATATTTCGTCCAAAGGTTTTACTTTGTAGTTTGCCTTTGTAGGATTGTTGTTTACTTTGATAGCTTCTATATTTATGCCATTTTGAATTTTGTTTCGGGTGGCATTTTTTATTTTGATAATCAAAAATTTATCTATCCTAAGTGGTTCTTGACCTGGGTCTACAACTATGCGATGATGCTCGTATAAGCCTTCGTCTTCAAACTCTATCTCCTCAAATTCTTGTGTCATTGTGTTATTTAATTTCTAAAATATGTTTCGACAAATTAGTTTTTTGTCATCTTTGTAATTGAATTTTGGGTTAAATCAATATTCAATATTTTTAAATAATTTGTAAAATTACATTTTTCTAAGATGAATTCTTCTTTTTTTTTAATTCCTTCACCTGTTCAAGCCATAGAAGATGATTTTTTGTTAGAAAAAAAAATAAAACTTTTCATAAAAAGAGAAGATTTGATTCATCCTGAAGTAAGTGGAAATAAATATCGAAAATTAAAATACAACTTACTGGAAGCTAAAAGATTGTCTTGCGATACTTTATTGACTTTTGGGGGTGCTTTCTCCAATCATATTTATGCAGTAGCAGCAGCGGGGAAATATTTTGGTTTTAAAACTATTGGAATTATTAGGGGTGAAAAACACGAGCCATTGAATGCCAGTACTTTGATTTTTGCAGAAAGTTGCGGTATGGAGTTGTTTTATGTTTCGAGAGAAAAATATAAAGAAAAAGAAATTTTAGCAGATTTTAATAAGAAGAATATTTATGTTATTCCAGAAGGTGGCACCAATGCTTTGGCTATAAAAGGTGTAGCTGAGATGTTAGACGAGAGTTTTGATGCTATTCGGCCCAATTTTGTAGCTTGTGCCATTGGTACAGAAGGTACTGCTGCAGGTATTTTGGAAAGTTTGAAGGGGAAATCTGCAAAATTGTTGGGTTTTTCGGCTTTAAAAAATGGAAGTTTTTTGAAGGAACTTATTCATGAAATGGTAAACTATGATGAAGAACAATTTATTTTAAATACCGATTATCATTTTGGAGGTTACGCCAAAACAAAACCAGCTTTGATAGATTTTATCAGGAAATTTGAGCTTGAACATCCTCAAATACTTTTAGAGCAGGTTTATACTGGCAAAATGTTATTCGGTATTTATGATAGGATAACTCAAAATATGTTTCCAGAAAATAGTACAATTTTAGCTATTCATACAGGCGGTTTGCAGGGTAGGAGGTTGGTTTGAGTGTAAAACCAATTTTGCTAGAATAAAACAGCAAAATTGGTTTTGGGAACATGCCTGAACTATTATAATTTCATAGAAAGTGAGATTCGTTTTCTATCTAAATCTACTTCCAACACTTTTACTTTTACTTGTTGTTGTAATTTTACAACTTGGTTTGGGTCTGTTACAAATTGATGGCTCAGCTGGGATACATGTACCAGTCCGTCTTGTTTTACGCCAATGTCTACAAAACAACCAAATGCGGTAATATTGGTTACTAGTCCATCCAATATCATTCCTTCTTTGAGGTCTTCAGGTTTTTTAATGGTTTCGTCGAAAGCAAAATTTGCCAAAGGTGGTCTAGGGTCAAGAGCTGGCTTTTCTAATTCTTTTAAAATATCTTTCAGTGTGGGTAAGCCTACTTCGTGACTAATGTATTGATTGAGATTTATTTTTTTTATTAAATCTGTATTGTTTATGAGTTCGCTGGTTTTGCAGTTTAAATCTTTGGCGATTTTATCTACCAATTCGTATCTTTCGGGGTGCACACCAGAGCTATCTAATGGATTGCTTGCTTGGGTGATTCTTAAAAAACCTGCAGCTTGTTCAAATGCTTTTTCACCCAATCTAGGTACTTTTTTTATTTGGTTTCTGGTTTTGAAATTTCCATTTTCGGTTCTGTATTTTACAATATTGGCTGCCAAAGTAGGTCCAAGACCAGCTACATAACTTAATAGGTGTTTCGAAGCAGTATTTAGGTTTACGCCCACTGCGTTTACACAACTTTCTACTACCGTGTCAAGCGTTTTTTTGAGTGATTTTTGGTCTACATCGTGCTGGTATTGCCCAACTCCGATAGATTTTGGGTCTATTTTTACCAGTTCAGCCAATGGATCCATGAGTCGTCTACCTATAGATACTGCACCTCTTACGGTGATATCTTTGTCGGGAAATTCTTCACGAGCTATGTCTGATGCTGAGTAAATAGAAGCTCCTTGTTCTGAAATCAAGAATACGCAATTGCTTTCTACACAGGCAATTTGTTTTACAAAAGCTTCGGTTTCACGCCCAGCGGTGCCATTGCCTATGGCAATGCATTCTATTTTGTATTGTTTTACCCAGTCGGTCAATTTTTTGGCAGCTTCCGTGGGTTTGTCTTGCGGGTAAATTACGGTATTGTTCAGTAAGTTACCTTGTGCATCCAGTATCACAACTTTGCAACCTGTTCTGTAGCCAGGGTCTATTGCCAATACCATTTTTTGCCCAAGTGGCGAAGCCAAAAGTAATTGTCTGAGGTTTTGAGAGAAAATAACAATGGCTTCATTATCCGCTTTTTCTTTTGAAAAGTTGGCAAATTCTGTTTCTATACTTGGCTTTATGAGTCGTTTATAGCTATCAGAAATGGCATCTTCAACATATGATTTTGGCTCGGCTAGTCCTTTTAAAAATATTCTATCGAGTGCAGTAATTGCTTTATCTTGGTCTGGAGTAATGTTGGCTGTTAAAAAACCTTCTTCTTCACCTCTTCTTATTGCCAAAAGTCTATGTGAAGGTATTTTTTTGAGTGGTTCTTCAAAGTCGAAATACATTTGGTATTTTTCGCCTTCTTTTTCTTTGTTTTTTTTCACTTTGGCGTATAATACTGCCGATTTTTCAAACACTAGCCTTATAGCATTTCTTGCTTCTATGTTTTCGTTTATCCACTCTGCCATAATGTCTGATGCACCTTGTATGGCATCAGCTACAGTTTTTACTTTTTCGTTAATGAATTTTTTGGCTAAAGTTTCAATATTGTTTTCTTTTTGAGAGAAAATTATTTTGGCTAAAGGCTCTAGTCCATTTTCTATGGCAATGCTACCTTTGGTTTTTCTTTTTTGTTTGTATGGCAGATATATGTCTTCTAATTCTTGCAAGAAAATAGCTTTTTCAAGGCTTTTCATCAGCTCAGGAGTCATTTTTTCTTGCTCTTCTATAGACTTGATGATGGCTTCTCTGCGTTTGTCGGCATCGCTGAGTTTTTGTGCCAGTTCTTTGATGGCAAGTATTTGCACTTCATCTAAATTCCCAGTTTGTTCTTTTCTATAGCGGGCTATAAAAGGTACTGTTCCACCTTCGTCAAACAACTGTATGGTTTGTTTAACATTGTTTAAAACTAAATTTAATGTACTCGAAATGTAGTTTAACTGATTGATATTCATTGTTTTGAAGAAAAAAAATACTACTGATTTACAATTTCTATTGATTCTGTTTCTATGTATATAAGCATACCTTTTACATCTGAGTAGCCCATATTTTTATACACATTTATATAACTTTTTAACTGCCCTTTGTGGTCGGGTTTGGGTAATCCTGTTTTGAAATCTATCACCATTATTTCATTTTTTTTCCTTACCACTCTATCGGGGCGTAAAGATGGTGCATTTTTTTGTAAAATTTCTCTTTCATTTTTAACATCATCTGGGTGAACATCGAAGTAAGGAAAAATGTCGGGTACATTCATTATACTTTTCATTTTCGACTGAATGATTTCACTTTCATTTTCTGTCAATAATCCTGATTTTAAGCCTAATTCTATAGCCTTATCCAATTCTGAATGGTGTTTTATGGAAGCAAAAAGTTGATGAATCTTGAGTCCATAATTTCTGGTTTCTTCTATATTTTTCCAGTTGTTGCTAGATAAGGTTTTTGTGTTTTTTAGATTTAGATTAGGTATATTTTCGTTGAAATAAATACTTGAAATAGGGTAGTTTGATGCTGAATCCTTTTTTATAGCTACCTCATTTTTTGCACCTTGATATAAAACGTAAGATTTATAAAAATCATAATCTGTATATTCTTTGTTTTGTACAAACTTTTGCATAAAACCAGCCACTTCTTTTTCGCTAAAGTTTTCTTTACCCTTGCTAATAGAAACATCTGGAGCCAAAATATACATACGTTGCACAGCCCTTGTGAAAGCCACATATAGTTGATTGATGGCCTCTACATACACGGCATTGGTCAAAGTATTTAAAGGATTAGCTATGCTTGGGTATTCTGAGCAATCTTCGTCGGTGTATTTGAGGTACAATTGCGACAAAGATTTTTCATTTCCTTCTTTTATTTTTAATTCTGAAAAATTGGGTGCATTTACCCAAAGTTTTTCTTTTGTTTTTTGTGGAATTAAGCTCCATTTGCACTCAGGAATGATTACTACAGGAAATTGCAAGCCTTTAGATTTGTGAATAGTCATTATTTGTACCGAATGCTCTGACTTACCAGCGACTATGTAAAGCTTCGATTTTTTTTTGTCCCAATACTGTAAAAAATCGTACAAATGAGAGCTTTTATTTTGTTGAAAATCAAAAACTAAATCCAGAAATTTAAAAATATAAGGCAGTTCGTTGGATAGTTTGTAAAATCCAAAACTATGAAACAAAGCTTCCGAAACCTCATAAATAGATTTGGTTTGTAAATCCAACAAATTGATACTATAGCCGTGTTTTTTGAAATAATCATTTAAGGCTTCAAGCTTATCTATTTTAGAAATAAGGCTATTTTCGCTGAAATCGGGTAGTTTTCTGTAAGCTATTTGGTGAAACAAATACAATGAATTACTGATTGCCAGTCGGTCTTCTGAGTTGTTTAACACTTGTAATATGTTGGTTATTAGGCTCAAAGATTCGGATTTTTCGAGAGAAAGAGATTCTTTAGACGAAAAAGAAATATTTATTTCATTGCCCAAATTATCAATAATTTTTTTTCCATTCAAAGCCTCTACAATTTGTGTAATCAATGAGTTTGTTTTCGCCAAAACTGCTATGTCCGAAAGTTTAAAACCAGCACAATAGCATTCTTTAATTTTATTGAAAACTACTTTTATTGAAGCATTGTCTAAGCTTTCGTCGTCGCTGATTTCATCAATGTAATCATTAGATTTTTTTTCGTTTTTAGGAATTAAAACTATTTCTACATGAGCTCCTTTTTGGGTAGATGCTGTATTTTTTTTCTGAAAAAAATTGCCTGTATAAATATCAGTAAAGACTTCTGTAGACGATTCTGAAGAAATATTCTGAAGTAAAAATTCAAAAAAATCGTTGTTGAAATCTATAATTTCTGAAAATGAGCGGTAATTGAAATCTAAATTCTGACTTACGATATTTCCTGTTAAAGCGTCGTAATGTTCTATCAGAAATTCATTTTCGACCCTATTTTGTAGTTCATTTATTTGTTCTTTATGAAGCTGATTTATCAATAGCATATCACTTCCCCTGAACCTGTAGATAGATTGTTTGGCGTCGCCCACCAATAAGTTAAAACATCCATTGGCAATAGAGTTGGCTATCAAAGGTAAAAATATATGCCACTGAATGGGTGAGGTATCTTGAAATTCGTCTATGAGAATATGCTTGTATTTTTCGCCAATTTTTTCATAAATAAAAGGAACAGGCTCATTGGCAATAATCTCATATATTTTTCGGTTAAACTCCGAAATATGAACTTTCTTTTGTTCGTTTTGCAGTTTTATTAATTCATTTTTTAGCTGACTTAAAATGGAAATTTTAGCAATAGATTGATTTATGTTATTAAAAATCAATATTTTAATTCTGTTTTCTTCTAAAATAGTATCTATTTTTTTTCCAATATTTGATAAATCATCAGCTATATTGTCAATCAATAAATGGTCTTGGTTTGGATTTTTTTTATCTAAAGCTGGATGCCATTTATTCTCAAAAATTGCTTTTTTTTGAGTAGAAGTCATCGTATAAGTTGGTAGATTTTTGTTTTTTAATTTCAGAAACAAGCTTACAATATGCCTGTTTTTACCAGAACTGAAACTGTCTAAATCTATACCATTGTCGTTTACCAATTGTAGCCATTGATTGGCAATTGCCGCCAAATCATCGTCTATTTGATGTATAAAATCTTTTAATTGACGCTGAATGGTTTGGAAGTCTTCTAACGATAAATCAGCCAAATTTTCTAAAGCACTGTGCGTATCGTCTTGAATCAATAATTTGCCAAAATCTTTGAGCGTATTGGGTAAGCTTTGCCATGATTTGTTCTCATCCATCATCGAAAAAGCATAGTTTCTAAGTGTATTGGTGAGCGACAAATAGTGTTGGGTATTTATTTTTTCGAGCAACATTTCTACCGAATTGCTCAACAGTTCGTCGCTATCTAGCAATACTTCAAAATGGTAAGGCAAACCAATTTCACGGCTAAACGCATTTACAATCTTGTTTACAAAAGAATCAATAGTGGCGATAGAAAAATTGGAATATTCCTGAATAATAGTTTTGAAAAGATTTTTTGAACGCTCTTGAAGAATTTCAAAGTCAATTTCTACGCCATTTTTTTGCAGTTCTAATAAAATTTCATTGAAAATTGCATCACCTTTTTGATTGTTTTCAGCAAACCATTCAAGATATTGTAAAATACGCTCTTTCATCTCTGCGGCTGCCATTTTGGTAAATGTAACCGCCAAGATATGTTGAAAATAATAGCTAGAAGAAGTCATCAACGCCAATTTTAAGTATTCTTTGGCGAGCGTATAGGTTTTTCCAGAACCAGCCGACGATGCGTATATTTTCAATTCAGGTTTGTGCATGGGCAAAGGTAAAAATTTAGTTTTTGAATTGGATAAATATTTATTCTAAAATCGGTGAATGTATAAAATTGCATTTTTAGAATGTGTGTAAATAATTTTTAAGGTACCAAAATCATTAAAATAGTTATAAATTTAGATAAATATTAAAAAAAACACATCATGCCACACGTACTTATTATTCACGAAGTAGAAGATTATATAGCTTGGAAAAAAGTATTTGACAATGCAGCTGGTATTCGTAAAGAAGCAGGTGAAATATTTTATCAAGTGCTTAAATATGAGGATAATAAAAATAAAATTGTGCATTTTTCGAAATGGAATTCGACAGAAAATGCTAAGGGATTTTTTGAATCGCCCAAGCTCGTTCAAATAAGGCAAGAAGCTGGCGTGAAATCTCCTGATTTTATCTACTTAGAAGAACTTGAAAATGGTTTGTTGAATTGATTTTTTTATTATTCAAATAGCTATCATAGAAAATTTCAAAGAATTTTTTGTGTGAATAAAAGATTTTTCACTTCGCAAAAACATTAAAAAAACAGATTTCTACGGTAAATTATTTTATTTTACAAAAAAATACACTTACTTTGTATCAAATCTTAAAAATAAAGAATTAGAAATAATAAATATCAAAATATCAACATGTTTACAACAATTATTACGCTTATAATTATTTTGTCTGCACTTTTGGTGCTAGTTGTGCTAATTCAAAACCCTAAAGGAGGTGGATTAAGTGGCGAATTTGGAGGAGCAGGAGCTAGCCAAATGTTTGGTGTAAAACGCACAGGTGACCTTCTTGAGCAATTGACATGGGGTTTTTCTGGTGCTATAGTTATTTTGGTTTTGGTTTCTAAATTTACTTTGTCATCTGTTGAGTCTAAAGGTACTTCTATAAATGTAGAAAAAGCTGCTAAAAAAACAGTAACAGCTCCTACGCCAGCTACAACTACTGCTCCAGATACAAATAAAAAATAGATATTAATCTTAATATATTTTAATCAAATTATATTTAACTAGTTTTTTGTTTTGAATTAATTCAAAATAAAAAACTAGTTTTTTGTTAGACTTAGTTCTGAAAAAATAATTTAATTTGTCGTTTTTTTACACTTATTATAAATTAGTACAGTATGCTGAATTTATCAGTAAATCAATCAATTGACCTTTTTACAAAAGCACAAAATTTCATACCTGGTGGTGTGAATTCGCCAGTAAGGGCTTTTAAGTCGGTAGGAGGTAGTCCCATTTTTATAAAATCGGCTAAAGGTGCTTATTTGCACGATGAAGACGGTAATAGTTACCTAGAACTGATCAACTCTTGGGGTCCTATGATATTGGGTCATGCCCATGAATTGATAGAGAAAGCGGTATCAGATGCCATTCAAAATGGTTTTTCTTTTGGTGCTCCAACACGCAGAGAAGTAGAAATTGCAGAATTGATATGCCAGATGGTACCGTCTATAGAAAAGATAAGAATGGTGAATTCTGGTACCGAAGCAACTATGTCGGCTATAAGGTTGGCTAGAGGTTATACAGGAAAAGACAAAATTATTAAGTTTGAAGGTAATTATCATGGTCATGGCGATTCTTTTTTGATAGCTGCAGGTTCAGGTGCAATGACTTTCGGGTCACCAGATTCGCCAGGTGTTACCAAAGGTGTTGCCAATGATACGCTTACTGCCGTTTTTAATGATTTGACTTCTGTTCAACAATTAGTAGATTCAAACAAAAATCAAATCGCTTGTATTATTCTAGAACCAGTGGTAGGCAATATGGGTTTGGTAAATCCACAGGCTGGTTTTTTACAAGGGTTAAGAGATATTTGTGATAAAGAAAACATACTTTTGATTTTCGACGAAGTGATGACAGGCTTTCGTTTGTCTAAAGGCGGTTATCAAGAAAGGTGTGGCGTAAAACCCGATTTAACTACATTGGGCAAAATAATTGGTGGCGGTATGCCAGTGGGGGCTTATGGTGGAAAAAAAGAAATAATGGAAATGGTTTCTCCTGCTGGTCCTGTATATCAGGCAGGCACACTTTCTGGTAATCCCATTGCAATGGCGGCAGGTATGGCAATGCTTACTCATTTGAATACACATCCAGAAGTTTACACAAGATTAGAATCTTTAGGAACTGTACTCACAGAAGGAATCAAGGCAAATATGAAGAAAATTGGCTTGAATTATACTTTAAACCATGTTGGTTCTATGTTTACACTTTTCTTTACAGATAGTTCTGTCAATAATTTTCAAGATGCAAAACTGTCTGATACCGTAAAATTTGGAAAATATTTTCAAGCTATGCTCAAAAGAGGTGTGTATTTAGCTCCATCACAATTTGAAGCTATGTTTCTTTCAACGGCTTTGACAGACGAAAATGTTCAGACTATTTTAAATGCCAATTATGAAAGTTTATTAGAAATACATCAATAGGTTGATTCTGATTTTATTGGTATAATTCATATAAAAACTCAATAATAAATTATATAAAAAATGCGTTTGATTGTGATTCAAACGCATTTTTTTGGTTTTATATGTGCTGTTTGAAAGACTTTAAAATCCATCCGCCACCTACTACATCATTTCCTTCATAAAAAACTGCTGCTTGTCCAGGTGCTATGCCGGAAACAGCTTCTTGAAAATGAACTTTTATTTTCTTGTCTTCTTGCCAAATGTTGGCTAAAGTTCCTTCGTCTTTGTATCTAACCTTGGTGTTTACAGTTAAGTTGTCAGGAATGCTAGCGTATTTTGAAAGGTTTAATTGACCTACCATCATAGCGTCACGTTCAAGGTCTTTGTCTTTACCTAAAACTACTTCGTTGGTTTCTTTTCTGATTTCGGTTACAAAAGCTGGATAGCCCAAGGCTATGCCCAAACCTTTTCTTTGACCAATGGTATAAAAAGGATAACCTTCGTGTTTGCCTAATATTTTACCGTTTTCATCTAAGAAGTTACCTCCTTTTACACTTTCTTCTAGTCCTTCAACTCTTCTTTTGATAAAGCCTCTATAGTCGTTGTCAGGGACAAAACAAATTTCGTAACTTTCAGATTTATTTACTAAATCCATAAAGTTGCGTTCTACAGCCATTTCTCTAATGGTAGTTTTGTTTAAATGCCCCAAAGGTAATTTGGTGCGGGCCAAACTTTCTTGAGAAACACCCCAAAGTACGTAGCTTTGGTCTTTCCAAGTGTCTGCACCTTTAGAAATAATATATCTGTTGTTTTCTTGACGAACATTGGCATAATGTCCTGTAGCTATATGTTCGCAATCTAGTTTGTCGGCTCTTTTGAGGAGTGCGTCCCATTTGATGTGGGTATTGCACATTACACAAGGATTTGGAGTGCGACCTTCAAGGTATTCGCCAGTGAAGTAGTCAATTACTGCATCGCCAAATTCATTACGAATATCTAATATATAGTGGGGGAAACCAAGTGAAACAGCAACATTTCGAGCGTCATTGATAGCGTCAAGAGAACAACATCCCGTTTCTTTTTTTGATCCTCCAGATGCTGCGTAATCCCATGTTTTCATGGTCATACCTATTACTTCATAGCCTTCTTCGTGTAGCATAACTGCTGCTACCGAGCTATCTATGCCTCCAGACATAGCTACTAAAATTCTTCCGTGTTTGCTCATAATATTGCTCAGGTTGAATGCCTGATTTTTTTTACAAATTTACGCCTTTTTTTTGAATTTATGTGACGTATTCTTTCTTGACTGAGATAGATTTAAGGGTAATAAAAAAGGTTGAGAGGATATCCCAACCTTTTTTAAAATGACAATATTAAAATACTAAACCAATAGTTTGATGGGATCTTCTAATAATTGTTTGAAAGTTTGCAGGAAAGCTGCTCCCATGGCTCCATCTACCGTTCTATGGTCGCAAGTGAGTGTTACTTTCATTACGTTTGTGGCATAAAATTGACCATTTTTTACGCCTACTGTTTCTTTGATGCCACCTACTGCCAATATGCAAGACTCAGGCTGATTGATAATAGATGTAAATTCTTCTATTCCAAACATACCTAAATTACTAACTGTGAAAGTGTTTCCTTCCCAATCTTTAGGTTGCAATTGTTTGTTTTTTGCTTTTCCGCCCAAGTCTTTACATTCTGCTGATATTTGAGAAAGTGTTTTGGTGTTGGCAAAACGAATAACAGGTACCAATAGGCCGTCTTCTACAGCTACTGCCATTCCTATGTTTACATGATGATTTACACGTATTTTGTCTCCCATCCAGTATGAGTTAATTTTTGGATGTTTGGTAAGTGCGGCTGCTACTGCTTTGATTACCATGTCATTGAACGAGATTTTAACGGGTGATATTTCGTTCATTGAAGTACGTGCAGACATGGCATTATCCATGTTTATTTCCATTGTTAAATAGAAAGAAGGAGCTGTGAATTTTGACTCAGACAATCTTCTAGCAATGGTTTTACGCATTTGGTTTACTGGTAGGTCTTCATAACTTTCAGTTCCTAGTTGCGGAGCAGATGGGCTACTTGCTGCTGATGTTTTTTGTGCAGGAGTAAAGTTTTCTATGTCAGCTTTTATGATTCTGCCATTTTCACCTGTTCCTTTTACAGCACTTATTTGAATGCCTTTTTCTTTAGCAAGTACTTTTGCCAATGGTGATGCTTTAAGGCGCTCGTCGGTTGAGTTAGTGCTATGACTTGCTGTATTTGTTTTTTCAGCAGGTGCTGTTGCAGCTGGAGCTGGTGTAGGTGCTGGGCTTGGTGTTTCAGCTGGTGCAGAAGTAGTTTGGGTTACACCTTCGTTTGCTAATATGATATTGAAGTCAGCGCCAGGTTCGCCTACTATAGCTATGATTCCGTCTACTGGTACTCCTTTGCCTTTTTCTGCTCCTATATATAGTAAAGTGCCGTCTTC
>JAGNSI010000178.1 GCA_017988135.1 Pseudarcicella sp.
GTGCGACCATTTCTATGTGTAAACTCATGTGCCTGTAGTGGCAAGTGGTAATGAATAATATGCTGGATCAAAGGTATATCAAGTCCACGTGCTGCCAAATCTGTTGTAATTAGGGTAGTTGTGGTATGATTTCGGAACATCAGTAAAGCTTTTTCACGGTCTATTTGTTCCATTCCGCCGTGATAATGCCCTGCACTAATTCCCATTTGGTTCAATATTTCTGCAGTACGTTCTACGGCGTCTCTATGGTTGCAAAATACCATTGAGCTATTGTCTTTTATAGAGCAAAGTAGCTTGAAAAGGGTGTTTACTTTGTCTTTTTCTTCCGAAAAAACTATTTTTTTGGTGAGCTTATGCTTGTCATCTTCTTTTATGAAATTGACTTTTGTAATGGAATGAGCACCTACAAATGTTGGTATTTCTATGCCAGCGGTAGCTGAAATCAATATTTTCTTTTTTAGATTTCTTGTTTCGCCAATAATATACGCCATTTGCTCATGAAATCCCATAGATAGGGATTTGTCAAACTCGTCTAATGCCAATGTATGAATATATCGGGTGTCGAAGCTTTGGCGAGTAAGGTGGTCGAAAATTCTTCCAGGTGTGCCTATAAGTAGGGCAGGAGGCTCAGACAAGCTTTGTATTTCGGTAGACATTGCGTGTCCGCCATAGCAGGTATTTACTTTATAACCCGTTTTCATTTTTTTCCAAACACTTTCTATTTGCAAGGCGAGTTCTCTTGAAGGACTCAAAATGAGACATTGTACTTTGTCTATGTCTTTTTTTAGTAAACTTAATATGGGTATCAAAAAAGCTAAGGTTTTGCCAGTGCCTGTCGGGGCTAATAACAATGTATTAACGTTGTTTTGAATGGCGGTAGCGGCAGTTTCCTGCATTTCGTTGAGCGAAACTATGCCTAGGTTTGCTAAAATATCTTTTTTGCTTTGCATTTTTTGATCTGAAAAAATCTTTTTTGTCTGAAATAAAAAAAAGACCAAATTAGAATTGGTCTTTTTTTATGAGTTGTATTTTTCTTGAAATACTATTTCTTTTTTCCTTCTGGAATAATTACATCTTCAACATCTGCCAAAATACGTCCGCAATGTTCGCAAACTGTGATTTTCTTTTTGTCTTTGATGTCAGACTGGCGTTGTGGTGGAACAGAGTTGAAGCAACCGCCACAAGCACCACGTTTTACAAATACTATTGCCAAGCCGTTTAGTGCGTTGCTTCTTAGTTTTGTGTAAGATTTGAATAGTCTTTCTTCGATATTTTTAGCTGCTTTTTCACGGTCTTTAGTGAGTTTCAACTCATCTTCTTCGCTTTCAGCTATGATTACGTTAAGTTCTTTTCTTTTTGAATTTAAATCTTTTTGACGTTCAAACAAAACTGTTTCAGTACCCGAAACTTCATCGTTTTTGTTTAATATTTTAAACTCATATTCTCTCGAACGTTTGTCAGCCAATTCCATTTCAAGACCTTGAAGTTCTATTTCTTTAGAAATGGCATCAAATTCACGGTTGTTACGCACGTTCATTTGTTGTTCTTTGTACTTAGTTACCAGTTTTTCGGCGTCTTTTTTGGCAATACGATTTTTAGAAATTTCAGCTTCAAATACTTCGATTTCACGTTTTTGCTTTTCTATTCTTGTTTCGTATCCTGCGATTTCATCTTCTAAATCACGAACTTCTTCTGGCAAATCACCACGTACTTTTTTGATATTGTCTAAAGCCGAATCGATTGATTGTAGTTTTAGAAGACTGTCTAATTTTTGAGAAATGGTAGTTTCTGTTGCTGTTGCCATTTTGTAATTTTAGTTTTTCTGTATTGTTAATCAGTGTTTTATCACCAATTTTCGAAAAATATATTGTTTCGTGCTAAAAAGTACGTTCGTCTTTAATTATCATTTAATGTATTGATTAAATATAATAATTAACAGGATTTGTGTTTGTTGAACTCCCTAGAATTGCAAAATTACTAAATTTTTCTGACAAATACTTAACAATTAAGTCTTTCGTGAAAACTTCTGATTCGTAATGCCCGATATCGCATATCGTTATCTTGTTTTCGGCATCAAAGAAGTCATGGTATTTGTAGTCTGCTGTGATAAATATATCTGCATCTTGTGCAATTGCATCTTTCAGTAAAAATGAACCTGAGCCTCCACAAACGGCTATTTTTTTAATTTTTTCCTTTAAAATATCTGTATGTCTGATACATTTGAGCGACATTTTTTCCTTTAAAAATGCCAAAAAATCGCTTGTGTTTGTTTCATTTTCTAGTTCGCCAATCACGCCTGCACCTATTTCTTGATGCTTATTAGTGAGCTCATTTACATAATAAGCCACTTCTTGGTAAGGATGATTTTGATGTAAAGCCTTCGTTATGTTACTTTCTAAAAATGATGGAAAAATCATTTCTATTCGTTTTTCTGTAACTTTTGTTTTTTCTAAAATATTCCCTATCGTCGGATTGGCGTTTTTTGATGGGGTAAAAAAACCTTGTCCCTCTGTTTCAAAGCTACATTCTTGGTATTCTCCAATATTTCCAGCACCAGCTTTGTGCAATGCTTGGCTTACTTTTTCGGCATTTTGAGTAGGAACAAAAAAAGTTATTTTTTTTAATAAACCCTTTTTAGGAACTAAAACTTTTACTTGTTGTAAATTTAATACTTCGGCAATTTTAAAATTCACTCCGTTTTTTACATGGTCTAGATTGGTGTGGCAGGCATACAAGGCAATATTGTTTTTTATTGCTTTTAAAACAGTTCGTTCTATATAGTTGTTGCCATTTATTTTTTTTAAACCTTTAAATACTATCGGGTGATGCGAAATTATCAAATTGCAGTTTTTAGCAATAGCTTCTTCAATTACTTTTTCTGTACAATCTAAACTGACGAGGATTCCCAAAACTTCATCGTCAGGATGACCAATTATTAATCCCGAATTGTCATAATCTTCTTGGTAAGCAAGCGGAGCTAATTTTTCTAAGTAATCTGTAATTTCAAATACTTTCATATTGGAATAGGCATTTATGTTTTAATTTTTATAAATTTAAATTAAAATCTAATATAATCCATTATTCATTCAATCATTCTATTTTACTATTAAAAATACAAAAATGAGAGTAAGACCAAGTGCTGCTATTATTTCAGAAAAAAAAATATTATTGATGCGCTATTTATATGGCTCAACAGACGTTTATAACTTGCCAGGCGGAAACACAGACCCAGCCGAAACGCTTCACGACACTTTACACCGTGAGTTGAAAGAAGAATTGGGTATAAAAATAGCAATAGAACAAATGCTTTTAGCTGGGGAGGTGGTTTTTCCTGAAAAAAAATCTAGTGCATTGCATGTGGTTTTTTTAAACTAAAATTATAGAAGGAACACCAGTTTTGAATCCTGAAGAAACTACAGCCTTGGGTTTAGAATGGGTAAGTTTGGATAAATTAAACACTATAAATATGTATCCTAATGTAGGAATTCAAATTTTGAACTCAATAAATATAAATAATCACAATAGTTATATAGGTAAAATCAACCAAACTTGGTTTTGAACTAATAATTGAATCGTTAAAAGATAAAAAAATGAAAAAAATCCTCCTCCTACTACTTTTTAGTAATGTTATGTTGTTGGCACAAAAACCAATCATAATACAGTCTAAACTAACCGCCGCTACTGTTTATATAAATGGAGCCGAGCTAACTCATGATTTTGAAGTAAATTTGCCAAGCGGTAAATCTGAAATTATTGTTAAAAATATTGCCAATAATATCAATGAAAGCACCTTGAGATTTCAACTTCCACCAAACATAACCATACTTTCTTCACGTTTTACCAAAGAAAATCTACATGAAAATGGAACTGCAGAAAATTCTGTAGAGATAAAAAAGATAAAAGATAGCATAAACATAGTGACCATTGAGTTAGAGAAAAACAAGAATTATATTTTGGTGCAACAAAAAACCATTGCTATGCTAGAAGCAAATCAAAATCAAGCAGGAGCCAATACCAATACTATAGTTACAGAATTGGTAAAATTGGTGGATTATTACCAAACCAAACGCCTTGAATTGGAAAATAATTTGTATTTGGCGTTCAAAAAAGAAGAAATGCTTAACAATAAAAAAAATCTACTTAACGCACAACTTCAAAATAATGCAAGCCAAGATAGTAAAATAGCTCAAGGCAAATTGATACTTTTAGTCAATAATGAATCGGCAAATTTAGCCACATTCAATGTAAGCTATATAACGCCTTTCGCAACTTGGAAACCCAATTATGATATCAAAATTGACAATATCAAAGAACCATTAAAGTTGTTTTACAAAGCAAACGTAAGCCAACAAACAGGCATAGATTGGAAAAAAATAAAACTAACCCTTTCTAGCAATACGCCAAATGTAAAGAATGAAATGCCAAAATTGAACTCAGAACACCTTCAATACGACGTTGTTAATGTAGCTGCAACTAGATTT
>JAGNSI010000060.1 GCA_017988135.1 Pseudarcicella sp.
GTTGAGTTCTATAAAAGACTCAGTTTTGAGGTCGTATTTCCCAGAATCAAAGAAAATGTTGTTAAGCGTTTCTTTGGTTTGGGATTTTATTGGGGTTAATTCTATTGAAATACTTTGATTTTCTCCTTTTGTTTCGTTTAAATCTATATGCAAAGATTTGAATAAATAACCTTTTTTTGAAACAAAAATGCCATAATTGGTCTTTTCGTTCAATACTGTCAAAAATTCACCCGTTTGGTTGTTAGATTTTGTTTTTACTAAAACCGTTTTATCTGCAAGGTTTACAAGTTCTATTTCGGCTTCTAATTTATCGTTTGTGGTTTTGTCGCAAATGACGCCTTTCAATAAAAATGTTTTTTTGAATTTTGATTTAAGCGAATCTGGTATGTCGAAATTTATTAGTTTTATTTGGCGATTATAGTTGTTAAGGTTGTTTTCAATTGAAAAATAACCTTTTTTATTATCGGCCGTGATGTATAAGCTCAGTTGGTCGTTGGCGTTATTGATAGGAAATCCTAAGTTTTCGGGTACCGTCCAGTTTGTTTCATTTTTTTTGTGGGTCAAAAATATATCTAATCCGCCCATTCCGATGTGTCCTGCAGACGCAAAAAATAAGGTGCTGCTATTTGAATGAATAAAAGGCGAGATGTCATCTTCTGGTGTGTTTATTTCTTTGCCTAAATTTTGGGCAATTTGCCATTGATTGAGGTCATTCATTTGGCTTGCCCAAATATCTTTAGCTCCAGCACCACCTTTTCTGTTTGATACAAAATATAATGTTCTACCATCAATAGATAATGATGGTTGCGATTCCCAGTTTTCTGTATTTATGTTTTTACCAAGGTTTATTGGTTTGCTCCAGTCGTTGTTTTTTTTGTATGAAACAAATAAGTCACAGCTACCTTGTATGGTAAGCGGATTGTTGCAAGCTGTAAAAACCAGTGTGTTTCCATCTCCTGAAATGCTTGCTGTTCCTTCATTGTTGGGTGTATTTATTTTGTCAGAAATGCTTTTTGGGGTGCCAAAAATACCATTTTCAAGTTGAGTAATATATATATTTTCATCGCTATCTTGTGTATTTTTTCCAGTAAAGATAAACGTTTCTTTGTCTGCCGTCATGGAAGGGAAGTATTCGGCGTTCATTTCGTTGAATGGGCTGTTTAGTTCCGTAAGATTTATTGTTGAATTTGTTTTTATTTGTTCGCTTCCAAATACACAGTTTGCAATAAGTTTGGATATTTTATTTTTTAAATGAGCATCTGTATTCTTTGTGTTAGCTTTTTGTAAAAATGCTAATGCTTGGCTATAGTTGTTTTTTTTTATATGTAAAAGGCTGATGTTTAATATAGAATGAATGTAATGTTTGTGGTTTTCGGAAATAGAAATGGCTTTGTTGTAGTGGGAAATGGCTAGATCTACGAGTTCGTTGTTGTGCTCATTGATTCTGCCTATTTGGAAATGAGCCTCTGCAAAATTTGAATCTTTTTCAATAGCTTGTTTGAAGAGGTTTAAAGCTGCTTTGTTGTTCAGTTGTAATGATTCCTGTAAGCCTTTTTCGTAGTATTGGACGGCTTTTTTGTCGGAGCTAGTGTGTTGAGCAATGCTGTGAATGTTGATTATAAACAACCAAATTATGCTAGTGTAAATTTTATTAATCATTATCTATAATGCTAAAATTTAAGACTTTCTTAATCTTAAATTTCGTACATTTTTTTGCAAATACAATTATTTAGTGATGAATGTTTTTTTTGATTGTAATTATCTCAGTGCCATTCTTATAAGGTTTTCGACAGTAATGTTGTCAGATTCTTTTTTAAGAATAGTGTCAATGCTTTTTTCAGCAACATTTTTGGGAATGCCAAGGGTTACTAAAGCAGCTAGTGCTTCGTTTCTTACTTGTTGATTTTGATTTAATGTTTGCGATAGGGTGGTGGTGTTATCTCCTATGAGGTTTTCTTTTTTTAGTTTGTCTTTTAGTTCAAGAATGGTTCTTTGGGCGGTTTTTATGCCAATTCCTTTTATAGACTGAATCGTTTTTACATCTTCATTTACGATAGCTGTTTTTATTTCGCCAGATGAAAGTGAAGAAAGCATTACAAGGGCTGTGTTTGCACCAATTCCAGATACGCTGATGAGGTCTAAGAAAAGGTTTTTTTCTTCTTTTTCCTTGAAACCGTACAATGTATGAGCATCTTCTTTTATGCTAAGGTAGATATATAGTTTACATCTTTCGTTGCCATCTTTTAGGCTAGCGAAGGTTTGTAGCGATATTTTTATTTCGTATCCTACGCCATTTACGTCTATGATGACATATGCGTGGTCTTTGTAAGTGAGTTTTCCGTCGATGTAGGCGTACATTTTTTTTAGTTTTATTCGTAATTTATTCTAGATGCGATGCTTCTGCCTAGGGTGATTTCGTCGGCATATTCTAGGTCACCACCTATTGGAATTCCTCTGGCTATGGTGGTTATTTTTATTGGAAATTGTTTTAGTTTTTTGGTTAAATAAAAAGCTGTTGTGTCGCCTTCCATAGTAGGGCTGAGTCCTAGAATTACTTCTTTGATAGGATTTTCAAGGTTGGCTATTCTGGTCAAAAGTGTTTCGATGTTTAAATCTCCCGGCCCTATTCCTTCCAATGGAGCAATGATGCCGCCAAGTACGTGGTAAAGCCCTCGGTATTGAGAAGTATTTTCTATTGCCAATACATCTCTGGTGTCTTCTACGATACACAATATTGCATTGTCTCTTTTGGTGCTAGCGCAAATGTTGCAAATTTTTTCGTCCGAAATATTATGACATTGTGTACAATATTGTGTTTTTGTACGCATTTGTACAAGTGCTTCCGCTAGCGATTGAGCTTGTTTTTCTTCTCTTTTTAGTAAATGCAAAGCTATTCGTAATGCTCCTTTTTTGCCGATTCCGGGCAATTTGGAGATTTCGTCTACTGCAGATTCTATCAATTTTGAAGGATAAATCAAAATTTAAATATTGGTTTGGTGAAACGCTATTTATTAAATTATTTCTGCTGAAATTCCTCTTTCGCAAACGCCATTTCTGAATGGAATTAATTCTGTAAAGCTTCCTTTTTTAACAGCACATTTGCCTTTATGGTGTATCAGTAATGTACATTGTTCGGCTTGGTCTGGGCTATGGTCACATACTTCGATGAGCGTTTCTATGACGTGTTCGAATGTGTTTATGTCGTCATTATAAATGACCAAACTATTGATTATGTCTTTTTCTACTGCTGTTTCTATGGCAGTTTCTACATCAAATTGTTCGAAGGTATTTGTCATTTTTTTGAAATTACTTTATTAAAAACTGAACGAATGTTTGGCTTAAAATTGCGCTTATTTTTATTTGAATAAAATATTTTGGATATTGTCCCCAAATTTAAAGAAAAATATTTTAGTTTATTCATTTAATTTATTTTAAAGTATGCAATCGACCCTTTTTATAGTTATTCTAGCTTTGTATTTTTTGATGTTGGTAGTGGTGGCCCATTTTACAGCAAAGGGTGCCGACACGCAATCTTTTTTTACAGCCAATAAGCAGTCACCTTGGTGGCTGGTTGCTATAGGTATGATAGGTACTTCAATATCTGGTGCTACTTTTATTTCTGTTCCGGGCAATGTAGGTAAAGTTTCTTTTTCGTACTATCAAATTATACTGGGCAATTTGGTGGGGTATTTATTTATTGCAAAAGTGCTTTTGCCATTGTATTATAGATTGAATTTGGTTTCTATTTATACTTTTTTGGAGCAAAGGTTTGGTTTTTGGTCTTATAAAACGGGTTCTAGTTTTTTTATTTTAGCTCGTACTTTGGGTTCGGCTGCACGTTTATTTTTAGCTGTAAATGTATTGCAATTGGCTATTTTTAGTCATTGGGGTGTTCCTTTTTGGCTTACAGCTCTTATTACTATATTACTCATTTGGGTTTACACTTATAAAGGTGGTGTAAAAACCATCATTGTTACGGATACGCTTCAAACGTTTTTTTTGATGACGGCTTTGTTTTTGACTATTGTTTTGATAGTTAGTAAGTTAGATTATAGTTTTTTTGATTTTTTATTGAAAGTGAAAGATAGTAAATATTCTCAAATGTTTTTTTGGGATGATTTTTCTTATAAACATCATTTTCTGAAAGATTTTGTTTCGGGTATGTTTTTGGCAATAGTTATGACTGGTCTAGACCAAGATTTAATGCAAAAAAACCTTACCTGCAAAAGCATCGGCGAGGCTCAAAAAAATATGTTTTGGTTTTGTATAACCTTCGCTTTGGTAACTTTTATGTTTATTACATTGGGTGCTTTGCTGTATATCTATGCCGAAAGTACGGGTTATCCCATACCAAAGTCTACCGACGATTTGTATCCTGCCTTGGCATTAGGAGGGCATTTCGGGATAGTAGCAAGTGTTACGTTTTTGTTGGGTATTACAGCAGCAACCTATGCCAGTTCAGATTCGGCACTTACAGCACTTACAACGGCTTTTTGCATAGATTTTATGGATATTCAGCAGTATCAAGAGGCTAAAAAAAATCGTATCAAACATTGGGTACATATGGGTTTTTCGGCACTTTTTTTCTTGGTAATTGTTTATTTTCATTGGGCAGATACACGCTCTATTATTGATACAGTGTTTGATATTGCAGGGTATACCTATGGACCATTGTTGGGGATGTTTGCTTTTGGCTTGTTTACTAAAGCGAAAGTAAAAGATAGTTTAGTGCCATTGGTATGTGTGTTTTCGCCTGTGATTACGTATTTTTTGGTTCAAAATTCAAAATATTTATTGAATGGATATGAGTTTGGTTTTGAGAAATTATTAGTAAACGGAGCCTTGGTTTTTGTAGGGATGTGCTTGTTGATTGAAAAGCAAAAACGTTAGTCGATTTTTTCAAAAGTATAGCCCATTTTACTGAAATGTTCCAAGAATAATGGCAAAGCAAAGTACATGTTTTTGCTAGCTTTTATGCTATCATGAAAAAGCACTATAGAGCCTGGCTGTGTGTGTTTTATGGTTTTTTGTAAAACAATTTCAGGGCTGAGGTTTTGTGAAAAATCGCCTGAAAGTACATTCCACATGATTATTTTATTGGTTTTATTGATAATTTTAGCTTGCAGTGGTTTTATTCTTCCATAGGGTGGTCTGAATAATATTTTGTCTTCAGTAGGTAAATACTTCTTGATAATGTTGTTGCACTTTTTTGTGTTTTTGGTATAGCTAAGGTTGTTTGATTTCCAGCCATTTGGATGGTTGTAAGTATGGTTGCCAATGCCGTGCCCTGCGTTTATTATTTGTTTGAATATTTCTGGGTGCTTCTCTATATTGTCTCCTATGCAAAAGAATGTTGCTTTTGCTTGATATTTTGCTAATGTTTTGATTACGAACTCTGTAATCACAGGTATTGGGCCATCATCAAAGGTGAGATATATGATTTTTTTGTCAGTTTTTATTTTCCAAGTGAAATAATTTGGAAATAATTTTTGAATAAAAGTATTAGTGTGATGTAGAAACATAGTTTTTAGTTTAATTTTCTTTCTTTCCAAATATATCCTTTTCGCCAAGATAGAACCCCAAATATAATGACATATAATGGATATATGACTTGTAAAATAGGTATGTATTTGATTTTTTTAGATTGTTTAAAAAAAAGTAAATAATTAGCTAGTAATAATATTTCGGGTAAACTTTTTAAACCTAAAACAAGATATAGGTACGAAATATTTAGTTTGTTACTAACCATAAGTCCCAAAATTAATAGCCAAGAAGCATTTACAGCAAAAACAAAAATGGCTGTCAATTGACTAGTAATGCTGTTTTGATACCTCCATTTGCTTGCCCATCTTTTTCGTTGATGATAGAAAGTGCTGAGTTTGTTGGGTGCAAAAGTTTGTATTATTGCTTGATTGTTTTTTAAGAAATAGAGGTCTTTAGGGTGTTTTTTTGCGATTTTGTGCATCAGGAATTCATCGTCGCCTGATGCTAAATGTTGGTTTCCTTCAAAACCATTTACCTCCAGAAATACACTTTTGGGATAAGCAAGGTTTGCACCATTACACATTGTAGGTTTTTGAAGGTTCAAGGTACTTGCACCAGTGCCCACCAAGCTTGCTAGTTCTATTATCTGAAAAGCGTTCCAAATGTTATTTTGGTCGAAATAGGTTACCGGTGCACTGATTAGTTTAGCGTTTTTTGATTTATAAAGTTGCTCAATACTACTTAGCCAGTATTCTGTTGCCAAACAATCGCCGTCTGTAGTGACAATGAGTTCGCCTTTTGCTACTTTTATAGCTGTATTTATTGCCTTTTTTTTAGGTGATTCTGAAGACGAATTGTCTAAATGTAATAAAATAAGCTTGATTTTGTTTTTCTGAATAAACTGTTCGATGATTTCTACACTACTGTCGTCTGATTGGTCATTCACTACAATTACCTCAAAATTTGCTAATGGGTAATTTTGATTTGCTATAGATTCTAACAGCTTTTCTATATGAAGTGCTTCGTTTCTGATAGGAATAATGATACTAATAAATGTCTCTTGAGTGGATTTCTGATTGCAGTTATTAGTCGATTTATTCCAAGCTAAGAAGAGTATTGCTTGTAAAAATGTATAAGTCGAAAAAAGTATTAAAAAAAAGATAAACATATTTTATCTGTAAAGTATTGATTTATAGATTTGTTTTTGAAATGTAAGTATTTTTTTTATTTTTTTTAAAAGCATTATTTTTTTTATAACGAAAAATTAACTAGTTTTGCATCTCGAAAATGAGACGGTTTCGTAGCTCAACTGGATAGAGCATCTCACTACGGATGAGAAGGTTTGGGGTTCGAATCCCTACGAGATCACTAAAAAGTCCTGATTTATTATTTAAATCAGGACTTTTTTTGAGCCTTGTTTTATTTGGATATTTGAGCCTTTTTTTCGTTTAAGCCAATTTTATTTTTTAATATATTGGCTACCATCAAATAGATGAAAAAACTAATCGCTAATAAAATAAAGCAAGTGCTGTTGGAACAATTATTGAAACTTAATACTCCAAAGAATAACATAGCAACGGCTGTGAAAATCCACAAATAAATAGAAGCTTTCAGGTGCGATAAACCTAAGTCTATTAAAATATGGTGCAAGTGATTTCTATCTCCTAAAAATGGTGATTTTCTGTTTTTTAAACGAATGATAAAAACCCTTAATGTGTCGAAAATAGGAACAATAAGTGTTACAATAGCCAAAATAGGAGCGGCATACAGCGAGCTTGGGTCATAATGATAAGATACGTTGATTTGTACAAATTTTATCACAAACATTGATAGCAAAAATCCCACAATTAACGAGCCTGTATCGCCCATAAAAATCTTGTTTTTTATAGAAAAGTTGTATCTCAAAAAGCCTAATAAAGCACCAGACATGGATATTGCCAAATACGCTAATGAGTAATGACTACTTAGATAAAACCAAATTCCAAAAAATAAACCTGCCAGCAAACCTATTCCACCTGCTAGTCCGTCTATGCCATCAATAAGGTTTATAGCATTTATTAGCGAAATGAAAATCAGTATAGTAAGGAAAAAGCTCATTATACCTGGTATTTCGTTGATGCCTAATATTCCGAAAAAATTGTCTATTTGTAAAGGCCCCAGTATAGTTACCATAGCAGCAACTAATACTTGTATGATTATTTTTTTCTTTGGAGAAAGTACTAAAATATCGTCTTTTACTCCCAAAAAAAACAAAATAATGATGGCAGAAATAGACACATGAATTAGTGGTTCTTCGTCGTCGTATTTCCAAATAAAATAACTTATTAGCGTAGCTGCAAAAATTGCAACACCGCCTAAAGTAGGTGTTTTGGCTTCGTGAGAATGTCTTTCGCCAGGCTCTGCCATGAGATTTTTTAGTCGTGAAATGGTGATAATCACGGGTATAGCTTTTAAGGCTAAAAAACAAGCTAGAATACCTGAAAGGAATAGTTGTATAAGTTTTATGTTTTCGAAATCGAAATATGAATTCATTAAATGTTCTAAGTGCTTTGTTTGTAATGAAAATAATTAACAAGATACTAAGTTTTAAAATGGATTCAAATCGTATGGAAGTATATTTAAAAAATCCTATTTTGTATTTTATATTTCAAATCTTGTGGTGAACCAAAAATTTCTTCCTGCAGCATTTATTCCAGAGGCAAATGTTCGATATTGGATATTTTGTATGTTTTCCACTCCCGTTTGAAATTGTATGTTTTTGTTTAGATGGTATTGTAGCGAAAGGTTTAAAATCGCCCAATAGGGTGTGCCCATTGGGGTAGCGTATTGTTCGTTATCTTCGGTGCCCAATCGGTAATCTTTTATTTTTTTTGACCCATTGATGAGTGAATTTACTTCTATTTTTAGTTTATTTTTTTTATAAATCAATCCTAAACGAGCTGTTAATGGCGAAATATGGTCGAGGTTTTCTTTTTTTAGCAAAGAGTTTATTATCTCGCCTTTGGTGTAATTTATAGTGCCTGAAAAATTTAAAAAACTAAAAACTTGACTTTCAACTCTAAAGCTGAATCCATAGATATTGGCTTTTTGTTTGTTGAAAGGCATTCTTACTAGACTTAAAGTGTTGTTGTACAGTATGCTATCTTTATTGTTGTATATTCCTTTGTCAATGGTAATGGCATCGTTTATTAAGGTGTAATAAATGATGGTTTCGATATAGGTATTTTTAAAAATCCTAGCGTTGTTGCCCAATTCGACATTGAAGCTACGTTCGGGTTTAAGGTCTGGATTGGGAAAGATTACTTCTCCTTTTTTTGAATCGAAAATTTTTGCCAAATCATCAATATTGGGAGTTCTATAGCCAGATGAACCATTGAGGTAAGTTTTGCTATAAAAGTTTGGCGTAAATACTACACCAGCCTCACCACTAAAGATGAAATTTTGTTGTGCAATTTCATTGAATGGAAAAGGAAAGAATTTTTGATTTACAAAACTTGCATATAGTTTGGAAAGTCCTATTCTTACTCCATCGTTTATTCGCCATTGATAGTTTATTTTCCAGCTTTGTGAGGCGTACATCGCAAGCGTTGTCATGTGGTTGTCGCCATCTGGGTACCTGGTTTCGGTTCCGTTTTTGATAATTTGATTAGTTTTTACGTTGTTTGTGAATGCGGTAGATTCTAAATTCTCTGTTTGAAAGTCCAAACCTAAATTTAATTTTTGAGTTGTTGTTTCGTGTTGGGTATAGGTGTTTAATGCCCAAATAGTTACTTTTTCGAGATTGTTTTTTTTCGTATCATTTCCAAATTTTCTGCTGTGTCTGCTTTCTTCAATATGCTGGTAGCTGAGGTTGATTGTCCAGTTTTTAAAGATAGAGCTGTTTTTATGATTAGTCAAATTTAGGATACTCAAAAATCTTAGTTGTGGGCCATAATACCATTCTGCATTGATTAATTGATTGTTTTGTGTGTCAGTAAGTCTATCGAAACGAGGTACATTTCCTGTGGTAGAAAACTGGTTGTTGGTGCTGATAGTCAGGTGAGGATTTATTTTATAAGCTATTTTGTTTATAAAGTCTATTTGCTTGTAGCCTGATTTTTTTTGTATGAGCGGTTCTGTATTTTTCAGCACAGAATCTTTATTATTTATCCATTCAGAAGTATAGTTTCGCAGCCCCCAAAGTGAGTCTAAAGCTTGGATTTGGTTGCCCATTTTTAAGTCGCCAAATTTTGACAAATTAAAACCAACAAAGTTTGTAAATCGTTTATGGGCAAAACTATAGTCAAGATGCAAGCTATTTTCGTTGTTACTTGAGCTGTATCTTGCAAATCCAGTAAAAGAATGCTTGTTGGTAGAGTCAAAATTTATATTTCGGGTTTGAAAATGCAAAACCCCACCTAAAGCATCAGAACCGTATATTGTTGAAGATGAACCCATTAATACTTCTACTTTTTCGAGAATATTTTGATCTATACTCAATACATTTTGTAGGTGTCCGCCTCTGTAGATAAGGTTGTTCATGCGTACGCCATCTATTACAAGCAAGATTTTATTTGCCTCAAAGCCTCTAATTATGGGACTTCCGCCACCTTGTTGGCTTTTTTGGATGTTTATTTTTCCAGTAGCCGCCAATAAATCTGCGGTAGATTGTTTGTTTTGGAATTTTATAAAATCAGCTTTTATGCCAATGATTTGGTGAGAAGTTGTTTTTTTGCTTTGCGGTGTTTTGTTACTTATTATGGTAACTTCTTCTATTTCAATGGTTTTGTTTTCTAAAGAATCACTAGTTTGAGCATTTGTAAATGAAATAGGTATAAATAAAGCAAATGCAACAAGTATTAGTTTTAAATATAACATTGGAATTTATTGTTTTTAAACAAATTTAATCGAATAAATTTATAAACTAACAAAAGGCATTGGTGAAAAGCTAAGAATAAATATCACTAAACTAATCCATGCTAATATTTTACGTTTGGTGTCTAGTAGTTCATTGTCGTCTACTTGTGGATGATTAATTCCTAAAAAACGTCCTAATATCAAAGCAAATACTAAAAATCCCGTATAACCTTGCGGACTTGTACTGCTAATTTCGTTGGTTCCGTAAAAATGATAGGTGCTTTCAGTTATAAAATAGCTGATGATAAGTTGTGTAACAATTATTGATAATGCTATAATCCAGCTAGAATATTTAGATTTTGAGATTTTAGAAAAAGTAAACCAAAGGAAAATCAGATATAAACTGAGGTTCGTAAGTAGGCCCATTCTGTTTTCGTGGTTGATTTCGGGGTACTTTAAATCGTTTATAGTGATTATGCCAAAGCCAGCATACAATGTTAAAATGTACAGAAAACAAAAAGAAGCGGTGTTGAATTTTTTGCCTTTCAATAATCCAAAAAGAATATGTCCGCCATCAAGCTGACCAATTGGTAATAAATTGAGCGAAGTAAAAAACAAACCTAAATAGCCAGCCATTAATAAAGGGTAGTGAACAATTTCGAATTGATTGGGCACCAAAGTGGGGTTGGCAATGTAATTTCTAAAGAAATAAAAAATCAAATTATCGCCCAACACTATTTGTCCTTCCATATTATTGTGGTAGACATATTTGGCAAAGCTTCCTCCATATTTGGCATATTCAGGGTGAATGTTGTACAAATACTCCATAGGTGGCAAATGCGTGAAGCCATAAATGATACAAATCATTGCCAACACAAAGCCTGCCAATGGGCCAGCGATACCAATATCAAAATATTGTTGGCGTGTTTTGGGTTTGTCTTTTATTTGTATGACAGCTCCCATAGTGCCAATAGAAAAAGCCAATGAGCTTAGCCACATAGGGATATAATAGGGGAGGCTTACTTTTATTTTGTAATATTTTGCAGTAAAATAATGTCCAAATTCGTGTACAGTAAGTATTCCTAAAAAAGGAATAGAAAAGGGTAGCCCTTTATAAATATCGTTGAGGTTTAATTTATAAACATCTGGAACATTCATAAAAGGAAAGAAAAAGTATTTTCCAGAAATCAGTTCAGCACCCGCAAGTGTGGTGCTCAATAAGGTAAGCACAAACAATAGTATTTGAAGGTAAATTGTTTTTTGCCTCATACTTAAAGGTTTATATTGGTTGAAATAAAATAAAAAGCCAGTGGTTTCTTTAAAATTTTGATAAAAAGAAAAAAATCCCAAGAAACAATCAAGGGATTTTTTTTGAAAGAGCAGTTTGTTTAAACATAAGCACCCATTCCAGCAAATTTTTCTATTCTTTGCGAAATTCTTTCTTGTGGGCTTATTTTACTTAATTCTTTTATATTTTTAAGAATCGCTTTTTTTACAATTTCATAAGTAACATTGTGGTCTAAATGCGCTCCTCCTAGCGGTTCGGGTAAAATTCCGTCTACTAAGCCATTTTTTAACATATCAGTACCTGTGAGTTTGAGTGCTTCGGCGGCTTGTTCTTTGTAATTCCAAGAACGCCATAAAATAGAAGAGCATGATTCAGGCGAAATTACTGAGTACCAAGTGTTTTCAAGCATCAGCACTTTGTCTCCAACGCCAATTCCTAAAGCACCACCAGATGCACCTTCACCAATTATTATGCAAATTACAGGAACTTTAAGCATAAACATATCTCTGATATTGCGAGCAATTGCTTCTCCTTGACCTCTTTCTTCCGCTTCCAAACCAGGAAAAGCACCAGGTGTGTCTATGAGCGTAACGATAGGCTTATTGAATTTTTCTGCCATTTTCATTAGTCTCAATGCTTTTCTGTAGCCTTCGGGGTTGGGCATTCCGAAATTTCTCAGTTGGCGTTGTTTGGTGTTTCTACCTTTTTGCTGACCAATTATCATTACAGATTGACCGTCTATGGTTCCAAAACCACCAACCATAGCTTTGTCGTCGCCAAAGTTTCTGTCGCCATGTATTTCTATGAAATCATCACAAATATTTTCGATGTAGTCCATCGTATAAGGTCTTTCTGGGTGTCTAGAAAGTTGAACCCTTTGCCATCTTGTGAGATTTTCGAATGTTTCTTTTTTTAAGTCTAAGATGCTTTTTTCTAGCGAATTGGTTGCCGAGGAAACATCAACATTGCTTTCTAGTGCCAACTTTTTCATTTCTAGTAATTTTGATTCCAATTCTGCAATTGGTTTTTCAAATTCCAATAAAGTTCTCATTTTTTGAATTTAATTGTATTTTTTATAGTTCAAAACATTGCCCTTTTTCAGGTATTTCAACGTTGTGGTATCCTTCTTCTTTTAATCTATCATGGAAAATATCCATACTTTCTGGTTCACCATGTATCAAGAATATTTTTTTAATCTGACTAGCATCTTGATATTTTACAAATTTAATCAAATCATCTTGATCTCCATGCCCTGAGAATACATCTGTTTTTGAAACCTTTGCTAAAACTTGATGTTCTTTGTCTTTTATGAGAATGGTTTTTTGTCCATTCATCAGTCTATGTCCTAAAGTTCCTTCAGAAGCATATCCTACCAAAAGAATAGTACAGTAGCTATTGTTTATATTTGCGGCCACATGTTGTTCAACTCTTCCCCCAGACACCATGCCTGAAGCCGAAACGATGATGCAAGGTTCTCTGTAATTTGAAATTGCTTTGCTTGATTTTTCTGACTGAATGTACTGGAAGTTTTCAAAATCAAACAACGCTTCATTTTCTTTGTAAAAATCTTTTGCTTCTTGGTTGAGCAAAGATAAGTATTTTTGGTAAATTTTACTGGACGAATACGCTAGTGGGCTATCACTGAAAACTTTAATTGGTTTTATATTCTTTTTTGAATAAAGTTTGTTTAAAGTAAAAAGCAATGCTTGTGTTCTTCCAACCGAAAAAGCGGGAATAATTAATCTTCCAGGTTTGTCTATACAAGTTTCTTGTATGATAGATTCGAGTGCTTCTTCGGGCACTTGCATATCTTGGTGTTTGCGTGAGCCATAGGTGGTTTCGCAAAGTAAGTAGTCTACCTGTGGTACATTCTGTGGGTCTTTTAGTAGCGGATAGTCGTTTCTGCCTAAATCACCACTAAAGCAAATACTCTTTTTAATGCCATTTTCTTCAATTTCTAATACAACATGTGCTGCACCTAAAAGGTGTCCGGCTTGTAAAAAAGTAACTTGTATTTTGTCTTGAATTTTAAATTTATTATTGAACGGAATCGTAATAAAGTTTTTGGTTGATTCTTCTACATCTTTGTGCAAATACATGTCACCTTTTTTGAGTAAGCGATCCATTTTTTTTGCTTTTTTATTGCTATTACCTTCTGCGTTTTTTAGTTTTTTGGCATGAATATTTGCAGAATCGTAAAGTAATATTTCGGTTAAATCAGCAGTGGCAGCTGTGCAAAGAATCTGCCCTTCGTAGCCTTCTCTGTACAGCATAGGTATATTTCCCGAATGGTCAATGTGGGCATGCGTGAGTATAACTAGATTTACCATCGATGCCTCGAAAGGAAAAAAAGGTTGATACCCTTGCTCTAGTGGTGTGTTGTAGTCTATTTCTCTCTCCATGTCTGTACCACAGTCAATTAATATGCTGTAGTCGTCTATTTCAAGTAAATACATACTGCCTGTTACTTGCTTGGAAGCGCCCCAAAAGGTTAGTTTCATTGAATGATTATAATTATTTTTTAATTGCCGTGCTAGCTTTGTACTTCATTTTTAAAATTTATTGAATTTACAAATACAATAAATGAGATTTGAAGTAAAAAAAATGCTCACATTTTTTGCCTAGAATAACTAATTTTTTACTTAATAATAAATGCTATAGTAATGTTTAAAAAAAAATAATTTTATGAGGATTGTTTTTTATGGGTTTAATTTTAATATTATTTTCAAAAAAAAATATTGAAAAATCAAAAGCAAAAATTTCTTGTTTTTGATTTTTAAAATTTCGAAATCGCTATTTAAATTCATTCTAAATGTAAATTTAGAATATTTCTTTTAATTAATTGTTTTTACACGGAATAATTGTGTGAGGTTTTTTTTAGTTTAATTTTCATTGTTTTTTTTTTCTTTTAATTTTGTTTTTGAAAAATAAAGCTGTACTTTTGTGTCAAGTTTGAGACCGATTAAATGCCCAGATGGCGGAATTGGTAGACGCAATGGTCTCAAACACCATCGCCTTTGGCATGCCGGTTCGACTCCGGCTCTGGGTACCAATATTAAAAATCCTTTACATTTGCTTGTGAAGGGTTTTTTTTTGTTTAAATTGAATAAAACATTTTTCACACTTAATATTTTATTTTACGGTTAGTCTTAGAAAATAATTCACTTCGGTATAATTTTTGTACTTTTTTTATTTTAAATATACATATTTCAGTATTTAAATAGCCAAAATTTTAATTTATGAATATTTTTACATCAAAATATTATTTAACCCATTTGATGATTTTATGTTTTTTACTTTGTGGTGGAAAAATTAAAGCTCAATGTAATGAAAATATAGATGCCATCGATAATCCAGATGCTTTCGGTATAGATAGCTG
>JAGNSI010000179.1 GCA_017988135.1 Pseudarcicella sp.
ATAAAACTAAAGAACAGGGGCATGGAACAGATTATTAAACTTGATAAAATTGCGCAATACAATCAACTCAAAGAAATTGAAACCCAACATCCTTTAATAAGTGTTTTTGATAATTCGAAAACAAAAGTATTACCAAATCACAGTCGGATGCATTTTGGGGTTTATGCTGTTTTTCTAAAAGCAGGTAAATGTGGCGAATTGAAGTACGGACGTAACAGTTATGATTATGATGACGGAACGCTCGTGTTTGTTGCTCCCGGACAGGTTCTGGAAGTGAAGAATGAGGAAAATTATCAACCTTCAGGTTTGGCGCTTCTTTTTCACCCTGATTTAATAAAAGGAACCGCATTAGGAAAAAAAATGAGCCACTATTCTTTCTTTTCGTATGAGTCGCATGAAGCACTTCATTTGTCTTTAAAAGAACAACAAATTATAAAAGACTTGTTTGGTAAACTCGAATATGAACTGAGTCAATCTATTGATAAGCATAGCAAAAGCATCATAACAAATAACATCGAGTTGCTATTAAACTATTGTGTTCGCTTTTACGACAGACAGTTTATAACCCGTGAAAATATGAATACGGATATTTTATCCAAATTTGAAAAGTTTTTGAATACCTATTTTCAGTCCGAAACGCCTCAGAATTTAGGACTTCCGTCTGTGAGCTATTTTGCAGATTGTTTGCATCTTTCACCTAATTATTTTGGAGATTTAATTAAAAAAGAAACGGGTAAATCAGCTCAAGAACACATACAATTAAAATTAGTGGACATAGCGAAAGAAAGAATTTTTGATACTGAAAAGTCAGTAAGCCAAATCGCATTTGAACTCGGTTTTAAATATCCGCAGCACTTTAATCGAATGTTCAAAAAAAGTACGGGTTTCACTCCCAATGAGTATAGAAGCTTAAATTAAAAAAACTTAAACCCCTTAAAATAATCGAATTTTAAGGGGTTTAATTTTGAACTGTAATCCTAGAAAGTGTTTGTTTTTTAATTGAACTTAATGCCTATGTGGTTCCAAAATAGGGCTGATTAATAATTTTAAATCAGATGCTAACCATCAGAATCGATGTTAATATCGGGTTTATAGGTATTTTTTTTTAATTTATAAGTACAATTAGTTCAAGAGGTGTTTTTTATGGGATATTTTTGACATGTTATTTTATGATTTTAGTGCGTCATTATACCTAATAAAGGAAAAATAATGGGGTATGTACCAATCTTTTTTCTATCTAAAACTCTATTTATGATATCCCAAAAATTAAAATACCTATCTGTAATACTAGTATTGGCAGCTGCCTTTTCTTTATTTTCTTGTACTAAAAGCAAACCTACAAAATTAGATTTATGGATTAAAAAAGCGGAGAATAATGTCAAAAAGTATCCCGATTCGACTCTTTTTTACACGCATAAAATTTTAAGTTCGCCGTCGCAAAAAGGATGGAGTGAAAAAGAACAACTCGCTATGTATGCCTTGCGTCAAAAAGCATTTGCCGCGATTGAAAATATCGATTCTGTAGTGGCAGTGGGTAAAAAAATCAGGGTATTGGCTTCTGAAATTTCAGATTCTTTGGCCATAGCCAATTCCTTACTACCCGTTCGAGGGGATATTGATTTTAGTAGTCAACAAGAAATGGTAGTCTATTTACCCGGTGCAATTACCACTTTTAAAGAAAATAATATGCCTTTTGAATCGGCAAAACTAAGTGCTTCTTACGGGACGATACTGTGTCACAAAGGTGATTTTGTCAATGCACAAACTTTTTTATTGGACTCGTATAGAGTCTTACAACAACTGGATAGTATCAAGCCGCTTATTAATATTTGTATGAATATCGGTAGTACATATGCCTATACCAAGAGTACTAAAAAATCCTTGGAATACTATAAAAAAGCCTATGATGCCGCTTTAAAAGTAAATGATTCTAGTGCGATTACCTCGGTATTGATGAATATTGGAACGTTCTATTCGGATGATATAAAAGACCACGATAAAGCGTTAGAGTATTACCAAAATGCACTGAAGTATGTACCTAAAAAATCAGGTGCTTATTTAAAAATGAAAATTGATTACAATGCTGCTGTGGCTTCTTTTGCCAAAGGAGATTTAACGTCTTCGGAGCAAACCTTTCAAAATATGCTCGCTGATTGCATTAAAATCCAGGCGTATGAAGGTGTCGCTATGGCAAGTAAAGGATTGGGAGATCTTTATATTAAAAAGCAGCAACCTGCTAAAGCGCTACGCTATTTGACACGTGCCATTCATTTAGCCGATTCATTAGGAATGTCCTATGAGTCCTTGCAAATGCAACCTTCATTACTGGCATTGTATAAAAAAAATAAAGATTTTGAAGCGGCTTTACAGGTGTCTCAACTAATGAAAACCAGAACCGATTCAATTCTTTCTCTAGAGAAACAAAATGCAGTTCAAGAACTGGAGATTAAATACCAATCCGAAAAGAAAGCCTCAGAAATTGTTTATCTGAAATCGCTTTCAAACACCCGCCAATTGGTGTTGTATGGGCTGTCTTTCTTTATCGTAATTTTGTTTCTCCTATTGCGTAAACAAAAAATACTGTATAAAGAGAAGCAATACTCCTATACTTTATTAATGCAACAATACAAAGCAGAACGAAAGGAGCGGTTGAAGGAGCAAACGTTAGTACTTCACAATACTTCAGCTACAGTAGAAAAAACAAAGGAAAATCTAGATATATATACTAAATTGATTGCCTATTACGAAAAAGAAAAGCCATATCTGAATGCTAAATTAAAAGCTGCCGAAGTAGCCAGCGAACTTCAAGTTCCCCAAAGAACTATTGCTGCAACAATAAAAGCAAACGGGTATAGTAGTTTTAACCATTTTAATAATAAATATCGGGTGTCCGAAGTCAAAAGACAATTTGAAAATCCCGGTTGTGCCAACTTAAAAATGGAAGTAATTGCGAATCAGGCAGGGTTTGGAAACAAGCAAAGTTTTTATACCGCTTTTGAAGAATTCACGGGATTAAACCCCGGATTTTATCGCGCTGAAATTTTGAAATAACAATAGATTTTAGTCCTTAGAGACAAAAATAAACCGTTTTGAAACCCACTAGCAGTTCACTTTTAAGAATTTCTATTGGGTTTTTTAGTGTCTTTTTTAGATGTTTTGGGTAGGTTTTATGAATTATATTGCTGTTTTTCAGGCGTTTGCTAAAATGTTGACACCGAAAACCATTTACTTGACAACAACTTGAAAAATCAAAAAGAAATATGAGGGTATTTTGTAGTAAAATATAAAAACTCTAAGTATGAGCCAACTTTACTTTTTCAGAGCGCGGGAAACAAAACGCCTAATGCTCCAAAAAAACACAACACCATCCGTGTTGAGAGCATTACTTCTGGTAAGCTTTTGGGTGTTGTCTATTAGTAGTATGCGGTCGCAAACAGCGCCGAATATTAGCTACACTACCCCACAAAATTATTTGTTGAATGTTGCCATAACTGATTTATCGCCTACCAATTCAGGAGGAACAGTTCCAGCATTAACCTACAAACAAGTAAGTACTTTTGCAGGAACCACATCCGGTTTTTTGGATGCGACTGTAGCAACTGCTAAGATGGATGGTCCTTTGGGAATGACATTAGACGCTAATGGGGATGTTTATTTTATTGATTCCGTAAATCATCGTATTCGAAAAATGACTACAGTTGATAATGTTACTACTGTTACTACTATTGCCGGTGATGGGTATTCTTTTTTGTTTTTTGGTCGATTACGAAATAATGCTTCAGGTTCTTTGGCGAGTTTCAACTATCCAGCGGATTTAGCTTTGGATACCGCTAATAATTGCTTGTATGTAACCGATAAAGAAAATGATGTCATCCGTAAAGTTTCTTTAACTGCTCCGTATCCCGTAACTACTTTTGCGGGTTCAGGAACGAGTACCTCTACAGATAATACGGGAGTATTAGCTACCTTCAAAAAACCAAGTGGAATTGTAATCGATCCCACCGGTACTTATTTATACGTGACCGATCGTGGCGGTAACAAGATTCGACGCATCACCATAAGTACGGCTCAAGTTACTACCATTGCAGGTAGTGGAACTGCAGGTACGGCCGATAATGCCACGGGAACTGCTGCTACTTTTAATGACCCTACCGGTATAGCCGTAGATGCAGATTATATTTATATCACTGATTTTGGTGGACATAAAATCCGTAAAATTTCCAAAACAAGCCCATATCCCGTAAGTACTATTGCAGGCTCAGGAACAAAAAGTTCGGTAGACCATGCCACGGGTACTTCGGCTACATTTGACAATCCGTATGGAATGACCTTAGACGGAGCTGGGAATCTATTGGTAGCCGAATGGGGAAATAAAATCAGA
>JAGNSI010000061.1 GCA_017988135.1 Pseudarcicella sp.
AAAAGGTATTTACGGCTGGACGCATTTTAAAAATAAAGCCATTGCTATACTACCCATAGACCAAGAAAATAATATCTGGTTGGTAGGGCAATACAGGTATCCACTCAATGAATACTCGTGGGAAGTACCTATGGGAGGTGGTGCATTAGACGTAGACTCTTTGATATCTGCCCAAAGAGAATTAAAAGAAGAAACGGGAATAATTGCTAAAAATTGGACTTATTTAGGTAAAATACATACATCCAACTCTGTTACCAATGAAACGGGTTTTATGTATTTAGCGGAAAACATAGAAATAGGAACTCCAGAGCCAGACGAAACAGAAATCTTAACTATCCAAAAAGTTTCTTTAACCAATGCCGTTAAAATGGTAATGAATGATGAAATCACAGATTCGTTAAGCATCGCTATCATTTTAAAAGTAGCAAGACTCAAAAATATTTAAACACTCATGATTACAGCTTTACTTTTGGGCTTTGTGTATGGTTTTGCCTTGTGCTTCACTTTTGGTCCTGCTTTTTTCAAACTTATTCAAACTAGCATTGACCATAGTTTCAAAAAAGCATTTTTGTTGGTCGTAGGTATAGTGATAGCAGACATCGTTCAAATATTTATTTCGATTTTTGGTAGTAATTATTTGCCAGAAATACCCCATTTTACTGATATTATTGCTGTATTGGGAGCTGTTTTACTATTTTATTTGGGTTTTAAAAGTATATTTTCAACGCAAAAAGAGCTTATTTATCCTACTTCAAAATTTGGAAATTTAATTTACTATTTTTCAAATGGATTTTTCTTAAATATCCTCAATCCTTCCAACATAATAGCCATTTTCACCACCACCACTTACTTGAAAAATGCCATTAAAATGGATTCATGGCAAATCATTTTTTTCTTTGGCTGTAGCATAATAGGTACTTTTTTAGCAGAAGTTATGATAGTAAAATATGCTCAAAAAATGAAGAAGACTTTTACAATCAATTTTTTGTCTAAACTAAACAAAATAGCTGGCTGTATATTTATATCTTCTTCATTTATAATAATTTATAAGCAATTTTTCAATTAAACTTCCAGTCATTTAATTCTTCCAAAACAGCATAAGCCGTCAAGTCATATTGAACAGGCACTATAGAAACGTAATTTTCTTTTAAAGCATCTTCGTCAGTTCCACCCATAGTGTCATTATTTTCAAGGTATCCGTCTACCCAAAAATATGGTTTTCCAAAGGGGTCATTTCTTTCATGAAAAATTTCTCTAAAAACAGCTTTTGCTTGTCTACAAAACTTTATTCCTTTTATATCTTCAGTAGATTTTTTAGGGATATTTACATTTAAAGCAATTCCTTTAGGTAGATTTCCATCCAATACTTTTTGAGCAATAGCCAGCACAAAAGGCTCTACATGAGAAAAATCAGCCTCCAAACTATGGTCACACAGAGAAAAACCTATTGCTGGAATTCCTTCAATGGCAGCTTCAATAGCTGCAGACATTGTTCCAGAATAAATAACTGATATAGAAGAATTTACGCCATGGTTAATCCCACTTACAACAAGGTCTATTTTTCTATCTTTAAGTATAAATCTTTTGCCAAACTTGATACAATCTGCAGGTGTTCCACTACATTTATAAGCCGTTACTTCGTTGCCAAAGCGAGTAGAAGACGAAATTCGAAGTGGTTGATCAAGTGTAATAGCATGCCCCTTTCCCGACTGCGGACTATCTGGAGCTACCACCACAACCTCTCCTATTTTCGCCATTATTTCCACTAATATTTTTATACCATTTGCACTTATCGAATCATCGTTCGAAATCAAAATCAAGGGTTTGTTTTTGTTCATGATTTGTAGTAAATTGAGTTAGTAAAGGTACTTACATTTCATCAAGAAAAACAAAAAATCATTATCTATCTAGTATTATGTTGAAAATAATCAGTAAAATTTTATTGAAAATTTCAGGTTGGCGAGCAATAGACACTACGCCATTGGGTGTAAAAAATTACCCCAAGTCGGTACTCATTGCAGCACCTCACACTTCAAATTGGGATTTTTTTTATTGCATGGCTATTATACATTCTTTAGGGCTTGAAGTAAAATATTTGGGCAAAGCTTCTTTATTTAAATTCCCTTATGGCTGGCTCATGAAAGCTTTTGGAGGAATAGCAGTTGATAGGTCTAAAAATAACAATTTAGTGGAAAGTATGGCAGAAATGATAGTCAATCATCCCAAAAACATTTGTGTAATAGTACCTGCTGAAGGCACAAGAGGCTATACAAAAGAATGGAAATCAGGTTTTTATCACATGGCAAATATAGCTAAAGTACCTATAGTTTTAGGTTTTTTAGATTACAAGAAAAAAGAAGGTGGTTTTTTAGATATATTTCACCCTTCGGGAGATTATGACAATGATTTGCCTAAAATAAAAGATTATTACGCAGATATTACTCCCAAAATAATGGAATATTATTCGTTGAAAGATTATAAAAAAACGGTTTAATTTTTTTTAGCTTTAAAGCACAAAAGGGAAAATCGCTTTTCCCTTTTGTTAATTTCATTTCAATATTTACTTACCAAACAAACCGCCAAGCATTCCGCCCAAACCGCCTCCTTGTTGTTGATTTCCTCCTCCCATAAATTTACCAGCTATACTAGCTATATCAGACATATCTACTTTGCCATCAGACATTGCACCCATGATGTCAGTCATATTGAAAGAGCTATCTTGAGGATCATTGGTTTTTGAAATCATAGAGCCCAATACTCCAGGCAATACTTGAGAAACTATTCCAGAAGCTGCACCATTTCCTAAACCAAATTTTTGCATCAGTCCTCCAATAGCTTGCTGTGCAATACCTGCAACTATTGGATTAGACATCAATCCGCTTCCTGAATTTCCTGATTGTCCACCCAATAAACCAGCCAAGCCAGCCAAACCACTTTGTCCTCCTTGTGCCTGTTGTTGCATGCCACCTGTAATAGCACCCAGAATAGTTTCCATTGCCGAATTATTATGTTCGTTTGGTATTTCAGGATTGTTTACGATAGCCTCTTGTGAATGACCTTGTATAAGGCCCATTAATTGCTCTAACATTTTATTTATAATTTAAATTTTTGAAATCGAAATCAATAAAACAAAGATGCTTCATTGCTCCAGCAATGATAATAAAAAAAATGAGGAAATACTAATTTTTTAGAGAAGGCAAAAAAAAACCTGCAAAATGCAGGTTTTAAATTTCTATTTTATTTTTTGAGCGATTGCTTTGAATACCTCTGGGTTGTTCATTGCTAAATCTGCTAATACTTTTCTATTCAATTCAATTCCCGATTTGTTGAGTTTCCCCATAAAAACCGAGTAAGACATTCCTTCTAAACGTGCAGCTGCGTTTATACGCATAATCCACAACGAACGGAAATCTCTTTTCTTTACTTTACGGTCTCTGTAAGCATACTGAAGACCTTTTTCAATTTTGTTTTTGGCTACCGTCCAAACGTTTTTACCTCTTCCGATAAAGCCTTTTGCTAATTTGAGCACTTTTTTGCGTCTAGCTCTCGACGCTACATGATTGACACTACGTGGCATAATATTTTGTTTTTTGAAATTTGGTGGCTATATGCACTTTGATTTACCGAATTCCTGGTTGAACAATAACTAAATAAAAATGAATTACATTACCAACATTAAGGCAACTCTATCCATATCTGATGGACTTACTAATGTATCATGAACAAGATTACGCTTGCGCTTAGTAGATTTTTTAGTAAGAATATGGCTGTGGTATGCGTGTTTACGCTTAACTTTGCCAGTTCCAGTAATTTTGAAGCGTTTTTTCGCTCCTGATTTGGTTTTAATTTTTGGCATTTTAATTGAAATTGAATGTATGAAAAAATAATAAAATAGAACCGCAAAATTAATGCTTTTTGTTTTAAAAATCACATTAAATAATCATTTTAATGAAAAATATCATCAAAAATGCAATTAGTCATCTCAATAATACCTTCTGAGCTACTATTTTTCAGCTGTAATGATGTTTCTTTTAAAACTTTTGAAACCCAATTCGGGTGTATATCCATCAGATTTCTTGGAATAATAGCCTGTTCCATCATATTCACGCTTCCTTGGATGTGTTTTACAAGGCTCACTGCAAGCACCTTCTTGCTCCCAGCCACATTTTTCGCAAATTGGCAAATGCTCGTTGCATTCAGGGTTGGCACAATTGACCATTCTGTCGCAAGCAGTCTGGCAAATATGACATTTTGCAATAACCATTGGGTTTACTGAATTTACATCAACCTGCACACGATTATCAAAAACATAACACTTTCCTTCAAAGTCGTCTCCACCCTCTTCTAGTCCGTATTTGATAATTCCACCATGCAATTGGTATACATTTTCAAAACCTTGCTCTAATAAATAGGCAGATGCTTTTTCGCATTTAATACCACCAGTACAATAAGTGATGATTTTTTTATCCTTCAAATGAGCTATTTCGGCAACATGCTCAGGCAATTCTCTCAAGTTTTCCATATCAAAGGTAATCGCCCCTTTGAATTTACCCACAGAATGCTCATAGTTTGATCGCATATCTACTAAAACTACATCTGGATCATCTTTTATAGCCTTAAAAGCTGCTGGGTTGAGATGAACACCTGTTTTGATAGTTGGGTTTACCCCTAAATCTGAATTTACTATTTCGTCTTTTACCCTTACATGAAGCTTTTGAAAAACATGACTATCTGCATTATCAACTTTAAAATCAAAATTTGTATTTACAAAAAGTGGGTCTTTTTCAAGCCAATTCATGTACTTGGCACAATCTTCATTGAGTCCAGAAACAGTGCCATTTAGACCTTCTTGGGCAACTATTATTCTACCCAAAAGATTATTTTCAAGGCAATATAAATGATGTTTTTCACGATACGCCTCAGGATCAGTAATCGTTGAATAATTGTAATAAAGTAATACGCTGTAAGGCTTCATCTTCAAAATGATTTACAGTAAAATTTAATGATTTAACCCTACAAAGTTACAAAAGCATTTGTTGGTTAAGAAAAAAAACATTCAAAAAAGGAAATTTTAAAGAATTTTTCATTTTTTTTAAAATCAAGATACCAAAAGCTTCACATAATATCACTAAATTTGAAGGATGTTCAGAAAAGTAAATTTTTATTTATTTATTTTAATAATAACCCTTTTTTCTTGCGAAAAACAAGCCAAAAAAGGTCAAAGCATACCTGTACCCCACAATTATTCAGAAAAAGAGCAAAATGAAATAACCCTAAGTTATCTCAATGAAGCGATAAGAAACTATCCTGATAATGCTTTTTTTTACTGGAAAAGATCTAAAATTTTATATTCAAACCAAAGTTTTGAGAAAGCACTTGAAGATATAAACATTGCTATTGGCTTAAAAGAAAGTGAAGGGCAATATTTAGCTACTAAGTCTATGATATTGAACAAGTTGAATAGATCAAAAGAAGCATTGGTAACAGCTTCAAAAGCAGAAGCTTTGGGTGTAGAAACACCCGATTTTTATACTTTATTAGGCGATTTGTATCAGCAATTAAACAATTTTCAAAAATCGAAACTTTACCTTTATAAAGCATTACAAATATCACCCAACAACGGTGAAACCTATTTTTTTCAAGCAAAAATATCAGCCAAACAGCATGATACGCTAGAATCACTTCGTTTATACACTAGGGCTATTAATCTAAAACCAAGTTTTGTAGATAGTTACTACGAAATTATTAAAATTTACAATAACTGGAAACAACCTCAAACTGCACTTAGTTTTAGCACGCAAGCATTATTGCATCACCCCAACAATGCCGATTTGCATTATTATAAGGGTGAAATTTATAGGCAAATAGGTATGGTAGATAGCGCAATGTATTGTTACAAAAAAGCAATAAAGTTGGATTCATTTAACCTAAAAAGTAGATTTCAAGCTGGCTCTATTTATGTTACTCACAAAAACTATCATTTAGCTTTGCCTCTATTTAAACAAATAGTAACTCAAAAGCCAAATTATCCAGACGCAAAGTACTTACTTGCAGTCTGTTACGAATACACCAATCGTTTTGATGAAGCCGAAATCACCTACGACCAAATTTTAGAACAAAATCCATACGACGAAAAAGCAAAATTTGGTTCTTGGAAAGCCAAAAAGAAACTTATATTTGGAGCTGGTTTTATGGAAAATGGTTATTTACCTGATTCAGTAAAAAAAGTAAATGCTATTAAAAATACAGCAAATAGAACGTACAATCATAATAAACATACAGATACTACTATGACAAGAATATTGAATATGAAGCCTAAGAAATTAGAATAATAACAATTTCACTCGTCATAATTTTTTATATTAAAGAAAAATACAAATTTATTTATATGATCAATATTACATTACCAGACGGAAGCATCAAAACATTCGAACAGCCAATTACAGGAATGGATGTAGCCTTGAGTATATCAGAAGGTTTGGCACGCAATGTACTAGCAGCCAAAATAAACGGTAAAATTCAAGATGCGTCTACCATTATCGATTCTGATGCTAGCGTATCACTTTGTACTTGGAACGACCTTGAAGGTAAGCAAACGTTCTGGCATTCTTCTGCTCACCTATTGGCAGAAGCTATAGAAAGTATTTTTCCAGGAACAAAATTTGGTATAGGTCCAGCAATTGAAACTGGTTTTTATTATGATATAGATATGGGCGAAAAAACTTTAAGCTCAGACGACTTCAAGAAAATAGAAGATAAAATGCTGGAATTGGCACGCCAAAAAAGTGTTTTTAACCGCACAAGCGTTTCTAAAAGTGATGCAATCGGCTATTTTACAGAAAAAGGTGATGAATATAAATTAGAACTTTTAGAAGGATTAGAAGATGGCAATATCACATTTTACAATCAAGGTAATTTTACCGATTTGTGTAAAGGTCCACATATACCTAACACCAGTTTTATTAAGGCTGTGAAACTAATGTCTATTGCAGGAGCCTATTGGAGAGGAGACGAAAAACGCAAGCAAATGACTAGGGTTTATGCTGTTACATTTCCAAAGCAAAAAGAATTAGAAGAATATTTATTTCTTTTAGAAGAAGCCAAAAGAAGAGATCACAGAAAACTTGGTAAAGAATTAGAGTTATTTGCTTTTTCTGACAAAGTAGGCATGGGTTTGCCATTGTGGTTACCCAAAGGCACTATGTTGAGAGAAAGACTAGAAGGTTTTTTAAGAAGAGCTCAAGTAAGAGCAGGTTATTCACCTGTAATCACGCCACACATTGGTTCTAAAGAATTGTATGTTACCTCTGGGCATTATGCCAAATACGGTGCAGACTCGTTTCAGCCCATAAAAACACCCGATGAAGGCGAAGAATTCTTCTTAAAACCAATGAATTGTCCTCACCACTGTGAAATATATAAAACAAAACCAAGAAGCTATAGAGATTTACCTTTAAGATTAGCCGAATTTGGAACAGTTTATAGATACGAGCAATCTGGCGAATTACATGGACTTACCAGAGTTAGAGGTTTTACGCAAGACGATGCACATATTTTCTGTAGACCCGATCAAGTAGAAGATGAGTTTATGAAGGTAATAGACTTGGTATTATATGTTTTCAAAGCCTTGGGCTTCGATAATTTCTCTGCTCAAGTTTCGCTACGTGACCCTGAAAACAAAGATAAATATATTGGTAAAGACGAACATTGGGATGCTGCAGAAGCTTCTATCATAAAATCGGCAATAGCAAAAGGACTTCCATATGTGATAGAAACTGGCGAAGCTGCATTTTACGGCCCCAAACTAGACTTTATGGTAAAAGACGCATTGGGTAGAAAATGGCAACTTGGAACTATTCAGGTTGACTACCAATTGCCCGATAGATTTGAATTAGAATACACTGGTGCTGATAATCAAAAACATCGCCCAGTGATGATACACAGAGCTCCATTTGGCTCATTAGAACGATTTGTAGCCATACTTATAGAAAACACAGGTGGAAACTTCCCACTATGGCTTTCGCCAGACCAGCTTGCTATTTTGCCTATATCAGAAAAATACGAAGACTTTTCAAATGAAGTATTTTTAAGACTTCAAGAAGTAGATTTAAGAGGCTACGTAGACCATAGAGACGAAAAAATAGGCAGAAAAATAAGAGATGCCGAAATCGGTAAAGTACCATTTATGCTCATTTGCGGTGAAAAAGAATCAGAAGCTGGCATGGTATCTGTAAGAAAAAAAGGAGAAGGAGATTTAGGAATGATGTCAATTGAAGATTTCATAAAACTAGCAAACGAAGAGATTAATAAAAATATTCAAAAATTTTAAAAAAAATCAAGATATATTAATAAATAAAATCAAGAAAGAATGATTAATTTTGTTTATTAATATATTTTAACATAGATTTAGTTGTTTTTCATTTAAATCATAAACAAAAATACATATAATATATGGCGTTACGCCCAAATAACAATACAAGAGGTCCAAAAAGAGAGGAAGAACTTTACAGAATCAATCATTTGATTAAAGGTGTTACAGAAGTAAGACTGGTAGGTGAAAATGTAGAACAAGGCTTAATGGATATTAAAAAAGCCCTTGAAATAGCTCAATCTCAAGGACTTGACTTGGTAGAAATATCACCTAAAGCAGTTCCTCCAGTATGCAAAGTGACTGACTATGCCAAGTTTAAATACGACCAGAAAAAAAAGCAAAAGGAAATAAAAGCGAATGCAAGTAAAACTGTAATCAAAGAAATTAGATTTGGTCCTAATACAAATGAGCATGATTTTAATTTCAAATTAAAACACGCAATAGGTTTTTTGAAAGAAGGAGCAAAAGTTAAAGCATACGTACATTTTGTAGGTCGTTCTATTGTATTTAAAGAAAGAGGTGAAATGTTACTTTTGAACTTCGCAAAAAGTTTAGAAGAAATTGGTAAACCTGACGAAATGCCAAAATTAGAAGGAAAAAGAATGTCAATAATATTTAGTCCTAAAACATTGACAGTAAAAAAATAAGTTAAATTATTATCAAAAATGGCTGCTTCACAAAAAAGAAGTAGCCATTTTTGATTTACACCAAGCCATATCATATTGTTGATGCGGTTTACAATTTGTTACAGAACAGATACATTAAAATAATAAATTCACATTTGTAAATTATTATTTGGAATTATTTAAAATTCAAATAATTACCACATCAATGAAAAAAGTAGCGTTTTACACCTTAGGATGCAAGTTGAACTACTCAGAGACATCTACAATATCTAGAATGTTCGAAAGCAAAGGATATCAAAAAGTAGGATTTGAACAACAACCAGATATATTCATCATCAACACTTGCTCTGTTACAGAAAATGCAGACAAAAAGTGTAAAAAAATAGTACGTGAAGCTAATAAGATAAACCCAAAGGCATTTGTAGCTATTATCGGGTGCTATGCACAGCTAAAACCCGAAGAAATATCTAATATAAAAGGTGTAGATGCAGTACTTGGAGCAGCTGAAAAATTTCAACTTATTGACTTATTGGACGGTTTTGTAAAAAAAGACAAAGATAATTTACAACCAGCTGTTATTTTTAATCGCAAAATTGAAGAAACCGTTGATTACCATAACTCCTACTCTATCTCAGATCGTACACGAACTTTTTTGAAAGTACAAGACGGTTGTAACTATCCTTGTAGCTATTGTACAATTCCATTGGCAAGAGGTTCAAGTAGGTCAGATACAATAGATAGTGTCGTAAAAACAGCTATCGAAATTGCCCAACAAGGTGTGAAAGAAATAGTATTAACAGGTGTAAATATTGGTGATTTCGGTATTATAAAAGGAGAAAGAAAAGAATCGTTTCTTGATTTAATAAAAGCTTTAGATGAAATAAAAGAAATCGAACGTTTCAGGATTTCATCTATAGAACCTAACCTATTGACCGACGAAATTATTGAATTTGTAGCACAGTCAAACAGATTTGTTCCACATTTTCATATACCATTACAATCTGGCTCCAATACCGTACTTGGGCTCATGAAACGAAGATATAAAAGAGAATTATATACAGAAAGAGTTTCAAAGATTAAATCTATAATGCCACATTGTTGTATTGGTGTAGATGTAATAGTAGGACATCCTGGTGAAACCGAACAATACTTTTTAGAGTCTTATGATTTCTTAAACGAATTGCCTATTAGTTATTTGCACGTTTTCACTTATTCTGAAAGAGAAAACACCGAAGCTTTAGCAATAAAACCTGTAGTATCGACTCATATTAGAGCTGAACGTTCTAAAATGTTACATATTTTATCCGAAAAAAAGAAAAGAGCTTTTTATCTAGAACAAATAGGACAAGACTTTGATGTACTTTTTGAAGAAGATATAGAAAATGGTTTTATGCACGGTTTCACTGAAAATTATGTTAGAGTAAGTGCCAAATATGATCCTTTATTAGTAAACGAAACTAAAAAAATAAAACTTATAGCTATAAATAATGAAATGATAGGTGAAGTAGAAGAACTACAATAAAAAATGATTTTAGTATTAATACTAAAAAAGGCAACCCATTTTTGGGTTGCCTTTTTTGATGAATATAGCTTAAAAAATAATATATCTATTTTTTTAAACATAAAAATAATACAATATCAACTACGATTTATATTTAATAATTCTTATTGATTTGAATGATTTTGTACTAGAAATAGTTTGAATTTAGATTGATTGCCAAAATAAGAAATAGACTTATTCTAAATCTTTACTTTAGTTTTTAGGTATTAAAATATTGATTTTTATCAAATTATATTTCTTAAAAGATTAAAAATCTATTTTAAAAATATTTAAAAATTGAAGAATTAGAAAATAGAAATCAAAATATGACAAAAAGTCATAATAATAAATTGATATAATTAAAGATATTAATTATTAAAATAATACAATATTCTCAAAATGACTTTCTTTATATATAGATATATTACAAATATTGTACCATAAAATACAATTAAAACTAATAAGCTTAAAATCAATAGATTATTACAAGCAATTTGAAGTTCAATTTTAAGATATACTATTTGCTAGTATATTTAGGTAAAATTTTTATACGAAGATTATTGGTGAGTATTTTTCTTTTCTTGGTATTATAGCTAATTTTAAAGACACTTAAATTTATTAACCTTGAATTACTTTGCTTTCGGATTAACTATTGCTACAGATTTAGACTTTGAAAATGAGCTTTCAAAATCTATACTACCACCCGACCTTTCTATTTTTGAAGGAATGGTAGAATCGTCATCAAAAATGACTCCAACAAAAGTTTTTAGAAACAATGAAAGATTATGGTTTTATGAAAAAAACCATAATCAAGCTACTTTATTTTGGCCCAATATTGGTTATTTTTTAATAGAAAATGGAAGCACGATTACCTATCAAAGGCTTGGAGATAGTTTAGGAACGTTAAAATTGTTTGTATTAAGCGAAGTGATTGGCTTTGCTCTCAAACAACGAAACATATATTTGCTTCATGGAAGTGCTGTACAAATAAACAACGAAGCTCATGTTTTTGTAGGGGTTCCTGGAGCTGGAAAATCAACCACAGCAACAGCTTTTTGGAAAAAAGGATACTCGATTTTGAGTGACGATATGGTGTTAATCACAAATGTAAATCAATTTACTTTTGTGATTCCATCTTTTTCTCAATTCAAAATATGGAATAAGACTATTGAAGGTTTAAAATTAGACTCGAACAATCTATCTCCTTCATTTGAAGGTGGAGACAAATATCTTTTACAGCAGGACGTGGAGACTTTTCCGAAAGAACTTATTAAATTGAAGTCGATAAATATTTTACTCAAACACAATTCTAGTAAAAAAGATGGTGAAATAAAAAGTATCTTCGCTCCTACTGAGCTGATAAAACATTATCCCCTTCCTTATGAACTTTTGAAAGGTGATAACTTGAAAAATCATTTTTCACAGTCTATGAAAATCGCTTCAACAACAAAAGTCTACCAAAAAAAACGCCCAAAAGATTTTAATGCTTTAAATACGTATATTGATAACTTTATCTATAACAATACAAATGTATAAAATCGCCTTTATTTTACAATTAAACAGCTGATTATAGAACCTTTACAGGGTTTAATCACACTATACTAACCAATAAGAATCGATTTCAGAATAAAAACTACATACAGGGTGGTAATATTAGATTCTAAGCTATTTAAAACTCAAAAACATCTCCCTCTGTAAGTGTTACAGTGTTGGCAAATTTGCTTTTGGCTTCTAAAAGGTGTTGATCTGCTTTGGAATAACGAGATGAAAAATGACCCAACAACAATTGACCTACATTGGCTAGTTGTGCAATCTGACCTGCTTGCGATGCTGTAGAATGAAATGTGTCTCGTGCTCTATTTTCTAGTATATCTAAAAAAGTGGATTCGTGATATAGCTTTTCTACTCCAGATATATACTCAATTAATGATTCGTCATAAATGGTATCTGAGCAAAAAGCATATTTAGGTACAAAACTGTAATCGTTAATATTTTTTAATCCTAACAAAAAACCTGTACAAGGTATTCTATGTTGAAGTGGAAATGTAGAGATTTGTAATGGTGTATTTTCTAATTGATACTGTGTATAACTATCGGTAGTTGCTGTAAAAATAAGATTATAGTCAAGATTGGTGAATGATGCTTTTAATTGTAAATTTAAAATATCAATCAAATCTTGTGGACCGAATAAATGCAAGTCTGATTTTCTACCCAACATATTCATAGTAGAAAGCAAACCTATCAATCCAAAATAATGATCGCCATGCAAATGAGAAATAAAAATGTAATTTATCTTAGCAATCTTTATTTTATATTTCAACAATTGGGACTGAGTACCTTCGCCACAATCTATTAAAATCCCATTACTACCTATCTGTAAATGATGAGAAGTGGGATTTCTTTCTAGTACTGGGTTTGAAGAACCTGTGCCTAAAATGGTTAATTTTATTAGCAAAATTCGTTTTTTTTAAAGTATTTTAATAGTCATCTCCACCACCACTTGAGCTAGGCATATCGCCATACTCGCCATGGTCGTATTCATCGTCTTCTTCCGACTGAAAACTATTTTCTAATTCATTTAAATATACAGCGTCTATAGCCTCTTGAATGCTTGTCATTACGGTTAGATCTTCTATTTTTGCGGCATCTAACTGATAAGTAATATCTTCGTTTTTGGTTACTATAATAAATAAACCTGCTTCGTTTGTGCAGATTTTGTTGGCTTTTCTGATGATAGAAACACCGAATCCGTCCAAATCTTGTATGTTAGAAAAATCAACAATCATATTGCTGTAATCTTCTCTAAACAAAATTCTTATTACTTTTTCAAAGTCTAAATAATTTTCTTGATTTAAACTTTGATTTTTAAATGCAATTAATGCGTATTGTTCGTTTTTTTCAATACTAAAATCCATACGTAAACTTATTATTGTTTGATGCTATTGAGGTGTTTCAAGCTATTTTGCTCTACTCTTTCTAATAGATTGTTGGTAATGTCTTTGATGAACGTTTTGCCAGTAATTTTCTCAAAAAGTTCAATGTACCTTTCTGTAATTTGGTTTATCCATTGGTCTGTCATTTCTGGTATTTGTTGTCCTTCTTTTCCTTGAAAGTTATTGGCAATCAACCATTCTCTAACAAATTCTTTAGATAATTGTTTTTGATTTTCTCCTTTATTTTGTCTTTCTTCATAGCCATCGGCATAGAAATATCTTGACGAATCTGGTGTGTGTATTTCATCAATAAGGCAAATGGTTCCATTGTGATTACCAAATTCGTATTTAGTATCTACTAATATCAAACCTTGTTCTTTCGCCATCTGAGTGCCTCTTTCGAATAGCAAAAGTGAAAATTTTTCTAACTGTTGGTATTCGTTTTCTGAAACAAGTCCATTGGCTAAAATTTCCTCTCTAGATATATCTTCATCGTGCCCTTCATGTGCTTTGGTAGTGGGTGTGATTATGGGGCTTGGCAGTTTATCATTTTCCTTTAAACCTTCAGGCAATGTTACGCCACAAAGTATTCTTAGTCCTGATTTATATGTTCTCCAAGCATGACCCGATAAGTAACCTCTTACTACCATTTCTACTGGATATGTTTCACATTTTAGCCCCACACTTACATTTGGGTCTGGCGTTGCAAGTAACCAATTTGGTAAAATGTCTTTGGTACTTTCTAAAAAATAAGATGCTATTTGGTTTAAAACCTGACCTTTGAATGGAATTGCACGTGGCAATACTACATCAAAAGCAGAAATACGGTCTGTCGCAACCATCAATAGCAAGTTTTCGAAAGAATATACGTCTCTCACTTTTCCTTTGTAAAAGTTTGTTTGACCTGGAAAACTGAAATTGGTTGCTTTAATAGCGTTCATATTGCAAGAAAATCGTGAAATTTTATTTTTTATAATGGCATAAAATTATCAAAAATAATTGATTTTGGCTAGCTTTATGTAATAATATTCTCTTCTTACCAGGTTTCCGACATTGTTTTTTTTGATTTTAAATATTGGTTTGAATTTTCTAAAATTGGCTTTAAACTTTCGTTTTTCATGGCATCCAATATTATTCTTGCTTGTGTTAAAGATAAATTATATTTTGGAGAATTGGATTGCGGCAGTTGATTGTTTTTTTGATTTTCTGTGTTTTTTTCATTGGATTTCAAGTCTGCTTTGCTTTGTTTTTGAGCAAGTTGAGTGTTTTTTTGTTGGGATGAATAGTATTTG
>JAGNSI010000180.1:0-1435 GCA_017988135.1 Pseudarcicella sp.
TTTGTTTTTGTTTTACGGCAAATTGTTTTTCAAGGTTTGCAAGTGCCCATATTTTGTTTTGGTCGTTGAGTGAGTCGCTCCATTTTTCGTATTCTTTTCTGTAAATCAGTGCTTTATGGCTGTTTTTTTTGTTTTCTTCAACTACGGCAAGGTTGAGTGTCGCATTTTTTTTTAATCCAAAATCATCGGTTAGTAATGCCAAGACATACGCTTTTTGAAAATATTTTTCAGCTTTTTGGTCATTGTATTGTTGGTAATAAAGATTGGCAATACTACTTAGTGTGCTGGTAAGATTGATGGTATCCTTATTTTCTTTTTGAATATTTTCGCTCAAAAAAAGATTGCGTTCGGCTTCTTCAAAATGATTTAAATGCAAATGACAAATACCAATATTATGAAAAAGCATGCCTCTGTTTACATGGAAAGGGTTGTTTTTTGGGCGAATAGCTAAAGGTGCAAAATAGCTTAATGCTTCATTGAATTGACTTTTTTCGAGTGCAATAGCTCCGAAGTTCATTTTCACGAAGTCATAAAACTCAAAATTTGTGGAGACTAATTTAAATTCTTTTTGCGCTTCGTCAAACAGTTTTTTCTTCTTGAACGAATAACCTCGAAAATAATGACAAAAGTTTTTTGTTGTTAGGGTGTTTTGTTTTTTGCTAAGTTGCTGGAGCGAATAGTATAAGGTTGAATCCCAGTTGTTTTCAATAAAAAAAGAACTTGCTTTAGCGAAATTACTTTCTTTTGAATGGTGTTTTTTTAAGGCTCTAACTATGGCATCGTCGTTGTTTTTTTGAGAAAACAAAGGGAAAATAACAAGCAAAAAAACATTCAAAAATAATGTTTTTAGTAGCATGAATGTTTTTTTGCTCATTGGTTAAATTTTAATTTAAAGCTAATAATTAACCTTGTACCATAGTTACTGTTCCTCTCGAAGTTACGGGGTCAATATCTCTCAAGTAAGTTTCTAGCGTATCTATAGCATCTATTTGTGGCGATGTAAATTCAAATTCAAAATACCAAGCTGTATAGCCTTTTTTAGGTATTTTGTCTGAATAATCGTAATCTATATAAATGCTTAGAACATTATTTTCGATTTTATGTTCGCCTATTTTAGGTACGCTTTGGTTACGTTCGTCTATAAAAACTACTATTCTAGTTTTCATGGTTTTTACGTTGTTTTTGTCTTGAAAAAATCTAGTAGAAACCAGCGGTGCTATCGGATAGCTAAGTACTTCAGAATTGAAAAAGAAATTACTTTCGGGGTTGATTTTTGCAACCTGTTGTGTGATAAATGGCATATTATGTGTTATTTAAAATGTTGTGTTAATTACTAAGTGCTAATTTAGGTTTTTTATTTTGATTTTTTCAGAAGAGATAGATTTATTGCTGGCAATTGAATTTTAGTTTCTTCAATTTCAATTATAACACAAAA
>JAGNSI010000180.1:1535-4359 GCA_017988135.1 Pseudarcicella sp.
ACAGCAAGATACTTAAATTATAACACAAAAACCTTCAAAGACAAACAGCTGTTTGTCTTTGAAGGTGCTCCTGATTTGATTATGCTAGTGATATCAATATTAAAATTTATAGGCAATCGAAGTAGTGAAATTTCTTGGAGTAATATAGTTTACGCTGTTATCGTCATGTACATTTATACCTTGTGTGTCAAAGATATTTCCAATTTTAGCTCCAAGGTTAATTTTTTTGTAGCTGTAGGCAATTGTTCCATCTATTTGGGTGTAGGCTTTTAATGGAATGAGTTTATAGCTGTCGTTAGGTTGGGTAGTTCTGAAAGATCTTCCAGCTTGTCTTTCGCCAATGTACAAACCTATCAAACCTATTTTTAGTCCATTCAGTAATCCCTTTTGTAGGGTATAGTTGGCACTAAAATTTGCGGTGTGTTTTGGGTTATATCTCAATAAACTATTTATGATATAAATATTAGATTTTGTATATTTTGTTTCATTAAAACTATAGCCAGTGCTTATCGTTAAAGCATTGATTGGGTTGAAATTTACATCTATTTCTACACCTTTACTGCTTACTTCTCCTGCCAATTCTTTGATATTGGTATTGGTGTTCCCTTTATCAAGTGATGTTTGTGCTAAATTGCTGTTGATAATTTTGTATAAGGTTACATTTAAAGCTAATTTGTTTTTCCAGATTTGATTTTTAAAACCTATTTCATATTGGTCAATCAAAGACGGTTTCAATGCTTTTCCTGCTGTGTCTACACCAGTATTTACCGTAAATGAATTGGAGTACGAGCCAAATAAAGATATGTTTTTGTTGGGTTGAATCACCAATCCTAATCTTGGAGTAAAGGCAGCGTCGTAGTTTTTGGTTACAGCATTTTTGTTGGTAGCTTTAGTGAAAACGTCTGAAGTAGTTTCTTGATAGCTGTATCTGATACCTGCCAAAAGTTTTATATATTCGGTGATAGACATTAAATTTTGCACATAGACGCCCATTCTGTGTATAGGAGCAGTAGTGATTTTGTCTACATTCATATTTGGTTTGTCATTTCTAGGGATGAAGAGTTCAGGTTGAAAAATATTGATAGAATCATATTTCACCACAGGCAGATAGTTAGTAGTTTCAGTGTTAAATTTATCTGTTTCTATGCCCACAAGTATTTGATTGCTTATACTTCCAATATTGAATTTTCCGTTTAAATCTACCTGAGCCAAAAGGTATTCGTCTTTAACATTAGTTTTCTGAACGTTTCTTATCCATTTACCATCACTTTTTATCAGGTTGCCACTTGAGTTTGGTCTTGTATTAGCAAACAATTCTGTAGCGTAATTTCTTTTAGATGCTACCAAGTTGAGTTTCCAATTTGCAGATAATGAGTGAGCTATATTTAAGTTTATAGACGATTGTTTTGCTTTAAAAGTACTCCATCTTATTCCCGTAAAAAGTTCTCTAGGTAAATCTACAACTTCATAGTTTATAATTCCAGCACCAAAATCGGGTGTTCTTTCGTCGTTTGCAAAATTGGTTTCCACTAGTATTTCTGTTGATTTACCTAGCTTATACATCAACGATGGATTTACATAATAACTTTTAGAGCTAACCCCAACTCTGAATCCATTGGCTTTTTCAAAAGAAGTATTGAGTCTGTAGCTTAAGTTTTTATTTTTATCTACACCACCATGAATATCCAAATAGGGTTTTAGTAGATTAAAACTTCCTGTTTTGAAAGATATTTCTCCACCAAATTCTGCCATTGGTTTTTTGGTAACCAAGTTGATAATACCTCCAGCTGCGACGTTACCATACAAAATGGCAGTACTTCCTTTCATTATTTCTACTTTCTCAATATTACTAAGGTCGCTTGGAATCCCATTGAAAAACCTTACACCATTTCTGAAAGTATTTGAACTACCAAAAGAAAATCCACGTCCAGCTATTTCTTCTTGATACCCGCCAGTAGTTCCCATTATATACACGCCATTGGTATTGGCAAGTACATCAGAAATAGTTTTTATTTGTTGATTTTCAATGGTTTTACTGTCTATTATTGCTATACTTTGTGGCAAGTCCATTGCTTTTATAGACATTTTACCCAAAGAAACACTTTTGTTGTTAGCATTTTTTGAACCTTTTACTATTATTTCTTTGATAGTGTCTTCGTTTTCTGACAATTGTAATTCCAAGAAATTAACCTTGTTGTTTGTCAGTTCAACCTCATGTTCTAATGTTTTAAAACCCACACAGCTTACTATCACTGTTGGAATTTTTGTATCGATGTTATTGATTTCAAATTCACCATTATCATTGGTTTGTACACCTTTTGAACTGTTTTTTATTTGTGCATTCACATGGCTTGCTGGTTTTCCAGCATAATCTGATATTTTACCTTTTAGTGTACCTTTTTGAGAAAATGCGTTTAATCCTACAAGAATTAATAGGAATAAATATATGTTTTTCATGAATCTATTATTTAGAATTGTTATAAATAGTTCACAAATGTATAGTTTCAAAATATATCAAGCAAGCTTTATTTAGATTAATTATAAATAAAATTAAAACTTACAATAATTATTTAGAATAATTATATTTTAGGGGTTTAGGTGACAAAATCAGGTTTAAATTCATATTGCGAAACGTCATTTAGGGGAGTTCGGTGAAATTATAGATGTAGAAGCGTTATAGTTTGAATGATTTTTTGGGATCTATATTGAAGACTCACTCTCATTTTTTATCTGAAAAAAGTTAAAAAGGGCTAAGTTAAACTCTATTACAAATCTACTTTATTTAAGATAAACCATGTTTGAAGTTGTATTTATGCTATATTTT
>JAGNSI010000062.1 GCA_017988135.1 Pseudarcicella sp.
TTGTGTATAACGGTTGCATTTACGGTTTGACTATTGATTTTACTATGTATCGATGGTATAGTTGTTTGATTATTTACGGTGCTTTTTTTCAATTCTTCAAAAGCTTTTTGCAACAACTCATATTCTGTAGTCCAATGGTTTGCATCACTGACTGTCATGTTCAAGTCTTTTCTGTATGTGTCTCCTGCCACTTTCACTATAGACTGGTATTGCTGAAGTGCCAAACTTTCGAAATGAATGGCGGTATCTAAGGCTAAAGCACTTTTATCAGTTTGTAAATACATTTGATAAGCCACTGCCGCTTTTATACGTTGAGAATGAAAACGGGCTATTCCTGCCAAAATTTTCATATCGGTAAGTGTGGCTTTTGTTTCTTTATTTAGATTGTCACCCAAATTTATTTCAATAGTTTTAATACTGAATAGTATGCTATCGGCTATATTCTTATACCAGTTTGCGTTTCGCAATGGACTATACTTTGCTGTTGTTTTATTTTTAAGCAATGCTTCCGCTTCTTCTTGAAAGCTTGCAAATGTCTGAATGTCAAGTGGCAACACTTTTGCGTAAGCTGCCAAAGTTCCTTTACCATTTAACCCGCTACCACTACCCCATTCGGGCACGCCACGTTGCTCTTGAAAATCAGCCATGGCTGAACTTATGATACGGGGAATAATTTTACTACTGTGAGCCAAACCCTGCATCATATCTTTTGAAACTTTTTTGCCATAATGTTTCTCAAATGCTCTTAAAAATATTTCATCTTGGGTTTGTGGGTTATAGCCCATTCTACCTATCATGAGGTTCTGACACCAAAATCGTTGAAACTCGTAACGGGTATATTGATAATTTTCGGTAAGTGCTTGCTTAGATCCATTGCCCATTGGCTCTGCGCCTTCTATTTCCATGAATTCAAATATGCCTGTTTTATTGTAAAGTTTAGTACTCAAAGCAAATCGTTTTGCCCAATCTAAATCACCCCAAAGTAGTAATTTCTGAGTACCTCCATTCCATACCCTATAAAGCATATCATACTGTTTGGGATACGAAAGTAAATCGGCATATCCATGTCTGCGGTCGGTTTGGTTGGGTTTTTGAATATGTGCAGGATGAAAAGGCATTCCTATTTGTTCGGCAGTAAACTTTGTTTCAATAGCAAATTCTAAACCTTTGCTTAATCCCAAATTTATAATGGTATCTGCCAAACCTTTAGCACGTGGATAAAATTTAATTTTCCTACCCGACTTTTTTATTCCATCAAAAACACTACCCCAAAATTTGGATAAAGTACCTAAATCACGTGGCAAGCCACTTTCCCAGTGCATTCTAAATTGAAATGCATCTAAATCTACTTCATTAACTATTTTTTTAATGGCTGCTTCAGAATAGTCGGCTAGGCGATCTGCATCGTCTGGATTACTCACATGATCCCAAATACCTAAAGTAATTTTAACGCCATGATTATGTGCCGATTTGACGATATTCTGCAAAGCTTTTAAATTACGTTGCTGCTCTGTTGCCGTTACAACTATACCGCCTGTAGTGGATGAAGGCCAAGCTTGCAATTCAAAAAAAAGCGTATAAATGGGTGCTTTGTATTTAAATATTAGGTTGTATGAATTTACTCGGCTGCGTGCCAACTGTTCAAACAAAGTTTCCCAATAGTTTGAATCATGAAAAAATCCATCTTGAATATGTTTGCTATTGATGTATGTAGACAATGAACGTTCGGTACAAAATGGCTTTTCATTGATTTCTTCAACAGCTTTAAAAACATCAGCTTCTTGAGGCAAAGCGTCTATTTGCTCTGCCAACTCAAGCATGGCATACATTGCTCCCGACGCATCCCAACCTACAGCTAACATTTGCTTGTTTGATGGCTTTTTGATGAGTAATGCCTCAGCAGTTTCATGAAGTTTACAGTTGAAGGCACTTAAAAATTGATTATCTCTTATACCTACAATAATTTCATTTTCGCTAGATGACAGTTTAATTGATTTTTTTTCAAGAACTACATAGCCTTTTGCTTCTAAAGCAATCTTGAGTTTTTCAAAAGCAAATATTACTGGTAAAGTTGGCGTGTCATTATTGACAATAAAAACCGTTTTTTTACTTTTTTGAGCTTGTGCGTAAAGTTCTGAGACGTTAAAATACAAAAAGCAAAATATTATTATCAAATATTGCTTCCAAGCAATATTTACGTTTATACTATTTGTAAAATCGTTTTTCATTTATTTACTAATTTTTCAACGTTTATTAATTCATTTTCAACTTCGCTGGTCAATTTATCCCAATCTATTGTTCTTGTTTTTGACAAAAATTGTGGCTTATAATTTCTTGTAGCTGCTTTTGCATATAGCTTCCATTCTTCTACAGCTTTTTGTAATGAAGCAATTGTTTTTTGCTTATAAATATCTTGTTTCAACTGCTGAAAAGCATGAAAGTAAAAAGCTGCACTTATTTTGTTTGAATAATATTTACCCAAATAGCTGAAAGCATCTAAATCATACAACAATTCATTGAATTCGTTTGTGTGTTTTTTTTCTAACAAATGCTGTTTTTGTGTATATACCAAAGTTACATTTGCTAAACTATCAAGTGAATTAGCAACCTGTAGCGGTGTTGTTCCTGTAAAAGCTGTTTTGTTTAAGATGGATTTTACCGTTATCGGGATGCTCAAAATCTCACTTCCAGCCATAGGTGGTTTTGCAATAAAATCTTCGATAGTATGAAAGCCTTTACGTAAATCTAAACAGCCTTCTACCGCCCACATAAAATCCCAGTCGTGCCAATGAAATCTTGTAGCTAAAGAGGTGATTTTAGAAGCAGTCGCCCAAGCTTGATACAATGGTTGCGGACTCACACCTGGGTATCTTTCACCCAACATATTTTCAAATGTCGACTGTGGCGTATCTGGATTATAGCCCAACCTTCCCCATAACATAAAGTTGTACCAATGCTTGTCAATTTCTAATTGACGTGGTTGTGTAGGATGCTTGCTGATAAATTCCCTTCCCCATACATAACTATCTGAACCCATAAAATACCCAGCTGTGATGTCTTTGGGAGGAATATTTTTCATAAATAAAGAAGCGTATTCGGGGTCGCCCCAACGGAAATGAAAGATATCGTCATTTCTGATATTCCACCAACTTTTCAATCCTTCTTGTTTCAATTCTTTGATGTATTCATCTGCCCAACGAGGTGAAGTTGTTGCGTACATTCTGGCTCGGGCATATTTAAAACTCATGTTTATTTCATCGGGGTATTTGCTTACAAAATCGCTTTTAATTTTATTGATTGCGGTTTGCCAATGTCTATGAATAAATTCTATTTTGCGTGTAGGTCGTATTTTTTTTGCATCAGCTATGCCTTCGCCATAAGTAGCCCAAAGCCATTTTTCTCGATCAAACTCATCTGTACGGTCTTCCATATTTTCGCCAGCGGTAACGCCTATTCCAGCAAGATCTGGATAGGTAAGTACAAATTCTTTAACAGCTTCTCTCAGATAAGCAATAGTTTTGGGATTGTCTTGGTCATTATTTATTCCATATTTGCCTGCTGTTCCTTTTTTATTTTGCTGCTCACGGTACCATCCTGTGGGTGCAATGCTGTTCATCCAAATATTCCAAGTAATAAAATGAATAGCAACGCCTCTGTCTTTTGCATAACGCATTACTTTTTGCCAAAATGCAATTTTATCGTCAATTGAAATTTTCTTCAAAACTATCAAGTTATTCATAACCGAATCTGATACACCGCAGCCAGCTATAAATTTTGCGGTGGGTTCGTCTTCTCTGTAGGTATCTAATGGAAAAGAAGTACCACAAACATTGTCTAAATTGATATCTGGATAGTTTTTCATTTTTACCATTGAGGGAAATGGATTTGGATTCCAGAGCGTCAAAACATTATAGCGGTTTCGTGCCATCATGTCAAAATATTGTTTCCAAAAATCAAAATTCCACATTTCAAGAATATTTTTTTGGGCGGCGTCGCCTGCATCTTGATAAGAAGGTGTGCGAATGTCTAAAGGAATATTGAATTTCAAACCCCTTTTTTTAATAAATGGCGTAGCAATTTCGGGATTAATTGTATTTGGTATTGCTTTGGAATGTTGGATATTTTCGGCCAAACTCAGCCCACCATACATAGCCCCAGTTGGGTCTGAAGCATAAATAAAAATGGCTTTTTTGTCTGTTGATAGCTTGTAAGACTGCTCCGACAAAGTTGTGTCTAAGCGAAAGGAAATAGCAACCTTTTGTTTGGTTTTTAAACTTCGAATAGCATTTTCTATTTCTTTTATGGCAAATTCAACCTGAGACGTTTGTATTTTTTTTGCTATCGAAAAAGTATGTTGGGCATAAATAGTGGACTGTATGCCAACACAAAAAACGAATATCAACTTTTTGACTTTATTATGCATCATTTATTATTTTATTAGAAAATTGTTTATTGGCAATCAATAATTTACTTTTTTTTTATAAATAGTCGCCATTCAAAATCATCAGACAATTCAATACCATAAAAAACACTTTACAACTTTTAATGTAAAATAAAACTTAAAAAATAGCAATTTGTTAAAAATCTATTCGTTTTCAACAAATTGCTATTTCATACCTGATTAGATAAAATCTTATTTAGATTTCACTGATACTTTAATGGTTTTTCCTGTTACTTTCAACAAATAATTCCCATTGGCATTCGAGCTAAAATCAATTTGAGAGCCTTTTCCTGCTAATATTTTTTTACCAGAAAAATCCATTAACTCCCAAGTAGTTTTTTCATTGATTCCGTATATTTTGGCTGTTTTTTCTAAAGGATTTGGATATACAAAAACCTTACGACGAGACATTTGTGGTTCGTTTGCTAAAATTCTATTGACTTTTATTTTAAAGTCACGGCTCAACATTTTAGTTTCATTCAAATCATTGGATACGGCTAATACCCTTAATACATAATTGTCGTTTGGAAGATTATTGGCAACTAAATTAAATTCGTAAGGTTCTGCTTGAACTACACTTGTCTCTATTGCTGTTGTCATATTAGAGGCTTTATAAAGCTCAAATTTTACATTTTTAATTCCTGAGGTAGAATCTTTGGCAATTGCAGTTATTTTACGGTCGCTGACAACTTCTTCATTTTGAAGTAAATTTTGAATGACTAAAGTGGGTAAAATAACACAATTAGAAGTTTGCACGGCAACCACATTACTCATATCTGACGACACGCCAGTGCTATTTTGAAAAGTAATCATATATTCAAAACGACTGTTTGGTGTAAGCGTATTGTCGATATATTGAACAGTATTAGCAGGAAGCGTAGCTATGGTTGTAAAAATGGTACTTGGCGATAAACGTCTTGCTATTTTATAGCCTGTTTCGGTAGTTGCATCTGTCCATTTTAGTTTTGCACGGGTACAAGTATCACTTATGGCGGTTAAATCTTTGATAGACTCACGGCATTCGAAGGTGAAATTTTCCATAGTATTGCGATCTACATTATTGAAAAACTCTAAATTGTCGTTAGTCATACATACACCGCCAATGGTTACATTTTTTATTTGAACATTTTTTATCAGCCATTTACCACTAGTACCTTCTATTGAAGGATTAGCTTCACCACGTATCAAACCTTTTGTATATTGCGACTCAACTGAAATATTTTCTAATAATAAATCACCCACATATCCAACCGTACTTGCTGGAACTTTAATAGCAACATTTGCACCTGTTAAACCACCCGACCTTGGCTTAAGGTTAATTAATCCTGGTATTTTACCTTCTATCCTCATATTTTTGATACTTGTTAAAGTAGACGGAGTACCTTGTTTGCCCGGAGAAAAATCATAGCCAACTTGCGACATAATAATTCCATTATTATTGCCCAAACCTACCCATTCTGGATTTATAATATCTATATTATCCATTCTTGTTCCACCCGTTGTATATGTTTTGTCACCAACGTCTCCTCCCCAACCATAGGTCAAAATAGCACCGTTGTGACCCGCCCAAAGCACACAATCGTGAATATAATTGCCAAAATTATAGAAATGATCGTCTACGGATCTTAAAAAACTATTTCTTACTTCAGAGCCTTGCCCTATTCTTACACCATCGTTGTTGGAATGCCAGCCTAAAAATTTCACATTTTCTACCAACATTTTACCTCCCACTAAACCATGATTGGGCGATTCCATGTACATGATACCCGAAACTGTGGCATTTTTACCCAATTCTATAACGTTAGACAATTCTGAAGGTTCGTTTGCAGCAAACTGAGGATGGCTACTCCAATAAAATTTCCTCCCCGTTAGTATACCTCTTCCATATACTTTTTGATTTACATCGTCTCTAGAAACTCTGGCTATAATACCTTCTAAAAAAGCTCCACCCTCTAGGTATACCGACTGATTGGTTTTTAAAGTCAAAATCCCTCTTTTACTTATAGGACTTCCAACAGCGCTAGTGTCTGTATAATTTTTAAGATTATGAAAGCCTTTAGAAAAGTAAATTATACTAGCCGAAGCAAGTTTAGCAGCTGTTACCGTTGGAGAATACTCTACAACTCCTGTTGCAGTTATCGATGGTTTGTTTTTTTCTGGTGGGTCTACAAATATGCAAAGCATGTGCTTTATCCATTTATCAAAACCTGTTAAATTATCGGCTGTTTTGAAGTTTACAGAAATATATTTTGAATTTTGATCCATCGTAAAGCTCATCTCATTTCCTGCAATTGTTGGCGTATAACCGTAACTTTTGGGAGAAATATCAACATTGGTTGCTCCAGTGCCAAATTTTTTCACGACTCTAAACTTTAACCCAGCACCAGAAGTATCATAGTCTATATGCACAAAAGAAAATGTACGACCTCTGAGTTCATTTGATTTAAAGTCGCCTTCATACAAAGTGCGGTAGTTGGCATCTGACATCAGCACTTGAAGTTTTTGTTCTGGCTGAGTTCCAACTTTCACAAAAACGTCGTATTTATCTGACAAAAAAGCTTCTCCAGTAGCTACAGGATATTCAAAAGTGCTCAACTGAGCACTAGCGACATAAGACATTGTAAAAAATAAAATAAATAATAGAGATGAAACTTTCGACTTGAATATTCTTTTCATGGTGACGATTTTTAATTTTATAATAAAAACAAAATAACTTGATAGTCAAATACTTAATTACCAAATTTAAAGCATGAATATCCTTAAATAAAATACAACTATCAAAAATGTATTTTTGAGCTACCAATATGCTTATTAAAGTGTTTTTTAGGACTAAAAAAAGAGGGTTTATTTTGAATGATTTACTCGAAGAAAACAATAAAGGGGTGAAAAGGAATTTGGTTTATTCTGTTTAGCTAAAAATAGTATTTAAAACATTTACAGCTTAAAACTATTCATAAAATAACCTTTAGGGTAAATAGCATATAAAAAGTTATAAAGAATAGCTCTATTCTTTATAAAATTCATTTATATTAATTAAGTTGATATTAACATTAATTAAATCCACATTATTTTCAATTAAATTTCTTTCTATAATCATTTTTGCATCTTTAGTTTGCCTAAAAAGCATTGAACTCCAAAAAAATATAATGGTATATTTGTTGTTTTTTATATCAGGATAGATAGCTTTTAAGCTAGAAATAGTAATATTTTTTCTCAACATTGCCGCACTTTTAGGTGGAAATGTGCTAAATCTAAATTCTGTATTCCAATCTAATTTGCCTATGCCGCCTTTTGCATAACAATTTAAATGGTGAGATATCAATGAGTCGTTGTGGAAATACAATATCTGAATTGGTTGATATAATTCTTTTTGGTATAAATCCATATTTACATACTTCGAGAAACTATTAGAATCAGAATATATTTCAACGTGTTTTTTTGAATTATTCAAGATTTTCAATTCATTTTGATAGTCAATTGAACTTACTTTGTTTATATCTTTTATCCCAAATATTAATGAACAGGATGTAAACGGAAAAAGTAATAAAAAAATGATATTTTTCATAATTTAAATACAAAATTCAAATAATTCTGTTTTGGGAAAGTATATTGGGGAAGAATTCTTCCCCAATATAGAGAATTATTTCAAATCAACAGGTATAGTAAATTTTCTAGTAATTTCATTGAATTTTGCCTTATAAATCCCAGCTTTAAGGGTGAAGTTATCAAAGGAAACGTCTAAATACAAAGGTAGATTCCATCTTTTGTTAATCCATTATCATCAGTTAAAGGTGTGATATAGGCAATTTTATCTTTGATTTTAATTACAGGAAAATTCAATTCCTTACTATCTTCAAACGATATTCTACGTGGTCCGATAGGTATCATAACACAAATTCCTACGGAATTTGAACATCCACGTCCCGCCCACCTAAAATTTACTTTTACTCTTCTTCTCTCCTCGCCATCTTCTTCAGGAGAGTTTATTGTAACAGTGTTTTCATTGTTTTCTTCTATAAACTCACCAATTCTTGCATTTTGGGAAAATTTTAGCAATTTGGTATTATCAATAATTTTGTGAGATTCGAAAAATAGTTTTTCAGGTTCGCTATCAGCTAATTTTTTAAATTCTTCAAGTGTTGTTTTCTTTTCTATTGTTATATTGTTTGTACTTTTTTCAGTAATTAAATCATCACCACTTTTCAAGCACGAATAAAATATCAAAGAACTAATGAGAGAGAGAGAGATGGAAAAAAAGATTTCAAAATTAACTTTTTCATAAAATTATATTTTTATTAGTTTGTTTACTTTCAGATAATTTAAAATCGCTGTTTCAACATTTCCGACTATTGAAATTAAATCGATTTAATTTTCTCATATTTTGAAGATTTCGTTAGTTACTCATTAATAATTCTATCGTTTAAAATCAACTTTAACAAGATAAATTTAATCGTTTTTTTCGAATACAAAAACATACAAAAGTATTTTAATATAAAGTTTATTTTACAAAAAAAAATTTTATTTTATTGTAATTTATTGATAAATATCAATTATATATTACTCAACCCACAAATAAAACAACTAACTGATAATGATATGATCTATTCATTAACATAAAAAAATATTGGGTCTATGTTGAATATAAGTTATTTAGAGTAAATGTTTGACTAGCTAAAAAAGGATAGAAACGGAACTCATTTTTGCTGTATCTGCAAAAAAAGCAACAGTAAATTAAGTAGGAGAACACTAAAATTACGACCTTAATCCTGCACTTACACAATAGGATTTCACCTAATTGTATTTCAAAATTGTATTTCGTTCCTACTTTCTTTTACTATGAAATTATTTCAATATTTGATAACAATTACCCAAAAAGCCCAGCCTCTAAAACGAAGAAGCTTGGCTTTTTGTAAATAATATAACTGGCTAACTTAATTTTTCTCCCAAGGCATCAATTTCATATTGTTTGGTCGAAGGGCTTTTATTTGCTGGTTAGTTTCTGCAGCAAGTTTGCGTTTGTTTTGAAAATCTTGTGCTGTTTCGCCTGGATTCCAATACCATGGATGAATAGTATGAGAATTTTTCATCACCTGCTCTATTTTTGTTGCTATTTTAGGATAAATAAGTGCCAAATCTTTGCTACAAACTTGGTCTTCTTCTAGTAGATATAACTTCAATGCTTTGTCGGGGTGTTCTCTGTAACCAAACCAAGGGCCCATTCTCACCGATTGTTCGTTATTTTTATAAAAGTAAAAAGGTCTTTCTGCAGGAATTTTAGAAGTTTGTTGCTTGAGTAATGGCATTAATGAATAGCCATTTATATCTTTTGGTGGCACTGTTTTCACAAACTCAGCGAATGTAGGAAAAAGATCAACCAGCCAAACTGGTTGGCTAACTATTTGTGATTCTGATTGTTTTGGCAAATGAATACTAAATGGAATACGCATTCCAGCCTCACGAACTGTAAATTTACCACCATCAAAAGGACCTTTATTGTTCAGCAAAGCATCGTCTTCCCATACTTGTAGACCATTTGGATTTTTGCTCGGATTGTGCATTGCATAGCCATTGTCTGACGCAAATACTATCATTGTATTATCGTAAATCCCTTCTTTTTTGAGCTTCTGAATCAATTTCCCTACCGAAATATCTAAACGTTTCACCATAGCACCCCACTCTCTTGAGCGCAACTCGGTGCCTTTATAATTATTCATATCTCTGAGGTCGTCTACTATTTGTGGACCATGAGGAAGGTTTGTACTGAAGAATAGGAAAAAAGGTTTTTTGCTATTTTCTCCTATAAAAGCCAATGACTTCTTATCAAACTCATCTGATGCGTAAACTCCTTTTTGCTCTTTGATGTACTTTAACTTTCCTTCAGCATCATACATATTTTCAAAAAAATCCTTGCCTTTAGCTTCATTTTCTTTATCGTAAAGTACTTCCAAATCAAAGTTATTATTGGTCGGATACATTACTTTATTGCCATTTTCATACAGATTTAATGGAAAAAATGAATGTGCTTCGTAATGGTCATAAAAACCAAAATGATAATCGAAGCCTTGTTTTCGAGGGTCACCTGTACTATTTGGATAACCCAAACCCCATTTGCCTATTACGGCAGTTTTATACCCACTTTGCTTGAGCATTTTGGCAAAAGTAATGGTATTGGCAGGCAATTCTTCAAAGCCTCGTGCGCTTGAATTTATTCTGATTGGACTATTGCCTACTTGCTTACCCGTGAGCATACAGGCCCTCGATGGTGCACATTCGGGTGCAGCAGCATAGGCTTGGGTAAAACGGGTAGATTGTGTAATGAGGGTATCAAGATTGGGAGTTTTGTATTTTGTTTGTCCATAAGCACTCAAATCTCTAAAACTCAAATCATCAGAAAATATAAAGACAATATTGGGCTTAGCGTTCACTTGCCCAAACAAATTGTTTGCCATACTCATGACAATCATAAAAAAACACAACAGATTACGCATAAATTACTCGTTTAAACTATTATTAAAATATTCTCTAAAAGACTATACGGTTTTAAGTGCAAAATATAACAGCAAATGAACATCATAAAAAGCGAATGCAAATTAAAGTATTTTTTAATTTGCATTCGCTTTTTATTAAATATAAACCATTTAATAGCTTCAATCATTTAAGACAATAAAATACCAAATAGATTGAAAACTAATTTGAAAAATCTAAAAAGTATAATCTTCTATTTTAAAAATTCAAATATACAATTTATAATACTATTTTACTATTTTAAATGTTTTATTACCGTTAATATTTCCAAAGTATACACCATTTGCCAAAGTGCTTACATTTATTTGATTTCCTTTCACTTTCAATACTTCTTGACCAAATGAGTTGTACAAGGTTACAACATCATTACTATCTCCATCTTTTACAAAAAAAGTATTGGTAACTGGATTAGGAAACACCAATGATTCTTCGGTTGCGTCTTCTACAGAATACATTTTTCTGGCTGCAGTGGGACAACCGTTGAAAAGTATATTTTGAGTAGTTGCAGCATCTATGTTAAAGTAAGTGTCTTTATTGGTATTAGTAATACATTTAGAATCTATCTTAACATTAGTAAATGAAATATTTTTCATAAGATATTTATTAAAAGGCGAAACCAACACAGCCCCTTTTATCAAAGATTTTGAAGTTACTGGTGTTTGTTGGAATCCATCACCACTAAATTCCAATTGCTTGCCCTTAACTATTACATTTTCAAAAGAAATACCGTCTATATAACCAACTGTTGTATTTCCTACCCAGTCGTTTGGCAAAACATAATCATTCTCTTCTGCTCTTCCACTGTTGGTATGTAGATTTACCAATGCTGGGATATTGCCATCGACATACAAATTTTTAATGGCAAGTTTTGTTCCTTTCATATTATAATCTACCTGCGACATTACTATACCACCATTGTTTCCCATATTTCGCCATTCTGGATAAATAAGATAATTATCTGTCATTGTTGAATTTTCGGTATGGTAATTCCCATCCCAACCCATGCACATGATAGAGCCGTTAAAACTTGGCCAAAATACGGTATTTGTAACCGTTAAACCTTTGTTGTATAATGCATCATCGCATCCTCTGATAAAACAATGTTTTACTATATTGTTGGCACCCCATGGACGGAAGCCGTCATTATTTGGATGCCAACCCCAAAATTTAGTATCATTGTAAGTTGCATTATGCCCTAGATTTACACCATGACCAGCACCATCGCAAACTATAACTCCGCTGATAGTATTATAACCACCTGCACCTTCTCCAATACCTATATGGGCTTCCATAGGGTCGAATGAATCTACGCCAAGTCTCCCACCATTTGAAGTACCTCCATCGCTTGGTGCAATACGTTCACTCCATTTAAAATCTCGACCCGAAAGAACTCCACGACCTATTATTTTAGAATTACTTAGTTTTGCGTTTGTAATACGACCTTGCACATACGCTCCTCCTTCAAAATAAATTGTTTTGTAGCTTTCATTTCCTGTCTTCGGTCCAATAATAGGTCCAATATTACTTACATTCCCAAACCTTGAAAGATTATGATAGCCTTTGGGGAAATAAAGCACTTTCGCATTTTTTAAATCATCAACTGTAGAGCTAGCACTATAAACATGGGTTCCAACGGCAGTTTTGCTAGGCACGTTTGTTTCCAGATTTTCCGCAAAAATCATTAACATATGTTTCAAAACACCATCACTTGTATGTAAGTTTTCTGATGATTTAAAATTTATTCCCACATACTTAGAACCATTCAATACAAATTCAACTTTTTTCTTATTTGTAGAAAGCTTTTTAGAAATATTAAAATATGAAGGCACTATCTCCACATCAGAAACGGTAGTACTAAAAAGATCTTCTACAATTACTGTAATAGGTGCCGAATAATCGTATGAAAACATAGTCCAATTGAATGTTCTTCCTCTCATTTCCTTAACATAATTTGGAATTTCTACATCCTTAGAGTTAGAACAGATTACCTGACTAGAAATCGTTTTGTCGTTTTGTTTAATGGTTACTTTATATTTATTAGATAAAATAGCTTGACCAGAAGCAGTAGGCCAATCGTAGGTTTTCAGGTTGGGAATTTGAGCTATTAAAACATTAGACATCAAAATTGTAAGCAATAGTAGTAAATTATTGGTTATTCTTTTCATTATATTATGCGTTAAAAGTGTGAATTGTTTTATTAATTATCAATATAACACAAATCTAACACAAAAAATCAAAATAGCAATAAAAAATATAAATATAATGATATAAATTACTTACAAATTATATTAATTCAATAAAATATTAAACAAAAACAATATAAACAAAACACAAACATATGTATAAATATACAATAGTTTAATTAAAAAAATCCAATATTAAAAAGCTAACAAAAACAATTTGTATTCCAAAATACAATTAATTAAAAAGAAAAAAATGCGTACAAAATAAAACGGGGCGAGAAAACAAACGAAGTGGAAATTGAAACAAAAAATAAAATATTATTAATTCATTTGTATGAAAAACCAAAAAGACTTATTGTATAAAAAATGTAATAATTAACAAAAAGAAAACAAATAGACACTATAAATCCACCTATATTTGCTAATAAAAAAAACAAACATGGAGACTTACAAAAAAACAATTTTAGATAAAATTTGCTATACCGAATTGGTCTATGAACGTATTAATAAAAAACTAAAAACTGAGCTTTCTAAAATTGAAATCGAAGAATTAATATTCACTACAATCGCCGAAACAGACGAAAATGAATTCGTTAAAACAGGAAAAAATATTTACATCTCCAATCATGAAAGAAACTTAAAACTTACAATCAATTCTTTCACAAACAGAATAATAACCGCTGATAAACTGATAAAATAAAAATCACAAAAGACGTATTTGCACAAGAAAAAATTTTTGTATTAACATTTTCATTAAGGTAAAAAGCGCAAAAAATCGACGCACCTAAAATTCAGAGAACGTCTCGCTCGATTCGTCCGCAAACACGTCCGCTAATTGTTTTATGACTATTTTCTTGCCATGGCATAAATGTACAAAATGCTTTGTTTTTAACGTGTTTTGAAAGTAAATTTAGGGAAGTGTTTGCGGACGAATCGAGCGAGACTCTCTCTATGATGGTAGGTCGTAGAACCGTTGCGCTTAACCTACTACCAGACCGTGAATTTCAAAACAAAAAAAGCTTTCGCAAAATCTTAAAATTATGAATAGTCTACAATTAAACGTAAGTCTGAATTTTCAGCAATTACTTGAAGTGGTAAAGCAATTATCGCCTACAGAAAAAGCAAGATTGAATGAATTTATTTGGAATGAGAATATTGATATTCCTATCGAACATCAAAAATTGGTATTGGACAGAATCCAAAAAAGCAAAGAAAACCCAAGCAGAATGCTAGATTGGGATGAAGCATCTAAAACCTTGAAGCCTTAATGAATACCTACAAACTTAAAATTGATAAAGAAGCTTTACAGGATATTCAAAACGCAACTGATTGGTACAACGAGCAATTGGAAGGTTTAGGCTCTCGGTTTCAGAAACAAACCAAGTTGCAAATTAGATTCTAGCCCGTTAAAAACCTGGACACAATAATTGATTAATTTTATTAAATTTGTGTATTATGGGAAAACATCGTAAAACTTGGAGTAAAGATGAGAAATTGCAAGTTGTCAATTTCTACAATGA
>JAGNSI010000063.1 GCA_017988135.1 Pseudarcicella sp.
CACCAATATAAAAAATCAATTATGATTTTTTGTCTTTAGGTAGTGATGGTTTTAATAGCCATTACTACGATTAATTATCTCAAATAATTGAAGCTTTGAGGATCAAAAGATGCCCATTTTTCTGTCCAGTCGTTGGTTGTACCGAAAGCACCTACGTAAGTAGTTTTAGTAAACCAAGGATCTAAAGTTGTTGGCAATGCCACGTTTAACAATTGAGTTGCAGTAGCTGGCAACAAGAAAGTAGGTCTACTAGCTCCCCAAAGGTTGTCATTCAAACCAATTGTAGCATTTCTCATCATAGAAACATTACCAGTAATGGCTGTAAACCAATCTATTGGAGCTTTTTCACCTATTAGAATAGCTTTTTGATCTTCAGCTTTCGAAGCTTGTTCTACAGAAACCACTGGATTTCCAAACCCTTTCTCTACAGCACCATAGCCATTGGCTCCAAAACCATCAACACCAGCCAAAACTATATTTTTAAGAACTAATTCACCAGTAGCAGCAAACACTTTGGTTTGTCCACCTACTTGAGAATCAACATATACACCTGATCTAAAACCTGTAATAAGAGCATTATAAACTTTCAACTTAGAACTTCTACGCAATTGAATCCCGTTTTGGTGAAAACCATTTATTTCAGTAGCTGCAGTAGCTTTAGGACCAACTAAAGTAACATTGGCAAAAGTAGCAGAAGTCATAGGAGCAGATGTTGATCCAGTTTTATCATTATCACTTTCGAAGCCATTTGAACCAGACTTATCTGCCAAATCTTTATCTCTTATTGCAATTGCAAATTGTATTTTTCCTGAGTATCCATTATCAGTATCAAAATCGTCGTCAATACATTTATAAGAAATCAAGTTTTTACAATTTACAGTACCTCCAAACCATTCAAATGAATCGTCGTTACCGTATGATGCTTGTAAATTTTCTATAATTGTGCCTGCTCCTACCGAACCAAATGAAAATGAATTCACTTCTTGATCTGTGTTGATTGGAATACCTGCATACTCAACACGTACATATCTCAAAATACCAGAGTTATCATTTACATCGTCTCCACCATGAAAAGCACCATAAGCACCTTCTAATTCACGGCTTGCCAAAGGCAAATTGTTCGGAGCTTTACCACAGATTACTAAGCCACCCCAGTCGCCTGCTCTACGAGCACCAGGCATTGCATCAGAAGTAAATACAATAGGCTTATCTGCTGTACCATCAGCTATTATTTTACTACCTCTCAAGACTATAAGTGTACCTTTACTTAGTCTTTCCCCTACTATTACAGTACCTGGTTCGATGGTAAGTATAGCTGTGTTAGAAATAGTACCTGCTACATCTTCTCTACCTACTTTTACATACCCAACTAATTTATAAATATTATCGGCAGTAAGTCTAGTATCTGTAACGATATTACCTTTCAATATGGTAACGCCTTTTGAAACAATTACTTCTACAGTTTTAGGTGTACTAACGACTCCTTTTTTATCTTTAAGAGTAAAAGTAAAAGGCATTTTAACACCTGTTGATGTATCTGGTATAGCGAAAGATTTTTTATAGTCGTATGTAGTTGCTCCTTTGCAATCTACAGCATCAAAAAGCTTTCCAGCTAACATAACTTTCACTGAATCTATCCCATCTCCATCTTCTAATTTTCCTACTATATCTACTGAACTTCTTGAAGCTCCCGAAACATTAGGAATAGTGATTATCGACACTGAATTACCAGCGACTGGTTCGTCTTTTTTACAAGACTGCAAACTTAAATTTAGGGCTACGATTCCTCCTAGAAATAATAATTTAGATACTTTTTTCATTTGTACTTTTTATTTGTTTTGGTTAAAAAGAATAAATAATATAAATTGGTTTTAAAAAAATTCTGTTTATAAGAAACCGCAACCCTGTTTATTTTATCTGAATGAAAAGGATAAACCTAATGAGTATACGCTTCCTGGTTTGAATGTTTGAATTACTGAATCTACTTTTTCGTCAAACACATTGTCTTTGTTTCCATCTTGAATAATCAAGTTTTTTTCATTTAAAATATCGCTTACACCACCTTTTAGGATCAAGTTTTTGACAATTTGTTTTGAAAATGTAAAGTCTAGTATATTTCTAGGCATTTCGTACCAGTCTGGATAACCAGCATTGTAAGAGTTACCTACTGCATAAATTCTTTTACCTATAATATTGTAAGTAATACCGAACTGCATATTTTTCTTTACATCATTGTAGTTTAAACCAGCGTTGATGATATAAGGCGATTGCCCTTGTAATGGTCTATTATTTGACTGTCCGTCTGCATTGATTCCTTCAAATCTCACTTTACTCAAGATAAATGAAGCATTCATTACTAAGCTGGTATTTTTCAAAAAAGTATATGATGAAGTACGACCTAAAGATTTTTTAACGTCTAACTCAATACCTGTACTTTTAGCAGTATTGGCATTATTGAAAGTAATGTTATTGTTAGCATTCCCTTCAAAAACTATTTCTATTGGATTTACGAATGTTTTGTGAAACAAAGCAAAAGATATCATTTCAGCTGGCGATGGATAATATTCGTATCTGAAGTCATAGTTTTGAATAGTTGCATTTTGCAACTCTGGGTTCCCTCTTACTACACGATTATTCAAGAAATCGTAAAAGCTGAATGACGATATTTCTCTAAATTCAGGTCTGTTGAGCGTTTTACCGTAAGCAAATCTGAGCAATGATTTTTCAGAAAAATTGTATGTAAGGTTGGCAGAAGGAAGTATATCTGTAATCTTACGATTATTATCTATCGGAGCATTTTTACTTATATCGAAACTCTTGATACGTTGAGCGTTATTTTCTACACGTGCACCAACTATAAGGTTCAATTTTTTAGTAAAAGCATAATTGGCTGATAAATAATAAGCAAGTTGCTTGTTTGAAGCGTCATAAGAATCGGACGCATTGGTTTGTTCGTCTATAGTAACACCATTTTCATTGTTGATATTTTCTTGTGCAAAGATTTTATCAACCGACAATTTTCCTAATGTTTCTTCAGAATAACCTACAGACTTGATAAATCCAATGTTACGAGCGGAGAATGTTCTTTGTTTATCTTCAACAAACAAACCAGTTTTTAATTCTAAAAATGATGACTGGGTAATGCCTTTAACATTTTTGAAAAATATTTTTTTAGTCAAATTCAAGCCACCTACCAACGAATTTTCATCCAAAGCAATACTTATTCTACCTAAGCTTTTGGCATCTACACCTTGTGGCACTAGTAATTTGGGCTCTGCATTTAAAGTTACTTGATAGTTATATCTTTTAAAATCAGGCTGATCTCTGAATGATTTGTTTGAACCAAATACCCAGTCAATTTTGGTATTTGCTTTTGGAAAATCGTGACGACCTAATACTTGTCCTGAATAAATACCTCTAAATATTTGGTCTAAAGAAGTATTCTTCCAATCTGAACCATTCTCAAAGCCATTTCTATCTACATATTGAACGTTACCCAATTGGTTGAAAAGATTTTTTATTTCGAATGAATGATTTTCACCTACATTCAATGACCAGTTGTTCAACACACTAAAACGAACGGCATTGGTATAAATAATATCTCTAAAATTGGTCAATATGTCTACCTTTTCTGATATTGCTTTTTCGTTGTAACCAAAATCACCTCTTTGGGTATCAAAAATAGTGTTGGTATTACTATAGTTTACTGCCGAAATGGTTGCCAATTTCACTTTAGACTTGTCTAATAATTTCAACGCTCCTGTGATAGCAAATCTTAAGTCAGGCAAAGAAGTAGACGATTTAGGAACCCAGTTGTTTTTCAAAGATCTACCAGTGATAGTCAATTGTTCTGGATTGAAAGAAGCATAAAGTTTTAAATTTTCAGTGCTTGGAAAGCTTTGAGGTAAGTTGGCGTATCCGTCGTTGAAGCCTGTCCAAAAAGTACTACTAGTGGTAGGCGAAAAGAATTTTTCGTTTGACGAACCATTTCTAAATGAACCACCTAAATCGATGGTAAGGTAATTTTTATCTGGAATACTTTTGGTAAAAATTTTCACAACTCCACCAGCAAACTCACCTGGCAACTCTGCTGCAGGAGATTTGAATATTAATATTTTATCTATTTGACTTGATGGTATAATATCAAAAGAAAATGAACGCACGTCAGACTCCATACTAGGCGTAAAGCTATTGTTTAGCAAAACAGTATTGTAACGTTCGTTAAGCCCCCTGATATTGATAAAGCGATCACCAAAAATTGTTACACCTGGTACTCTTTTTACCACTTCAGCAGCATTTCTATCTAATGTTTTAGCAATTTGAGCAGCAGAAATACCACTTACTATTTGCTGAGTAGCTTTGATATCGCTTATTACCGATATTTCGGTATCAGTACGGCGTTTGCCAACTACTTTTACTTCATTAAGGCTTTTTGCATTGTCGTCTTCTTCCAAAAATATGGCCAATTCTGTTACTTGACCATCATTTACAACTACATTGTCTATGTATTTAAGACTGTAACCTATATAAGAAACCCTGACACTGTAAGTATTTGGTTTAAGACTTGAAATCGTAAAATAACCGTTAATATCAGAAGCAACACCTTTGTTAGTTTCTTGAACTATCACACTAGCACCAATCAACTCCTCGTTGGTTTTGGCACTCTTGATGTAACCTCGAATTGTTCCTGCTTGAGAAAAAGCAAAAGTTATTGAAGTGAAAAATAAAAATGTAATTCTAAAAAATGTTTTCATTTGTTGGTAATAATGTTAAGAATAAAATTGATGTAATATTTATATTATTTCAAGATTTGAACTAATTATAAAAGTCTTCAGAAAGTGTACTTGCAAATACAATTGTCTTATTTTTTACATTGCAAAATTACCTTTGCAGTGTAAACTCAAGATTACTTCAAGTTTATCTTTACTTCAATTTAATATTACCCCAATATTATCTCACAAAACACTTCTTTGAAAAAAAGAACACATTATACTCTAAATCAAACACTTAAACCTATTTTAATATATTAACAAATTGTTATCAAAAAATCAGAAAAATCAACAAAGCATATTTTAAGTCATTTATTTAAAATTTCATGAAATTTAAATTCACTGTATAAAAAAAACAAAATCATGATTTAATAGCGTTAATTTTATAGCGTCGAAATTTTTAAAAATTGGATTTATTTAAAAAGAAAATCAAGTTATATTTGTAAAGTTTTCAACATAAATATTTAATAAACAAAATATTACTCAAATGAAATTCAAAACACTACTACTCCTTTTAATTGGGTTTATGACTTACGGTCAAAGAAAATATGACACCGTAATACAAAACAAAGGTATCATCAAAGAAATGGTACAAAATGACTATACAGGTATAATAGCGATTAGAGAAGGCTCAAACATCAAAGGTATCCACCCCGACACCAAAGAAATAGTTTGGGAAATAACAGGGAGAGACATAGGCACATTTTCTGGAGTGGACTTTTCATTAAACTATGAATTCAAACAATTTGTAAATAGAAAAAACGAATTCAGAAGCCACAATAACAGCCCGTACATTGAATACGCAAGCAATGGACAATATCAAATTATCAATACCGAAACTGGAAAAATAGTTTACAATTCAAATAAGGAATTATACCATGTATTCCAATCAGAGCTAATACCCGAAACAAACGAGTACATTTTGACAATAGAAGAAAATAGAAGATTTTCAATAGTGCTTATTGATTTAAAAACAGGCATTACAAAATGGGAAACACCGATTAAAGAATTCAACTTTAAATCGTTTGATTTTACCCAAGCCGGAATGACCAATGTTGCAAAGGTAAACTTGAACAATATTTATTATCTTCAATACGGTATAATATATTGTTTAGACAAAAAAAATGGAGACTTAAAATGGCATAGCATAGAAAAATATACAGATTTATTTTTAACACAAAACGACAAGAATATTGTAGTAATCAACAACAAAGGAATTTTAGGTTCAACCCAAAATTTAGATGTTTTGAATGCTGCTACAGGTGAAAGCATTTGGGAAGAATCTATCAAAACAAAAAAAATAATTTCTATAGAAGACTGGGGAAACAAATTATTAGTTGCACATTTTTCAGGCTTCAACTTCTATGATTTAAATACGGGCGAAAAAATATGGAAAAAAAATGCAACAGGAACAAACTTACAAAGAATACTTCCTTTGGGCGAAGATATACTTTATGTTGTACATGGCGAAATGATGCTCTTAGACAAAAATGGCAACAAACTTTGGAAAAGTAGCGTTTCTATTACCAATGATTTAGAAGACCCAATTTACCAATTAGAAAAAGTTGGAGATAATATTTTGTTTGTAACTAGCAGCTTTGCCAATATAGTTGATTTCAAAACAGGCAAAAAAATATGGGATAGTAATGTAAAATTCAAAGAATTGAAGCCCTTATTATCTACTCACGACTATGTAACAAACTCTATATTAGTATTTAATGATGAAAAACTATATGAATTCAACAAACTAACCCTTAGCAAACCTGAACCAAAAGCAATAATAAAACTTAAAAATGAAAAAGAAGTAAACGGTTTAGATCTTTTCAATTGGGGAATAGCAGTTTCTGGTCCAGACGAAATGGTTGGTTTTGACTTGGATGGAAAAATAAAGTATCACAATTTTTATACACAACCAGGCGAAGCAAATCGTAAACTTTTATTAGCTGCTACTATTATAGGTGGTATTGCATTAGAAAATCAGTCTTCAAAAGCTTACCAAGAAGCCGAAACCATTGAAATGTTGTACAGAAACGAAAGTGGAGAAATAGCTAGATATGGAAATCAACTTTCTAACAACAAAAGAGTGGAAGCAGAAGTGTATGGCACAGGAGCTGCAGCTTTGACCCAAATCGCTGATAAAAATACGCATCGATTCAATGCCATGAAACAAAACAAAGAGTTTGCCTATATTTTTTCAAAAGGTATAGGTAAAGAAAAAATGTTGATAAAAGTGAGAAAAAATGATGGCGTAGAGGTTGATAAAATTTTATTGATGAACGACAATCCAAAATATGAGATTGACCCAATCACACAAGATATTTTTTATATTTACAACAACGAACTTCAAATTTTTAATGCTAAAAACTAAAAACCTTCATTGGTTTTAGCAAAAAAGAGCAATTGAAATCTATCAGATACAATTGCTCTTTTTTTGTTATTTGTAGTAATCAACCAATTTGTTCTATTTTTGAAAAGAAAAACAAGCCTTCAAGCATAGCATTTTCATCAGAATCTGACCCGTGTACGGCATTCGACTGCACACTTCTACCAAATATCGATCTCAATGTTCCTTCTGCTGCCTTGCTTGGGTCTGTAGAGCCAATAAAAGCCCTGTAATTTTCTACAGCATTTTCTTTTTCAAGTATTATAGCTATCACTGGTCCAGAAATCATATAAGCAACTAAAGATTGAAAAAACGGTTTTTCACGGTGTATGCCATAAAAAGCCTCGGCTTGTGCTTGAGTTAAATGATGCTTTTTCATATTAATTATCTCAAAGCCATTTTTTTCAATCATGTCTATTATAGGGCCTATGTTATTATTTAAAACCTCTTCAGGTTTTATCATTGTAAAAGTTCTATTAGTAATCATATTTATTTTTTTTGTTTTTTCCATTTTCAATTTATGCAATGTTTCATTAATACTTCTTTTATCCAATATTTATTAGATAAATAATATCAAATAATAAAATTATACTACAAAATAGGCACGATTTATGAACAAAATGTAATATTATTCTGAAAAAAACTAAAAAAAAAACATCAAAAACTGAAACTAAACATTGCAAGCTTTAGTTCTACTAAAAACATAAAAATTATGAACAAATATCAGCTAATTATCAATTTCAATGTCGACGAAGAGTTTATGGATTTAATCCCAAAACATAGGGCTTTGATAGACGAATTGATTCTAAAATCTATCATTGACAGCTATGCAATAAGTGGTGAGGCAGGCAGAGGTTGGATTATTATCAATGCAAATAATAAAAAAGAAGCCAAAAACCATTTGATGAAATCTCCGATAGCAAAATATTTTTTTGATATTGAAATTGAACAACTGCTGGTTTATGACTCCCAATTATATCGTTTCCCGAAAATTATGATGAACTAAGCTTCAGCTTTTTCAGTTTCTTCGGCTTGTATATCAAATGCTTCTGGCAAATATTGAGATACAATATTATACCAATTTATGATTTTTTTAACGTCAGAAGAATACACTCTTTCTCTGTCAAAATTGGGAACTACTTCTTCTAGCAAAGCAAAAAGTTCTGAATCTGTAGCTTTTTTTGGTTGTATAGCAATTTTCTCGCCGTGTTTTTCTCTGAAAGCCAAAAATATCTCAGCCAGAGGCTTAGAGCTTTCTTGATGCTCAGCCAAATACACTGATATATCTCCTAATATGGAAATCCTTTCGGTTGAGCCTGCTATTTTGCGAGATTTTGCAGCATCTAAGCTCTCTACTATCACGCCATTTCTTGTAGGTTTTAATATCTTAAACAAACCACTTTGCCCAGAAATATTGGCAACTTCTTTTAATAATATCATTGATCTTAAAAATTAAAAAATTAGATCCCCAAAAAAACAAATTTAAATTTAGCCTATTTTTATTGACAATCTTTTGATTAAATATTTTATGTAAATTCTTAAACTAACTCAAACGCTCGGCGTTCATTTCTGCTATTGCTCTCAATATTTCTTCCCTACCCAAATTATTTACAGAAGAGGTTACAAAATACTGGGGCATTTCTTCCCATTGTTCTAACATAGTATTTTTATAAATCTCTATATTTTGAGCAACTTTAGTGGCCGAAAGTTTATCGGTTTTTGTAAAAACCATATAAAAAGGAATACTTCTGTTGGCTAATCTTTCCATAAATACCAAATCTATTTTTTGAGGCTCATGTCTAACATCTATCAACACAAAGGTGCACAGCAAATTTGGACGATTGTGCAAATATCCATAAATGATATTTTCTAACTTCGACCTATCTTCCTTGCTCACTTTGGCATATCCAAAACCTGGCAAATCTACCAAATGCCATTCGTTATTTATCAAAAAATGATTGATAAGTAATGTTTTTCCTGGTGTTTGTGATGTTTTGGCTAAGCCTTTTTTTTGTACCAAACAATTGATCAAAGACGATTTTCCTACGTTTGACCTACCTATAAAAGCGTACTCTGGCTTGTCTGAAGTTGGACATTTCAAATAGTCGGAATTACTTTGCAAAAAAACAGCTTGCGAAATTTTCATTTTTTATAATTTGAAGTAAAATTAAAAAAAAAAATTTAGTTCAACTATTTTTGTATCTATTTAGCTCATAATTAAAGTTTCATAAAATATAACACATTAAAAATAAACATTTATGATAAATTTTATTCTATAAATTTCAAAGGCGGTGTTTTTCTTACCTATGTTATCAGTTGAAACATCTAAAAACTTTAAAAGCAAAAAATATCCCAATAAAACCCATCATTTCAAGCGAAGGTTTGTATTATTATTATAATTCTTTATATTTGTTTCTAGAACTTAAACAACTAATAATAAATAAATACAATGAAAAAAATTGTCCTTTCTTTATTGGCTACTTCACTTGCTTTGGCAGGTAGTAATCAAGCAAAAGCACAGAATGACTTACCGCCAAATGCAGTAGTTGGAAAATGTTATGCAAAATGTTTAAAACCAGCTCAATTTGGCACTAAAACATTACAATACACTTCTAAAGAAGCTGGAAAATCATTTTCCGTAATACCTGCTACTTTCAATACAGCAACAGAAACGGTGCTTTCAAAAGAAGGAACAAAAAAACTAGAGGTAATACCAGGTTCGTTCAAATCTGTAACAGAACAATATTTAAGCAAAGAAGCTGGCAAAACTGTAACAGTAATACCTGCAACTTTCAAAACAGAAAACGAAACTGTGCTTGTAAAAGCTGCATATAAAAAAATTGAGACTTCGCCTGCAGTTTATAAAACCATCAAAGAAAATATCTTTGTAGGTGGTTGCCCTACAGGAAGCTATATGGCTGGTGCTTATGACATGGCTAAAAAAGGATATTACACAAAAGACGGAATAGCAGTAACAGGAAGCCCTTGCAAGCGTCTAGAAGTAGTGCCTGCTGTATTAAAAACTGAAACAGAACAGTATATAGCCAAAGCGGCAGCAAAAACTTATACAATAGTGCCAGCTGTTTACAAAACAGAAACAGAACAATTTCTTGCAAAAGCAGCTTACACAAAAAAAGAAATTGTACCAGCAACCTACAAAACAGAAACAATGACTGTTCTTGTAAAGGAAGCATCTAAAATACTTACAGTAATACCTGCAACTTTCAAAAAAGTCACAGAAACTGTACTTGTAAAAGAAGCTTCTAAAAAACTAGAAGCATTGGCATTTACCTACAAAACAGTAGCTGAAAATGTAATGATAAAAGAAGCCAGCGAAAAACTTGAAATTATACCTGCTACTTATAAAACAGTAACTGAGCAAATTTTAGTAAAAGCAGCTTCAACTACCATTACTACTACTGCCCCAGTATATGAAACTATTACTGAAAAAGTAACCATCAAGGAAGAATATACTGAGTATCAAAAAGGAAAAGTAGACCCAGGTTGTTTATCTGCTAACCCAGAAGATTGCAGAATTACTTGTCTTGTAAAAGTGCCAGCAGAATACAAAACCATCACTAAACAAGTACTAAAAACTCCAGCAACCACTAAAGAAACTGTAGTACCTGCTGAATATAAAACTATCAGCAAACTAGTAGTTGCAACACCAGCAAGCGTAAAAAGAATAGTAATACCAGCAGAATACAAAACATTCTCTAAGCTTGTATTGGTAGCACCTGAAGGAGCACCTAGCAACTTTGCAAAAGCAACTGACGTAGTAGCCACTTACGAAACTATCACAAAAGAAGTATTGGACTCTCCATCTAAAGTTACTGAAAAAGAAGTAGCTGCAGAATATACTACTATTACTAAAACAGTATTGGTATCGCCATCAACTTCTAAAGAAATAGCAATACCAGCAGAATACGCAACTGTTACTCGTCAAACTTTGGTTAAAGATGCAGAAGTAAAAGAAGTAGTAATACCAGCGGTATATGCCACTCGTACAAAACAAGTAATAGTAAGCCCAGCAACTACCAAAATTGTAGACGCAACACCATTGTGTTCACTTCCTACAGAGGCTAGCTTAAGTGCATTTACTTTGCCTACCAATGTAGCTACATGTTACAAAACTATCACTAAACAAGTAATAGTAAGTCCAGCAAGCAGCCGTGAAGTTGAAGTACCTGCGGTGTATGCTTCTCGTAGCAAACAAGTTTTGGTAAGCAATTCTACTACTAAAATCACTGAAACTCCTGCAGTATATGAGTCAAGAACAAAACAAGTAGTAGCAACTGCTCCAAGCACCAAAGAAATAGCTGTACCTGCAGAATACGCTACCATAACTAAAACTGTAGTAAAAACACCTGCAAAAGCAGTTGAACAAGCTATTGCAGCAGAATTTGGTTCATATACCACTACTGCTAAAACTGTAGATAATTCATATGCTGAATGGGCTGAAGTACTTTGCGACAGCAAATTGACATTAGAAAAAATCATTCAAATTCAAAAATCATTGAAAGCTAAAGGTTACAACCCTGGCCCAATAGACGATATCATCGGACCAAGAACTAAAGCTGCAATATTACAATTCCAAAAAGACAATAATTTATCTCAAGGAAACGCTTTGAGTATAGAAACATTAAAAGCTTTAGGAGTTCAAAACTAATTAAAAGAAAAATTAAAATAAAAAAGTTTAAAGAATTTACGTTTCATTATCGAACGTTTAATCTTTAAACTTTTTTTGGTATATGAACACACAAACACTCTCAACTATCCTATTATTTTTTATTTGTTTTTGTTCAAAAGGGCAAGACATAATAGAAGCATCTTTCTACAATGGCACTTTTGAAGAATTAAAAATTTTAGCAAAAAAAACTCAAAAACCCATATTACTAGACTTTACCGCTACATGGTGTGGTCCATGCCGTAAAATGGACGAAGAAACCTACTCAGACATAGAAGTTGCCACACTCATAGCTAAAGAATACATAGCTTACAAAGTAGATGTAGACAAAATAGACAACTTAGAACTTACTTTGAACAACAAAATTTTAAACTTTCCGACCGTTTTGTTTATGGACTACAACGGCAAAGTTTCTGGTAGATTGATAGGATTTTATTTGCCCGAATACTTTTATAAAATATTAGAACAAAACCTTTTTTTTAAAAGAAAAAACTTAAAAAACGAAACAGAATTCACCCGTATGGTTGATAAAATTATGAAAGAATAAATGCCTGAGAAATAAACTTTTGTTACGATATAAGCATACCCATTTCAAAAAAATCCATTTTCAAATTAGCACATTTGTTGGCACTCAGGTTTTATAGTTGCCTTATTGCATCGTATATTTGCACCAGTGTTTAAAAACAAACAATAAAACCAATCAGATATGGAGATTTTACAAAACGACCTTCTTTTGAGAGCCGCTTTGGGCAAACCAGTAGAACGTACACCAGTGTGGATGATGCGACAAGCTGGTAGAATTCTACCCGAATACCGTGCAGTAAGAAAACAAGCAGGAAGTTTTATAACACTCGCAAAAACACCTGAACTGGCAGCTGAAGTTACTTTACAACCTGTAGATATTTTGGGTGTAGATGCCGCAATTATCTTCTCTGATATACTCGTTATTCCAGAAGCAATGGGCTTGCCCTATATTATGGAAGAAAAAGTAGGTCCCATTTTTCCAGAAGTAATACAATCGCTAAAAGATGTAGAAAACTTGAAAATTTCGGATCCAGAAGTAGACCTAAAATATGTATTGGACGCTATAAAAATTGTAAAAAAAGAGTTAAACAACAAAATACCACTTATTGGTTTTGCAGGTGCTCCTTTTACGCTTTTGTGTTATATGATAGAAGGAAGAGGATCTAAAACTTTTTCTGTTTCTAAAAAAGCTTTATATTCAGACCCTGTTCTATCACATGCTTTGTTACAAAAAATAACTGACAGCACCATTTCTTATCTCAAAGCCCAAATAAAAGCAGGAGCAAACATTGTACAAGTTTTTGACTCATGGGCTGGGATATTGTCTCCAGAGCAATTCAATACATTTTCGTTGCCTTACTTAAAACAAATATGCGATGCAATAGATGAAGTGCCAATTACTATTTTTGCAAAAGGTGCTTTTTTTGCCCGTAAAGAATTGAGCCAGCTCAATTGCCAAGTGATAGGCTTAGATTGGCACATGGATATTCAAGAAAGTCGCCAAATAATAGGAACGAACAAAACGCTACAGGGCAACCTTGACCCTTGTGTTTTATATGCTTCGTATGACGAAATCAAAAAACAAACTAGAGCTATGATAGATCAGTTTGGAACTCAAAACTATATCGCCAACCTTGGGCATGGTGTTTATCCAGACACAAACCCCGATAAAGTAAAATGCTTTATAGATACTGTTAAAGAGTATTCTGCAAACAAAAAATAACATTAATTTTTCTTAATCAGGTTTTTGCTTCAACACATTTCAACAAAATATGTCAAGTCATAACGAAAGTAACATACATTTATCTATAGTTATTCCTGTTTTCAACAGACCCATAGAAATAGATGAGTTATTGAATAGCTTATGCAAACAGACAAAAACTGACTTTGAAGTAATAATAATTGAAGATGGTTCAAGTATAAAATGTAATAACGAAGTAGAAAAATATAAATCGTTGCTGAATATACAATACCATTTTAAACCGAATAGCGGGCCAGGGCTATCTAGAAATTATGGCAACGATAAAGCAAATGGAAATTATACCATTTTTTTAGATTCAGATTGTATTATTCCTCCACATTATATTCAGTCTGTTTATGAAAACCTAAATAAATGCCATGTTGATGCCTTTGGTGGTCCCGACAAAGCAGATGAAAACTTTAGCGTTTTACAAAAAGCAATCAATTATGCCATGACCTCTTTTTTTACGACTGGCGGAATAAGAGGTGGAAGTGAAAAATTGGATAAGTTTTACCCTAGAAGCTTCAATATGGGATATTCTAAAGCGGTATTTAGCAAAACTGGAGGTTTCTCGAATATGAGATTTGGCGAAGACATAGATATGAGTATACGTATACTAAACAATGGCTTCAAAACAGCATTGATCAAAGATGCGTATGTTTATCATAAAAGACGTACAAATTTTAGGCAATTTTTCAAACAGGTATTCAACTCAGGTTCTGCCAGAATAAATCTATTTAAACGCCACCCCGGTTCGTTGAAAATCGTACACACATTTCCTTCTTTGTTTCTGTTAGGCTTTGTTTTACTTTTGATAGGCTCTGTCTTTATTTCTTCTAATTGCATGATACCATTGGGGCTTTATGCAACATTGGTATTTATAGATTCTTCTTTGAAAAATAGTAATATCATAGTTGGCTTTATGGCTATTTTTGCTTCATTTTGTCAGTTAATCGGCTATGGATCAGGATTTTTAATAGCAGTTTGGAAAAGAATACTATTTTCTAATGGCGAATATGCCGCCTTTAAAGAAAACTTTTATGATTGAAAAAGCA
>JAGNSI010000181.1 GCA_017988135.1 Pseudarcicella sp.
CATATTAACAAAGTAAAATATCCAGAGCAAGCAATCAATAAAAATACGATAGCAGTGTTGTTCGTTCCGTTTTTGAACACTGAAACCTACGAGAGCTCGGAAGAAATGTCAAAATTTGCTCAAAGTGCTATATACAATGAGTTAAAAGAAAATATTGCTAAAATTTCTCCATTGAGTATTCAAGATGTTCGCACAACAAATAGGTTGCTCAGGCAAGCCAATATTGATGTTACAAATATTGATGAAGTACCCATTGAAGAGCTTCAAAAAATATTGGGCGTAGACCATATTATTTCAACGAAAGTTTCTTTCGTATCAAGAGTAGAGCAAGAAACTACCTCACAATCAACGGTTAAAGACGAAAAGGTTTCCAAAGATGCATTGTTAACCACAACTGTAAAATTTGAAGAATACTTTTATCACTTAGTTTATTTTGATTTGTATAAGGATAATACAAAAATATATTCTAAAAGTCGTGCACCTTTTTTTAGGTCAAAAGATAGTTGGATACTTGCATTTAGTTATATATTGAAACAAAGTCCTATTTATTCTAATAAAAAACTAAAATCCTTAATCAAATGATTGAATGCTTAGTTTGTTCATGCCGGTATTAGAATTTTGCTCCCAGAAAAGTAATTTGTTTTCTGACTTTGAAGTTGGGGAAATACGATATTCATTATTTTCCTCAAAAAATAGGGGTTTAAAACTTAAACTAAATTTTTCGTTTTTATAATTTAATTTACATAATGTGTAAACCGTTTTTCTGAAATTACTTTTTTTGGAGGTGTTTAAAAAAACAGAAGTGAAGCTTTTGTTATAAAAAGATGATGAGCTGTAGATTTGTTTGTAATGGTTGAAAAAATGCAAACCCTTTTTCTTTTCGGTTTTATAAATATTAACAAGATCGAAGTTTTTGTCAAAAACATAATAAATTAAATAATAGTAATCCAACGTTCCAATGTAGGCATTGTTTCTTTTTTCTGAAAAAGTCAAAATATAGTCACCATTGTAAGTTTCTGTACTACTTTCAAATTTTCGAGTATCAAATATGCTTTCGTGTAGGTCTCGGTTGTTGTTAATGGAAGCATAATATTCCGATAACATTTCAGATCCATATGTTGTTTGATTGGTTATTTTTCCTGTAGAGTCAATTTTTGTAAGTTTGAAGTCTATTCCTTGATTATTTGTTGTTTTTTCGACGATAAGAAAATCGGTTTTAAGTTTTTTAGAAAAAATCATTTCATTAAAGGTAGAGTCTTTCGAAAGCAGATTGGTTTCAAAGAGTTTTTGACCTTTATTCAGATCTAAACATATTAATTCCCTAGACAAAATATTTGTCACCAATAAGTTTTTCTTGAAAGTTGTTTTTTTGAAATAAGTTTTATCGCAATTAACATCTAGTAATTCAATTGCTTCATTTTGTTTTTTTTCTAAATCTAAGCCATATTTGAATCCCCATCTTTTTGTACTATCATTGTCTAATATGTAAAACTCTCCTTCTCTGTATTCGTCTTTTTTATTTATAGGTTCGATATTTACAACTGCATTTTCTGAAAAGTAATAATAATTTATGTCTTGCTCATCATTTGGGATAATTTGCCTTATAGAAGTTAAAGAATCTGAAACGAAAATGCCGTTTTTGTAATACACATCTTTGTATACTTTTTTTGTTTTAAGATTGATTTTTTTGTAAATAGTTTGAACATAACGAGGTTTATAATGCGGCCTTATAAAGTTATAATTTATTTCAAAAATCAATGTACTATCTTGGTCTATTTCAATATCAGTTATTTCAAAATTATGATTTGGGCTTATAGTGATATTAAATTCACCTGATTTGACGCTATTTAATGTGCTGTCAATAATGTGAAAAACAATTTTGGTTTGTGAAAGGTTTTCTTGAGTGATTTCAAATACACTTATTGTATTTGTATTTTCGCTCTCATTATTTTCGAGGTTATTGAAATATATAAGCTTCCCTTTTGATAAACTATTAAGGTCTAATGTTTGTGCTTTTATTTGGCATGCAAATAGGTACAATATGCAGAGGAGGTATATTTTTTTCATTTTTATAATTTTTTATTTTTTTCTACTAATTGAGCGGTTACTTCGTTCATGATTCTTATTTTTTCTTGAAAATCGCCTTTGATAGATTTTCTTACTTCTCTAAGGTTTTCTAGAAGTGTTTGTACGTCTTCTGGAATGATATCGTTGAGGAATTCTTTCATACGTTTTGCCATGGTAGGCGATTTTCCGTTGGTCGAAATCCCTATTTTGAGGTCACCTTTTTGTACTATCGAACCCAAATAAAAATCGCACAAGTCGGGTGTATCTGCTACATTGCAAAGTAAACGCCTTTGCTTACAAACTGCTTTTATTTCTACATGCAGCTGAGGATTATCTGTAGTAAGTATCACTACATCTTTGTTGTCGAGATCTTCGTAGATGAATTTTCGATGTATCAGTGTTACGTGTGGATAAGGGAGTATAAAGGTTTTGAGCTCATCTAAAAACATATCAGCCACTACGGTAACATTGGCTTTGGGGCTGTTGATGAGTATTGCTGTTAGTTTTTCGAGACCTACGTTTCCACCACCCACTACCAATAGGTCTAGGGATTCGAGTTTCATGAATACTGGGAACAGTCTATTTTGAGAAGCGTTTTCGGTCATTTCTTTATTTGAAAAAAAGCCTTGTATAAATAAATTTACAAGGCTTTTTTGTGGAATTATTTTTCAATAAAAATTAAAAATTCAATCCTGGGAAGTAAGCATTTGCTCCCAATTCTTCCTCGATACGAAGCAATTGATTGTATTTAGCCATTCTGTCAGAACGAGAAGCCGAACCAGTTTTTATTTGACCAGTGTTTAATGCTACTGCCAAATCAGCGATGGTTGCATCTTCTGTTTCACCCGAACGGTGCGACATGATGTTTTTATATGAATTGCGTTTAGCAAGGTTGATAGTGTCGATGGTTTCAGTCAACGAACCGATTTGGTTTACTTTTACCAAAACTGCATTAGCTACACCTTTGTCGATACCCATTTGTAAACGTTTTACGTTGGTTACAAACAAATCATCACCTACTAATTGGCATTTTCCGCCGATCAATTTAGTTTGTTCTGCCCAGCCAGCCCAGTCGTCTTCAGCCATACCGTCTTCAATAGAAATGATTGGGTATTTATCTGCCCAAGTTTTCCAGTAAGCAGCCATTTCCATGTTGTTTAGTTGCTTTCCGTCCGATTTTTTGAAGGTATAAAGACCCGTTTTTTCGTCATAAAATTCAGAAGCAGCCGCATCCATTGCAATGAAAATTTCTTCACCTGGTTTGTAGCCAGCTTTTTCTATAGATTGTAATACAATTTCTATAGCCTCTTCGTTAGATTTGATGTTTGGTGCAAAACCACCTTCATCACCTACGTTGGTCGAATAGCCTTTAGATTTCAATACGCCTTTCAAAGCATGAAAAACCTCTGTACCCATTCTTAAAGCATGCGAAAACGATTCAGCTTTTGCAGGCATTACCATAAACTCTTGGAAGTCAATAGAGTTATCTGCATGAGAACCACCGTTCAAGATGTTCATCATAGGTACTGGCAAAGTGTTGGCATTTACACCACCGATATAACGGTAAAGTGACAACCCAGCTTCTTGAGCAGCAGCTTTGGCAACCGCCATAGAAACGCCCAATATAGCATTTGCACCTAATTTTCCTTTGTTTGGTGTTCCGTCAAGGTCTATCATGATTTTGTCAATCATATTTTGTTCCGAAACTTCCATTCCCCAAAGTTCTTGAGCGATAGCAGTGTTTACGTTTTCGATGGCTTTTAAAACGCCTTTTCCAACGTATACGTTTTTGTCGTCGTCACGAAGCTCTACAGCCTCATGTATACCTGTAGATGCTCCAGAAGGTACTGCAGCACGACCAAAAGCACCGTCTTCTGTTTTGATATCTACTTCGATAGTTGGATTGCCACGAGAATCCAAGATTTGTCTAGCATGTACAGATTGAATTGCACTCATTTTTTTTATTTTTTAGTTTTAAAAATCATATTAAAAAATGTAATAATTATCCTAAAAACGATTTTTTTACGTTTAAATTTAGAAACATTTTACAATTTGCAAATTTAAGGCTTTTTTCAAGATTGTTTGAACTTTTCTAATAATTAGTATTGGGCTTTTATTTTAACTTAAAAAAATGAAATTATATATTTTTATATTTCAATTATTCCTCTTTGTAGGTTTAGTTTCTTGCAAAACCAAACAAGTGCTTGTCACAGAGAAAGAGCTTTCAGACCATACGATAAATGGTGATAGCCTAGGCTGTGC
>JAGNSI010000182.1 GCA_017988135.1 Pseudarcicella sp.
GGTTTGTAAATGATTGGTAAAAAAAGGCGGATTGCTCACTATTAGGTCAAAATATTGTCTTTGAAGTAACGCCATTTGCGTCTCAGAAAAACGTTGAATTGACTGGTTTAGAAAAACAATTTGACTATAAAAAGGTGATTTTTTACTGTTTTCTACCGATTGTTGATACGCTTTTTCGTCTATTTCTACCCCAGTAATACAAGCTTGGGTGCGTTGTGCCATCATCAAAGACAGCAAACCTGTACCTGAGCCAATGTCTAAAATGTGTTTGCAATTTTCTACCGGAACTTTTGCCCCTAACAAGCATGCTTCGGTGGTCACTTTCATGCCCGACAGACTTTGGTGAACAACAAATTGCTTGAACCTAAAAAAGTTGTTTTTTATTCTTTGAGGTGCTCGATTATCACTTTCTTCCATAATCTGCCGGATTTTCTCCCCATTGCTCGGTTTCCCATTTCAAAATTTTATTTTTGTAAGTATTGGTTTGCAACCAAACTATCGCTCTGTCTACCAATACAAACAAATCTTCTGTTTTGGCGTTTCGCTCTAAATTTGTTTTTATTTGTTTGTTTTTTATCCACGATATGGCAGTTTTCGAATCGGAATATATCGGAATACTAGAGTCGTGTTTTTTCAAAAATGCTAAGCCATGTACTAATGCCAAAAACTCTCCAATATTAACTGTACCTTTTGGATATGGCCCCATAGAAAACAACACTTTCTTGGTAGTTGTTTCTACGCCTTGGTATTCTAATTTCCCAGGATTGCCGGCACAAGCAGCATCTACAGCAATACTATCTGTCACTATTGTTGATTGCAAACTAGATGCTTTTGAGCTAGTTTTTAATGCTTTTTGAGGGGATTGTATGGCTTGCCAATAATTACTTTTGAATGCTTTTTGAGCTTCTTCCAAGCTGGTATATGATTTGTATTGAGCTCCTTCTACACCTTTGATAAGCTCTTGAGCTTCTGCCCAAGTATCAAATATCCCTGTTTTTTTTCCATGCCATATCACATAAAATTTACTTGCTTTTTTACTCATGCTTCAAATCTTGTTTTCATTATTTTTATGGAAATTGCAATCAATATTACGCCAAATACTTTTCTAAGTACGTTGGTACCTGCATTTCCTAATTTTTTCTCTATCCACTCGGAGCTTCTAAGTATCAAATAAATAAAACCTAAATTCAAAAAAATTCCTACCAAAATATTGGCTTCATCAAACTGCGACTTCAACGAAATAAGGGTTGTCATTGTACCAGCTCCAGCTAATATCGGAAATGCTAGCGGCACTATCGAATGTGAGCTACCTTGTTCTTCTTTGGTGATTTCGTTTTTAAAAATAGATCTACCTAGCGTCATTTCCAAGCCTATCAAAAAAATAATTATCGCCCCTGCTATTGCAAAAGAATTGATATCAACACCCAACAAACCAAGTATAGACTTGCCTACATACAAAAATCCTATCATGATGCCTCCTGACACCAATGTAGCTTGCCCAGCATGGATATCACCCATTTTTTTTCTTAGTTCAATTATTACTGGAATTGCCCCCAATATATCTATTACCGAAAATAAAATCAGCGAAACTGAAACAATTTGTTTAAAATCAAATAGCATATTTATTGCTTTTTTTGTTGGGGTAAAATTTCTTTTAAAACTACCTTCAAATCCGAAATTTGCTTATCATTGATGGCTGGAAAATTAGCAATTCTGAAAGTATCGTACTTCCAGTTTCCGTAGCCATTGCCTATTTCGAAGCCTTTGGTCAATGCTTTTTGTTTTAAAGCAATAATATTTTCGGGCGAATCCCTTACAGCTATTACGGTTTCTGACCTTAAATCATGGTTTTTAACCAACAACTCATACCCATTTTCTTCAAAAAAATTATACCATGCCTTCGCCCTAATTTTAGTTGCTTCCGATATTTTTTCTATCGTTGATAAATCTGCCAACAGCCTATATAAAAGATAAATATTCAGCACATTGGGTGTACAATGGGTTTGGAATTTTTCTGCATTTTCATGAATGCGGAGTAGGCTATTATAATATTTATAGTCTTTTATTTTGTTTGCTTGTTTCAAAGCATTGGGCGAACATACCATAAGAGCCATACCTGCTGGCAAACCAAAACATTTTTGTACAGAAGCAAACCAAACGTCGGCCTCGAGCCATTCCAACTCTACTCCTGCCATTGACGATGTAGCGTCTACCGCAATGAGGGTTTGGTGATTTTGAGAATGATTTTTCCTTTGCACTGGCATTTGTGTGCCGTTGGATGTCTCGTTGTGGGTAAGACAAATAATAGATGTTTCTAAGCAAGAGTTAGAGTTCATGGAGTCTCTATAATCTTCATCAAGATCCATTTCCATTCTACACACATTGTTGACAATCTGACTGGTGTAGTCAGCCCATTTTTCTCCAAAATCGCCGTTATAAATATGCGAACTTTTGAGGTGTGTAAGCGATTGGGCTATTATTTCCCATGCTTCTGTTGCCGAAGACACAAAGTAAATCTGATAGTCTGCTGGTATATTTAATTTTTGGTGCAATAATGCTACGGTCTGCTTCATGATTTCCATAAAGCGGTCGCTACGGTGATTGATACTGAGTATACCGTCGTTGAAAGCATCCTGAAAATACGTATTCAGCTGCGGATATACCTGTGATGGACCTGGTTGAAAGGATATCATTTTAAATATTTTTTACTTAATTGGCGGAAAAAATAAAAACTCTCATTATGCTGATAGATGAATTGATTTTCAAAAAATCATTCAACTATTTTACAAAAATGTCTGTAAAGCAAAATCATAGCCTCTCATACCGAGACCAACAATAATGCCTTTGCTTTTTGCACTTATAAAAGAATGGTGCCTAAATTCTTCTCGAGCATGTACGTTTGAAATATGTACTTCTATTACCGAAGTTTTTACGGCAGCGACTGCGTCTGCAATGGCAATAGAGGTATGAGTAAGTGCACCTGCATTGAGGACTATTCCATCAAAATCAAAACCTACTTCGTGTATTTTGTCTATTAAATCGCCTTCATGATTCGACTGAAAATAGTGCAAGTCAATCGTATTATCGTATTTGTCTTTCAATATTTCCATGTATTGCTCGAAAGTCTGATAACCGTAAATTTCTGGCTCTCGCTTGCCCAATAAGTTTAGGTTTGGACCATTAATAATGATTATTTTTTTTTTACTCATAGCTGATTCATTTTAAACAAAAGTATCATTTTTTCAAGAATTTTCCTATACTTTTAAAGCTTCAAATAATTTAATGGTTTGCAGTGCTTCTTTCACATCGTGTACCCTAAGTATGTTGCTGCCATTGAGTAGTGCCACCATATGCAATGCGGTGGTTCCGTTCAATGCTTCGTCGGGAGTGAGTGACAGGGTTTTCCAAATCATAGATTTGCGAGAAATGCCGGTAAGTATAGGGCAGTCTACTATTTGAAAATCTTTTTGATGGGCAAGCAGCTCAAAATTTTGTGCCGTATTTTTTGAAAAGCCAAAGCCTAAATCTATGATGATGTCTTTTTGAAGATATTGGCGTAAATGATATATTTTTCTTTCTAATTCAGTAATCACATCGGTCACTAAATTTTGATATTCAGTAGGTTCTGCAAAACTTTGACTATACCCTCTGCTATGCATCAAAATATAAGGAATATCTTTATAGTTGGCGACGGTTTCAAACATTTTTTCATCAAAATCTCCTCCTGATACGTCGTTGATTATACAGGCTCCTTCTTCTATAGATTGCTTGGCAACTTCGCTCCTAAAAGTATCCACAGAAATAATTGCTTCAGGAAAATGTTTTTGTAATATCCGCAAAGCCTCAATTACTCTCTTTTGTTCTTCTTCTAAAGAAATAATTTCGGCACCTGGTCTGGTTGAATTTCCGCCCAAATCTATAAAATCTGCTCCATCGTTGAGCATTTTTTCGGCAATAGTTAGTATACTTTTCTCGTCGTTTGCCCTAGAATTTCCAAAAAAAGAATCAGGCGTTACGTTCAATATCCCCATTATTTTGGGTATCTGAAAATCTATAAGCTTGCCTTTGCAATTGATGGATTTGAGCATTTTATTATTTATTTCTTTTCAAGCATTTTATTTAAAAACGAAAATTTTGATTTTAGCCAATCAGTATTTTATTGAATATAATAAAGCAAGGCGTCTCGCATTTCGTTTTTGTTTACTGAAATATCGTAAAGGCAAGTCCCAATGTTTTATAACAATGAAAATCTGATTTCCTTGCCCTTGTTTTTTTTGTCTTGAGCAGTCAATTATATAAT
>JAGNSI010000064.1 GCA_017988135.1 Pseudarcicella sp.
GCCTTTGTTTTATTATCAATGTTCGTCTTCTAAAAATCCTGTTCGCTTATAGCCTCTAAGGTAGAAAGGGCTTTTTTCTTGTTTTTTTGTTTCTTGAAGTGTCCAATTCACGGTGGTATCTAGCTTCCCGTTTTTTAATTTTTCAATATTGTAACTTGATGCTTTGTAAAAATCAACTTCAATTTTTGCTGTTTCAACTTTTATGCTAATACTATCTGAAATCACATTTGAAAGTGTTTTGATTTTATTCTTGTAAATTTTCAAATCGTAAGAAGATATACTCCTACCTTTGGAAGTTGAATCGATAGTTCCAAGAGGTACTCTTGGATTCAGAATTTTTTCTCTTACATATTGATTCAAAACATTAGTTCCTGAAAAAGTAAAATTCGTCAAATCTGAATTTAGCTTAACGTTTATACCACCAAAATGCCCTTGGTCATAAAACAACAATTCACTGGCTGAGTTTTTGGCTGTGCTTGAGGTAGTTATCAAATCATAACCACCTTTAAATTCGCCATTAATATCATATTTTTCTACCCACCATTCTCCTGACAATTCTTTTACGCCTGTACCTCCAATTTCGGGCTCGCCGCCCATATCGCACGAAAACACAGTGATTGATAAAAATGCCAATATTATATATTTATATTTCTTCATTTTTTCTATTGTTTATTGTTTTACAAATGTTCTTAAAGCTGGACCATAACCACCATTCAATACTATCCATGAATACTTTTCTCCTTCCACTATAGCTTCGTCTTTGGTCTCAAAATATCCACTTCCATTGAACTGGTAAGGCGCTTTAATTTTTCCAGGTGCATAATAATAAAATTGTACACTTACATCGTCGCTAGGCTTCTCTACCCCACCTACATTATTAGCTTGAAACAAATTATCTTTAATTTTCGACACTGTAGAAACACCCAAAGCTCCTGCGGTACGCTTGTAATTCCCTGAAATATCTTTACCTTTTACGACTGGGTCTATTACACCTACATACCTGTAAGTACTTGCTGCATAGCCATCTTTATTCACAGCTGAATATTTGATAGTATATACACCAGGTGTTTTAAGATCTACTTTATCCGCACCTTCTACTTTTACGGATATTTCTTTAGTGCCTTCCTTTCCTATTACTCCAGGATCAGACCATGACCCCCCTTTGTCTATTTGTGCCCAACGGTCTCCTTTGACCTCAAATACTGGATAATAGGTAATCCTAGAAATATTTTCTGTTGTCAATTCCTTTTCGCATGAAAGTATAATTGCAGACAAAAAAAGTATTTTTATATATATTAAGTATTTTCTCATGTTTATCTTCTTTTTAAAATTGATTATTTCATCCACCATACTTTGTCTGTAATTTTTTCACCTTTAGGTACATTTACATTATTATCCTTTGACACAGATGAATATAATATTCTTTTAGGAAATTCACCTGGCTTGGTACTTGCGTTTAATGACTGTGTCCATTCACCTGGAACATAGTTTGCTTCTGGCAGCCAACTTCCATCTAAATATGTTTTGGGACTTTTCTTTAAAGGTGAGTTTGCTGGGTAGCCCGTTCTGGCTTGGTCAAAAAACGACTCATAACCTTGTTTAAAAGCTGCAACCCATTTTTGAGTTATTATAGCCTTTAATTGATCCTCAAAATTCCCATTAGTTGGAAATGCATAAACGCCACCTGTTTCAATTTTTTGAGAATCAAACAATATTCCAAATTTCGCATATCCATCTTTTACACCATTATTATAATATTCTTTGGCCTTAACAGCATCACCTGCAATTAAATAAGCTTCCGCAAGCATAAAATTTACTTGATCTAAACTAAAAAAATAAAATGGATCAGTAGCTTTCAAGTTTATCGTACTTACAAAGCCTTCTGGTATTTCTTGAGTAGGAGCTTCGTAGTCTCCTTGTATTAAGCCATAATACACTTTAGGATTACTTTTGCCTTTTATAAAATAGGCATCTATTCTTGACAAATCATTATTTGCTAACAAATAACTATAGAGGGTATTTGACATCGTTAGATTATAAGGTGTATTGAGCTGACGAACACTATTTTCAAAAAGAGGATTACTTTTAGTGGTTTCGTCTATAAACTTTGTTATACTAGCATGGGTATTTAAAAATTTTGTACTATCGCTCAACATTTTTTTAATTGAAGCAATTGCAATAGCTTTATTAGGGCTATTAGTTTGGCGTAAATACATTTTGAGTTTGAGAGTATTAGTAAACTTTTTCCATTTATCCAATTGCTCTTTACCATCACTAGAAGCCCCAAAGATAAGGTCTGTTTTTAGGGCGGCAGTTGAAATAGACTTGCTAAAATCTAAAGCTAGCGCTTCGTCTAACCTTTTTAATAGTTCTGAATAAACTTCAGGACCTTCGTTATATATAGGTTGTGGAAATTTCTCTAACTGAAAAGCTTGTACCAAAGGAATTTTATCAAAAAAATCTGCTAAAAGCTGAAAACCGAAACTTTGTAAAGCTATACATTGCAATGCCAAATGATTGTTTCCAGAAGCCAATGCTTGCTTTTTGATTGATTCGAGATCATATAATCCACCGCCATACATTTCACTCCAAAAACGATCAAAATCGTTTGCATTGAGTGCGTAACCATCTATATTTTTGTATTGTGAAGACACATTATTCTGTGTCCAATGTTGGCTCCATAGCCCACCTAAAGCAGCAATATCTCCGCCTGTAGCTGCCATTACCGAAGCTTGAGCAGCTGGTAAAGCCAATGCTGTAGGTACTACGCTTGGATTATTGGGATCTTCGTTTACTTCTAACCATTTTTCGCAACTATTTATGGCAAAAAACACTACAAATAGAATAATATAATGTTTGATATTTTTCATATGAATATTTGTTTTATAGTAAAAGACTTAGCAAAAATTGCTTTCTTTAATTTGTTTTTTATTTTTTCTAAAAAGAAAAATTTAACTGAACGCCATAATTGAACGTAGAAGGACCAGCTGAAAATTCACCATAAAGGTTTTCTATATCACCACCAAAAGTATTCGCCTCTGGATCTACAAAATGGTTTTCGCTAGGTGTCCAAAGTATCAAATTCCTACCATATACACCTACAGAGGCATCAGACATTTTTAGTTTTTTAGTGTACTTTGACGGTATGCTGTAGTTGAGAGAAACGTTTCTAAGTTTAAAGAAAGTTTTGTCTAACACATGTCTATGCTGATTGGAAGTCACATCTGCTCCACCATAATAAGTAAAAATATTTGCACGTGATATTGGATTTAGATTTTCGGCATAAGTGACTTGTTTAGTTTCTGGATTTACTTTTTCTACTACAGAATTAGGGTAAACATAGGGTTGTCTATCGTTATATTGTGATTCCCAAGCATTACCTACGAAATAATTTAACCTAGCTGTATAAGAATAAAACACCCCACCTTTCCTATAATCAGCATTTGCAGAAAGTCTGAAACCTTTGTAAGAAACATAAGAGGCTATTCCCAGTGTATAATCATGATTATTGGTGCCTCTATATACATCCTGATCTGCTGTTAAAGGTAAACCTGTAGTTGGGTTTACAATTACTTGACCTGCTGCATTTCTTTTTACGTCTGGCGAATAAAGAGCACCCAAGGGCTTTCCTACTTCAGCTTTGAATTTCACATCATAAGAATCATTGAGTAGTAAGCTCGTAGAATTATTTAAACCCAAAACTTCTATTTTATTATTTATTTTATTAAAATTAAAATCCACTCCCCACTCCCAATTTTTGATTTTGATAGGAACTAAATTTACCGCTAATTCAATACCCTTATTTCTTACTCTTCCCAAATTTAACATTTGCCTTGTATATCCTGTAGCTGGATCAGGGTTTAGCTCTACAATTTGGTTGTCAGTTACTTTATCGTAATAACTAAAGTCTAAGCCAATTCTTTTTTGATAAAAGTTCATTTCTAAACCTGCTTCGTATTCTGTAGAAATTTCTGGTTTTAAATTAGGGTTACCAGGATTACCCGAAATTTCGTATGAGTTTACCCCTCCGAAAGGAAACTTTATACTTCCAAAACCTCCCGCTAAAGCTTCTGCCGGATCGTAAACTGGAAAAATCTGATAAGGATCTGTATCATTAGCAGACGATGCAACCCCAAGGCGAATTTTTGCAAAAGATATCGCTTTGGGTAAATTTAACACTTGGCTCAACACTGCACTTATGCTTGCACTTGGATAAAAAAACGAATTATTTGCTTTGGGCAATGTACTCGACCAATCGTTCCTTCCTGTTAGTGTAGCATACAACCAATTATCATAACCAACAGTTGTTGAAGCAAATACACCCACTAATCTTCTTATTTCGTCTTTAGAGCGAGTAACAGGCGTTATTGAAGAGTTGCTCAATTGATAAAATTCAGATAAATCGAGGGTGGTTACTTTAGAAATTTGCCTATGTGTGGTTCTCTGATTGAGATTATAACCTACTAATGCCTGAAAGTCTACTTTGGGATCAAACTTTGTATTGAAATCAATGATAACATCACTGTTAAATTGTTGATTGTTAAGTGCCATTTCTGCGACGCTTCCAGCTATGTTATTTGCTGTAGAATTTGCAGTACCACTATTGATAATCCCTTTATTTCCCCAATCTTTTTGAAAAGCATAAGACACATCTGATCCTAATCTCCATTTCAAATTCAAGCCTTTTATTAGCTCGTATCCAAGTTCTAAATTACCATAAAACCTATCTTCAAGATATTGATTACCTTGATTGTAAAGAGTCCAATAAGGATTTTGAGCATAGGGTGTATGAAAATAATCGAGCGACATAAAGTCTGAATAAATACTATTGTCGTTTAAGTGATTATAGTCTACAATAGAATGATCTACTGGCACTTGTATTAATTCTTGCCAAACCACATTTCCTCCTCCAGAATCATCATCTTGCCCAGTAGCTACTGCTTTTTGGTTTTTTGAAACATAATTAAGATTAGCATTTACTGTAAACTTTTTAATTTTCAAACCAGTATTTAAACCTACAGTGTTTCTCTCATAGCTATCTGCGTTTGTAGGCACTACGCCATCTGCTTTGGCATTAGAGTAAGACAATCTAAAATTAGCCAATTCTGTTCCTCCCGAAAGAGCTACACTATTATTGAGCTCATATCCACGGTTGAAAAAATCTCTAATATTATCTTTTTGAGCCGAAAATGGTTTCAATAATTCTGCATTGTTTACTTGATTACCCCAAAGTCTAGTTTGCCCATCCATCTCTGGACCCCAAGAACCATTTTCTTCATGAGCAAATAAACCACTCCAACCTTGCCCATATTTATTTTGGAGGTGTGGCACCCTCAATACTTCTGACTGAGCCACAGAGGAAGAAAGATCTACCTTAACTTTACCATTTTTACCTCTTTTGGTAGTAATGATGATAGCACCATTTGCAGCTCTACTTCCGTACAAAACAGTAGCTGATACGCCTTTTAGTACCGAAATATTTTCTATATCATTTGGATTGATGTCGTTCATTTGGTTACCAAAATCCATAGAACGGGAAACATCCTCTTTTTCTAAACTAGATAAAGCTTTGGAAGATGAGGTGTTACTTCTGTTGTTCATAGGTACACCATCTATAACATACAATGGCTGATTGTTGCCTGTTACAGAACTCAAACCCCTAATATTTACAATTGTAGATGCTCCTGGAGCACCCGAAGCTGTAGATACAGAAAGACCAGCTACTCTACCATTGAGAGCGTCTAGCGGACTTATATTTTTGGTTTCATTCAAAATAGCATTAGAAACAGTGGCTGTACTGTATCCCAAAGATTTCTTCTCTCTAGAAACCCCCAGTGCTGTCACAACGACTTCTTCTATTTGGGACTCTGCCTCTTGCATGGCTATTATAATTTCGTTTCTGTTTCCTATTTTTTCAGAAACAGTTACATAACCTAAATAACTGAAAACCAAATTATTGAATTCGCTTACATTTTTCAATGTAAAACTACCATCGGCAGCAGTCGAAGTACCTTTATTGGTTCCTTTTATTCTAACATTCACGCCTGGCAAACCTTTTGTGCCATCTGCGGATGTTACCTTTCCTATGATTTGTTTTTCTTGCCCATAGCTGGCTAAACAGCTACAACAAAAAAAGACAATAAACAATCGAATGATTTTTTCCATTTTGAAAGATGTTTTGAGTAGAAAATATTAGTGTAAATAAACAACGAATGATGATGAATTTTAAAAAAAATGATTCCTAAATTTTAGCAAAATCATTAATGTTTGTTAAAATTTGTTAAAATTTATGTTAGCAAAGTAATATTTTTTTTACAAAAACGTAATATTTTTAAGAAAAAAATCTATATATATAATTTTTTAAAAAATAAAATATAATTATTCTTTTTATTTTAAATAAAAAGTAAAAAAATCATATTAATATTAAAATATTCATAAATAAAGACAAGACAATATTTTTACCCCTTAAACGTTGTAAAAAATTTGAATTATTAAAAACATAAAAATTAAAATCAAAAGCTTATTATTGTGAAAGTTTTCATAAAATACTTTACCGTAAAAAAACTAGTTTTGAAATTCTGAAAAGCTTTGCTCATTGAGAACGTTCAAATAAAAACAAATGAAAAAAATAATCATAGCAGTAGACGGATATTCTTCTTGTGGAAAAAGCTCAACAGCCAAAATAGTTGCTCAAAAATTGGGATATGTTTTTATAGATACTGGTGCCATGTACAGAGCCGTTTGCTTGTACTTTTACAACAATCACATTGCCATAACAAATCCCAACGAAATAGAAAAAGCACTTGAAAATATAGACATCACTTTTCATTTCAACGAGCATATCGGCATTTCAGAAACCTACTTGAATGGACTGAATGTAGAAAATGAAATCAGAAAAATGCACATCTCAGAAAAAGTAGCTGAAGTAAGTGCTATTGCGTCGGTTCGAAAAGCTATGGTAATGCAACAAAAAAGAATGGGGAAAAATAAAGGAATTGTTATGGATGGCAGAGACATAGGCACGGTAGTTTTTCCAGATGCTGAGTTAAAAATATTCATGACAGCAGACATTGAAACCCGTGCTGGAAGAAGACAAAAAGAACTGCTTGAAAAAGGTGAAATGTACGACCTCGACGAAATTATCACTAACCTACAAAAAAGAGATTTTATAGACACCAACAGAGAAGAAGGCCCGCTGAAGCAAGCTATAGACGCTATTTTGTTGGACACATCTAGCATTTCACTAGACCAACAAGTTGCATTTATCCTCGAACTTCAAAAAAACAATGTAGAAAAAAAACAGTGAACAACACAATTTACAAACATTACACCATAGTTGGCAAAGGGCTTGCAGGAAATTTATTAGCCTACTTTCTTTTAAAAAACAAGCAAGCTGTTACACTTATTCACAAACCTACTTTACCAAACTCTAGCCAAGTTGCCGCAGGTATTTACAACCCCGTAACGGGCAGAAGAATGGTTGAAACTTGGCTAGCTGATGAGATTTTCCCTTTTTTAACAGACACTTATATTCAACTCGAAAAAGATTTTCAAGATGCTGGCATTACAGAAAAGTTTTTCCATCCAACTCTTATTTTTTACCCTTTCCCAGATGAAAAAATTAAAGAAATTCTTACAAAAAAATTCACCCAAACCCCTTCGAAATACATAAACTTAACAACCAAAGACGACTATAATTTCATAAAAAAAAACCATGGAGGACTTACCATAAGCTCATCGGGATGGCTAGATATCAACCAGTTAATCCATAATTTCGATCAATATTTTCGTTTGCAAAACATTACTATTATTGATACAGAAAAATACGATTATACAAACATCAACCCTCAGAATATAAACAACAATTTTACCATTTTTTGCGAAGGCTATTACACAACACAAAACCCTTTTTTTTCTTGGCTACCATTCAAACCCGTAAAAGGTGAAATACTAAATATAAAACTTAACCAAGAAACACAAAATATAAACCATATAATCAACCAAGGATTTTTTATACTACCACAAAAAGATGAAAATTTCAGACTAGGCGCTACCTACGACTGGGACAACCTAAATTGGAAAAACACAAACGAAGCAAACAAAATATTACTAGAAAAAGCAGAAAAAACTTTTTCATTTAGTATAGAAACCTTAAACCAGCAAGCAGGCATAAGACCTGCCACAGCAGACAGAAGACCATTTATTGGTATGCACCCAAAGCATAAAGAAATAGGAATATTCAACGGTTTTGGATCAAAAGGCGTGTCACTGATACCTTATTTTGCTAATCAATTTTCAGAAATGTTAATTTTTAATAAAGAACTTCACTCTGAAGTAAATATTACTCGTTTTGATTCGTTATATTTAGGTGAATTTTAAAAAAATTCAATCCCTTTTCAATATTCGAAATATTACGCCAGTGATAATATTTATTGTAAAATTTCAACTTCAAGTCATTTTACAACAAAAACCATATACAAAAAAGCTGCGTATCGAATAAGTAGGAATCTAAAAAAAATCATAAAACAATGGCTATGAAACTAGAAAGTCATTGAATAAATTGAAATATACAAATGAAAAAAATACTACTTGCCATACTTATTGTCCATTCATTTTTAACTTCTGCACAAGAACATTATCCAACACAACGTATTTTCAATAAAAACAAAGCAAAAACCGTAAAAAAAGACTGGAAAGTAATGAGTTCTCAACACTTCGAAGTGAATTTTTATGGCAAAAACGCAAACACGGCTACTTACACCGCCCAACTAGCAGAAACGGCTTACGAAAAAATAAGTAATACTTTAGGGTTTTCTCCATACGAAAAAACAAAAATTTTCTTGTACGAAGCCAGCGATTATACAGAAGGTATAAACAAAGATATAGATTCAAAAAGCTTGCTCGACGACAAAATAAACGACCCAAAACTGAACCTAATCATTGAAGGAACAAGCAAAAACTTTCAACAAAATTTAATAAAAAACATCACTACACTCTATATTCACGACATGCTTTATGGAGGCAATGTAAAAGATGCTATCCAAAACTCATTGCTACTCAATACACCAGAATGGTTTACCAAAGGCTTGGTTGCATATATTTTAAACAACAACGATGATTTAAATTTTGCACAAAATCAATTAGTTATAAACTATCTCAATGCAAACAATTTTAGCAAAATAGATCACCTCAAAAACGACGAAGCACAAGCCATTGGACAATCTATGTGGCATTTTATAGCCGAAAAATACGGCAAAGAAAATATATCGGGCATATTGAACCTGACAAGAATAATTAGAAATGAAAAAGTAAGTATGAGTAGCACACTCAATACACCTTTCATGACAATTGTAAAAGATTGGAAAAGCTATTATTTAAACAAACATGACCAAATAGCACAGTTAGAAAAAATAAAAAACGAAACAAAAATAAACTTCACTAACCATCTATTACAAAGAAATAAAAGTAATGCAGATTTGAAAATAAACCCAAAAGGCACTTCTTATGGACTTTTGGAGTATGGAAACAATGAAATTTCGCTTAAACTGATAGACAAACAAAGCAAGAAAGACACAATATTATTCAGAAACAAGAATAATAAAAATATTGGCAAGCCTTTATTCAAATGGAAAAACAACCAATCAATTGTGTTAATTTCTCAAACAAACAACATTAATTACCTACAAACAATAGACCTAAACAACACTAAATCTAGAGAAAGTAAAACTAAAGAAGCCAGAAAAATGAGTATTACTGGCAATATACTTTCTTTCGATATCAATGAAAAAACCAACGAATTGGTAGCAAGTGTTGAGAAAAATGGGCAAATAGATATTTTCATATACAACATAAAAAAAGAAACATTTCAACAAATCACTAATGACGCTTTTGATGATTTGGAACCAACATTTAGCAAAAAATCAAATGACTTTTTATTTATAAGCAACAGGAATAACGACTCGCTTAATGTCGAAAAAGCAACATTAAAAACAATAGACAACCAACAATCTGTATTTTTGTATGAAGGAAAAAAAATTACAAAAAAAATATACACCTCTAATGGGTCAATTGCTAACATTTCGACAAATAATGAAAATGAATTTTATTTCATAGAAAATTCAGATGGAATAAACCAATTAAAAAAATATACTAAAGCAGATTCATCTACAAAAAGAGTTTGGATAAGTGACAAAGCCATCGCAAAAGCATCTTACAACGAAGCTACCCGACAACTTTTGGTACAATCGAGCCACAATGATTATTATCAGTTAGAAAACCAAAGTCTTGACAATAATATTGAATTGGATTTAAAAACAGAACAAATATCAACTCAAGAAACAAAAACTGACAAACCACAAAACAAAACGAAATCAACAAAAAGTTTGGTTTTAAAACCTGGAGAAGTGGATACCGAAAACTATATTTTCGAAGAAAATAATATCAACTCAAGAGTAGTAAGCAAGTCAAACTGGAGAACAAATACGTACTCTAAAACCAAAGCCACACCAAAACCTTTAAAACAACCCAACTTAAAGGTGAAAGGGCCATATAATTTCAGAAATAGCATAGACCTTACCAGTACAGAAAATGGTTTTCAGTCTGACCCAAGAGGGTTAGGTTACAGAATAGACGTGGCATTAAATGACCAACTAGACCAATATGAGATAGATTTGGGTGGATTCACGACCTTCGACCTTAAAAATATCGACTTATATGCTGGCTTCAATTACAATTTTGGACCTTTCAAAGTTGGACCAAGAGTAGACCGCAAATCACTTTATGTTGGCGATGAAAATCTTACTGAATTGAGAACAACTAATTCTAAATATGCCATAAACTCAACATATGTAATTAGTAAAAATGCTAGACTTGCCCTTTCGCCCTACTACATTTACAATAAAGTAGAACAAATAAATACACCTGTTGTAAACGAAAGCATCACCACTTATGCAGGAATAAAAAGTGAATTCATTTTCGATAATTCTACAATTGGGATTGACAATAGACCCAAAAGTGGCAATAAATTTCTTTTGAAGTATGAAAATAACAAAAGCATAAAAATAAAGAATGAAGATTTCGGAAGATTCACTGCTGACTTCAGGCATTATTTCAACCTTGGTGGTGATTTTACTTTTGCAACAAGATTTTACGGACAACATTCTTTTGGAAAGAGCCCTAAAACCATTTTGTTTGGGGGAATGGACAATTGGATTTCAGAAAGATTTAGCCAAAACTTCATCAAAGAAAATGGAAATATATTACTAAACGAAGTCATAGAAAACTATTTCTTACTTGATTTCTCTACCAATATGAGAGGATTCGAACTAGGGAAAAGCAACGGAAAGAACAATCTTTTGATCAATACTGAGCTTAGAATACCTGTGGCAAAATACCTATTCAACAACGATGTTACTTCAAAATTCTTAACCAATCTTCAGCTTGCTACATTCCTTGATGCTGGTGCAGTTTGGACAGGAAACATAAACGAATTGAACACCACTGTTTTGGGCTCAGAAACAGAAGGTAGCCAAATAATAAAGATTAAAAATTACAAAGAACCCTACCTGCTAGGCATTGGCTTTGGTTTCAGAACAACCGTATTAGGCAACTACTTGAAATACGACTTAGCATGGGGAAAAGAATTCAAAAACTTTAACAAACCTATCAGCTATTTCACGCTAGGGTACGAATTTTGATAAGTACAATATTATTTTTAAAAATATCACAAAAAACAAATGCAAGTTCAAGAAGTTACCAGCATATTACCTTTACTAAAAAACACATACGACGCTTCCTCAACTGTAAGAAGATTGAGCAGTGATCAAAAAAATGTTTTTTTGAAAGAACTAAGCGACCAATTAATACAAAATATCGACCAAATCATTGTTGAAAACAACAAAGATTTGGCAAGAATGGAAACAAGCGACCCTAAATACGACAGGCTAAAGCTCACTAAAGAACGCATAGAAGATTTAGCCAAAAGTATTATTGAAATAATGCAATTGCCTGACCCTGCTGACAGCGTTTTACTAGAAAAAACGCTAGAAAATGGTTTAAAACTTAAAAAAATAGCCGTACCACTTGGTGTAGTTGGCATTATTTACGAAGCCAGACCCAACGTAACAATAGACATCACAGCTTTGTGTATTCGTTCTGGAAACGCTGTAGTATTACGTGGTGGCTCAGATGCTTACGATACCAACTCCTATTTAGTGAGCATAATAAAATCGGCTCTCACAAAAAGCAATATCGATAGCGATGTAGTAACACTACTACCTCCAGACAGAGCTTTAGTGTTAGAACTTTTAACGGCAACCAAATATGTAGACCTTATCATTCCACGTGGTTCTGACTCGCTTATACAATTTGTAAGAAAAAACTCACTTGTACCTACCATAGAAACAGGTGCTGGTGTTTGTCATACTTATATAGAAACTAACGCAAACATCAACAAAGCGATAGACATAGTGGTAAACGCCAAAACATCAAGACCTTCTGTATGTAATGCATTAGACACTATTGTCGTAGACCAAGCTGTAGCCCAAACATTCTTAACAGGTTTACAAGAAAATTTCGTCAAATGGAATATAGAAGTATTTGCTGACAATTTTTGCTATGATATCCTTACTAAAAACAACTACCCATATTTACAAAAAGCCAGTGAAGAAGACTTTGGGAGAGAGTTTTTAGATTACAAATGTTCAATAAAATCTGTAGCAAACATACAAGAAGCATTAGAACATATCAAAGTACACTCATCAAAACATTCAGAAGCTATAATATCTGAAGACAAAAACATTTGCGAATTATTCATTAAAGAAGTAGATGCAGCGGCAGTTTATAGTAATGCATCTACAAGGTTTACAGATGGTGGAGCTTTCGGTTTAGGTGCAGAAATTGGCATTTCTACTCAAAAAATACATGCAAGAGGTCCATTTGCATTAGAAAAAATGGTAACCGAAAAATGGATTATAACAGGAAACGGTCAAACAAGATAAAAATTGTTTAGTAAAAATGCAGGACAAAAATCTTGCATTTTTACTAAAAATCATACTCCAAACCTAATAGCACCCTCAATTGAGCAAGATGAGGATTTAATTCAGTTAAAAAGTTAAATTTTTCAGCCTGAGTATATACCAAATTAGAAGGCATCACTTCTTGCACACTCACATCCAACGAAATATCACTATTCTCTAAAGAATTTCTCAAAAAAGTAAGCAATTCTGTTCGTAACGAGTTTTGCAATAAATCTGCCTGAATTTCATGGTCTACGTATAAATGTATGCGAGTACCTTCTAACTGAAATTCCCTATTAAAAATAACAAACTCACTATGCTTTTCTTTTTTCTCCAACTCTTTTAAAAACAAGTTCCAATAAATCAAAAGTTGTTCTTTATTGAAAGGCTTATTCTCAAAATTATTTTGCTTTACTGCTTTTACTTCTTCTACTACAACTTCTTTTTTTAAAACTGCAACAGTACTCTTTAGCTTCCCTAAAGCTATATTTGGTTTGGGTTTTTCTATGTTAGGTAAAACTTCATTCTTTAATTTATCATTTTCTACAACTGCAGTGTTCACCACAACAAGACTTTCGCCTTGCTCATGAACACGCTCAGACTTTCCCACAAGCCCGCCCTCCACAGCAGGCAAGGATGCCAAATTGATAACTTTAGTAATATTTGCCATCTTCAACAATGCCACTTCAACATGCAGTTTCTGATTTTTAGCTGATTTAAAATTCAACTCACAAGAAGTTCCAATACTCAATGAAGAAATCAAAAAAGAATAACTAGCCAAACTTGATTGAGCCAAATACTTTTCCTGAACAGAAGATGAAGTTTCTAATAAAGTCACCGTCACTGGGTCTTTACAAACCATCAGATTCCTAAAATGCTCTGACAATCCACTTACAAATTGAAGTGCGTCAAAACCTTTTTTCAATATCTCATCAAACAACAAAAACACTTCTGAAATATTACCCGCAATCAACGAATGAGTCATTTTGAAGTAATAATCATAATCTAAAATATGTAAATTTTCTAATACATTGGAATACCTTAAAACATTATCCAAAGAAAAAGTTACATTCAAATCAAACATCGACAATGCGTCTCTTAAGCCGCCATCTGCTTTTTGAGCTATCAAGTCCAAAGCTTCTGTTTCAGCAGTTATACCTTCTTTTTGAGCTATATTTGCCAAATGTTCAGACATGTCTTTTACCTGAATTCTATTGAAATCAAATATCTGACACCTCGACAAAATAGTAGGCAAAATTTTATGTTTTTCGGTAGTAGCTAAAATAAAAATAGCATAGCTGGGTGGCTCTTCCAACGTTTTCAAAAAGGCATTAAAGGCACTCGTCGAAAGCATGTGAACCTCATCTATGATATAAATCTTATACTTACCCGAATGAGGAGGATAGCGAACTTGATCTATCAAACTTCTAATGTCATCTACAGAGTTATTTGATGCCGCATCTAGCTCATGAATATTAAAAGAAGCATTGTTTTGAAAACTTACACATGACTCGCAAGT